>JBOHME010000275.1:0-1532 GCA_050729795.1 Allostellaceae bacterium | reverse complement strand
TCAGTTCGTCCCTGCTGGTCATGGTTGTTCCCGTATCGCCGCTGCGGATCGCCCGTGCCCGGTTGGCCCGAGCACCCGCGTCTTTGTTGCCCTAATCGGGGCGCACTGCAAGACGCGGGTGGCCGCGGATCAAATCCGACCGCGATCCGGCATTTGACCGCGCCATCGGCTCCGCGTTCGGCAGGCGCGTGCAGCGTGTTGCTAATGCGAATGGTTCGCATTATCATTTCGAGCGAGAACGTCAGCTTGTGCTTCACCGATGGCAGCACCCCATCCTCTTTTCCCAAAGAACGAACCTGTCGGCAGGCTGTTGCGGGCCGGTCTCGGCAGCGTGTTTGGCTGCGTCCTGTCCGCCGCATGGACCCTGCCCGCAGCGGCGGCTCCGCCCGCGGTCCCGCTTCCGACCGCACCGGAAAGTTTTGCGACGGGTCTGCCCGCAACCGGACCGTTCGGGTTTCTCTCAAACCTGTCGCGGACCAACTACCTGCTCGGCGACATGTGGGGTCTGCGCACGCTCCTCAGCCGCTACGGGATGTCCCTCGGTCTGCAAGAGACGAGCGAGGTGCTCGGCAATGTGACGGGCGGGGTGCGGCAGGGCGCCCGCTATGACGGTCTCACCCAGATGGTCCTGCAACTCGATACGCAGCGCGCCTTTGGCTGGTATGGCGGCACCTTCAACGCCAGCGCCCTTCAGATCCACGGCCGCAACCTCAGCGCCGACAACCTCCTTACCTTGCAGACCGCGAGCGGCATCGAGGCCGACCGCGCCACCCGGCTGTGGGAGCTCTGGTACGACCAGAAATTCGGCCGCGAGGCCCGCTATGACGTAAAGCTCGGGCAGCAGAGCCTCGACCAGGAATTCATGGTCAGCCAGAATGCGCTCCCCTTTGTCAACACGATGTTCGGCTGGCCGATGCTGCCCTCGGCCGATCTGCCGGGGGGCGGCCCGGCCTACCCGCTCTCGGCGCTGGGAGTGCGGCTGCGGGGCCGCCCCCTCGACGCCTGGACCTTTCTGACGGGCGTTTTCAGCGGCAGCCCGGTCGGCACCAACGCCCCCGGCGATCCGCAGCAGCAGAACCCGTCGGGTCTCAGCTTCCCCTGGAACGGCACGCTCGCCATCGCCGAGTTGCAGTACGCCTATCCGGCGCTCGGCACGACGGTCTCGGCCAGCGAAGCGCAGCCGCTCGCACGCACCTACAAGATCGGCCTCTGGTACGATACCAAGCCCTTTGCCGACCAGGCGATCGACAATACCGGCCTTTCTCTCGTCAACCCTCTGAGCACCGGCATCCCGCGGATGCACCGCGGCGACTGGGCCGTCTATGCGGTCCTCGATCGGATGATCTGGCAGGACCCGGAAGAACTCGACAAGACCCTCAATCTGTTCATCCGGCCGATGGGGACGCCTCTCGGCGATCGCAACCTGATCGATTTCAGCCTCAACGCCGGGATCACCCTGCACGAACCGTTCCCGCATCGCGACGACGACACCTTTGGCATCGGCATGGGCTATGCGCGCGTGAGCGGCCGCG
>JBOHME010000274.1:0-1540 GCA_050729795.1 Allostellaceae bacterium | reverse complement strand
CGCCGAGGGTCTGCACGAAGGTGCCATTGGTGCTCTGATCGATCAGCACGAGCTTGTTGCGGCTGAGCTCGATGCGCGCGTGCAGCCGGGAGATGAGATTCCCCTTCACAACGAGATCGTTGTCCTCGGCGCGTCCGATGGTGACGCTCGGGTGTCGCTCGTCGACGACGACTTCGTGATCGAGCCAGCGCAAGCGCAGACGCGCGACCACCTGCCGCCCCTTGAGGGCGATCGCCGGGACCATGCTGGTGACGTCTTCCGTCTGCCACAGCACCTCGTAGAGCGGCACCTCGTTGCCCTGCCCCTTGATGGGCGCCGTGTCGATCAGCCTGCAGTTGGCGCGCCATTCCGGCGAGAGGTGGTCGACGGTGGCTGCGGTTGTGATGATCTGACCAGCCTTGGCCTGGCTCGTCATGCGATTGGCCGTGTGCACGGTCGATCCGAAGACGTCGCGGCTCTCCAGCACTACCGGGCCGAAATGGCAGCCGATGCGGATCGCGACCGGCTGGCCGTCGACCTTGAGCTGGGCGTGCGTCGAGATCTGCTGCTGCATTTGCGCCGCCGCATTCAGCGCCTCATCGGCGCTGGGGAAGGTCGCCATGACCTCGTCGCCCATGGTCTTGATCACCGTCCCATGGCGCTGTTCCGTCGCGCTGCGCATGACATCGATGCAGATCGACACCATATCGCGCGCGCGCAGGTCTCCCATCAGCTCATAGAGCCGGGTAGAACCGACGACGTCGGCAAACAGTATGGCGAGTTCGATGTCCTTGCCCATGTAGAGTGCGCAGCCAGCCGCCCACCCTTGCTAGACCCCGAACGGGCAAGGCGACGACGTAGGGTGGCCATAATACCAGAGAGGCTTTGGCCCGCTACGGCTGTGGCTTGTGCATTGACGCAAATCGCTCGCGGCGATTTGCTCAGCCCATCCTGGGCCTCGCCCCTTCGGGGCCGGCGCTGCGCGGACCCGCTCATTCGCTTGCTTTCGCTCTGGAGGAAAGGGAGGCCGCGCGCCGGATCAGGTCCGGCCCCGCGCCCGCTCCCCTGGCTCCTTCGCTGAGAAGGCGACGGTAATCTCGGGCGCCTGGCTCGCCGGCGTATAGCCCGAGCATGTGCCGCGTGACCGCAGACAAGCGATCGCCCTGCGCGAGCTGCCGCTGCGCGTACCTCGCCATCCGCTCGAGCAGCGCCTCGCGGGTCGGCGGCTCGAAGCGCGAGGCGGCTCCGCCGAGCATCCGCTGCAGCTCGCTCAGCACGAAGGGGCGGTGATACGCCTCCCGTCCCAGCATCACTCCGTCGCACCAGGTCAGCGCCTCGACGACACTGGCCGCGGTGCGGAACCCGCCGTTGACAATCACCGGCAGGTCCGCGAAGTCCCGCTTCAATCGCCGCACCACATCGTAGCGAAGCGGCGGCACCTCGCGATTGTCTTTCGGTGACAACCCTCCCAACACGGCCTTGCGCGCGTGGACGATCGCGACCTCGCAGCCCGCGCTCCGCACCTGACTCACGAATCCGTGCAGAGCCGCGAAATCGGACT
>JBOHME010000273.1:0-1555 GCA_050729795.1 Allostellaceae bacterium | reverse complement strand
AGCCGCGACCGATCGGCGAATAGAGCGGTTCGAACCCACCAGACAGCGCTGCCAGCGCCGCATTGGCAACCTCGCGAATCACTCGCAGCGGATGATCCGCCCGAACCCGGCTCTCCAGGTCTATGTAGCTGAAAAGGCTACCGCAAATCTCATCGTCGCCGCGCATCGCCACCCCCGTCCCCGCTCCAGGGCAGCACAGCGCGCAAAAACGGCAAGCCCCTTTTTCAGCAGCCTGCTAGGTGCCGGTCTGCGTGCATCAGCCCCTATCTGCGCTTTTTGCGGGGATCCGACAGCTCGTTGCGATGGAACGGGGTCAGGATCGAGCGCGTATCTGCGTTCGACGATTGGGCGCCACCGGTCATCGAATAGGCGCGTCCGGATATGCGCCGGCAGGATCTGCCACGGCGGATCGCCTTGACAGGGTTTCGCGCCGCCGCCTATATGCCGCCGGCGAGAGCGGGCGCGTAGCTCAGCGGGAGAGCACACCCTTCACACGGGTGGGGTCACAGGTTCAATCCCTGTCGCGCCCACCATCAGCCGCCGCCATAGCTTTGGCCGACCATAGGCCGTCCTGCAGGCGCGTAGCTCAGTGGCAGAGCGCTCCTACCACATGGGAGAGGTCAAGGGTTCGATTCCCTTTCGCGCCTACCAGATTGAAATCCAAAGCGCCCGACCCTACGATGAGGCGATGAGCGATCACCGCGCCGACCTCGTCCTGGAGCTGCTTCGAGCCATGCGTGGCGATACTGTCGAGATCAAGGCCGATCTCGTCGAGATCAAGCAGCGGCTCGGTCTGATCGAGGCCTAATACGCCAGCGTCTCCGGGCGGGTCGAGCGCATGGCCGGCGATATCGCGCTGATCAGGCGCCGGCTCGACCTCGTCGAAGCCTGATCCGCACCTCTCGACCACAGCCGCGCCCCGGCGTAGGCTCGGCCGCCGGCGGACAAGGTGGAGGCGCGAGCATGCAAGGGACACGGATCGGCGATTTCGAGGTGCGGCGCATCACTGAATACGAGGGGCCGTTTATCGCGCCCGCAGATTTTCTGCCCGATTTCGACCCCGAGGTGCTGCGTGCCAACCCGGACCTGACCGGGCCGCGGCTGATCGACCCCGAAAGCGGCAAGCTGATCTTCAGCTTTCATAGTTTCGTGGTCAAAACCGGGCACCATACGATCCTCATCGATTCCTGCCTCGGCAACGACAAGGAGCGGCCGTCGCGCCCGCAATTCCACCGGTTGCGCAGCAATTACCTGGCCGATCTCGCGGCCGCCGGGGTCGAGCCCGAAGCCGTCGATTACGTCATGTGCACGCATCTGCACTGGGACCATGTCGGCTGGAACACAAGGCTCGACAACGGCCGCTGGGTCCCGACCTTTCCCAATGCCCGTTATGTCATGGCGCGGCGCGAGTTCGATCACTGGCAGGGCGTGCAAGAGCGCGGCGAGGACAGCCCGCACCGGCTCGCTTTCGAGGACAGCGTCTTGCCGGTGGTGCGCACCGGGCAGTCGCAGCTGGTCGGCGACGATTTCGCGCTCGAGGACGGGCTGTGGTTCG
>JBOHME010000272.1:0-1556 GCA_050729795.1 Allostellaceae bacterium | reverse complement strand
GGGTCTGATCGAACTGACCGGCGCCATCGGCTACTATGCGATGCTGGCGATGACGGTCAACGCCTGCGAACTCGAACCCGCCGCCGGCGCCGAGGTGCTGCAAGCCCAATGAGACCCTCTCCGCCCTTCAGGGGGAGAGGGAGGGGACCCGTCGCGCAGCGATGGGGAGGGTGAGGTGGGTGCTGGCCGACGCTCTGGAATCCCCCACCTCACCCCGACCCTCTCCGCCCCCGAGGGCGGAGAGGGAGTATAAGAGGCGCGACTTGGCGCGGCGGCGGGGCTGCGCTAAGAATCAGAAACAGGGAACGTGTGGGAGAGGAAGCGAACAATGCCATCCGCAACTGAGCGCTATGCCGTCGGCGGGGTCTTTCTGCCGCGGCCGTTCAAGATCCGCCGCCTCGGCCATTTCGGCTTCAATGTCACAAAACTCGCCGAGGGCCGCGCGTTCTACGGCGACCTCCTGGGCTTCAAAGCCTCCGATACGCTCGATTTCGCGCAGATGCCATGGTTCCCGAAGGACGCCGATCTTGGCGACAGCCGCGGCACTTTCATGCGCTACGGCACCGATCACCACGCCTTTGTCCTGTTCCCGCAAAAGGTCATGGCGCATCGCGCCGACCGCAAATTCGCCCCCGAGGTGACGATCAACCAGATCACCTGGCAATGCGGCAGTCTCAAGGAGATCAGCGACGCCCACACCTATTTCGCCGAGCACCAGGTGCCGATCCAGCGGGTCGGGCGCGACATGCCGGGGAGCAACTGGCACGTCTACGTCTATGATCCCGACGGCCACACCAACGAACTTTATTACGGCATCGAGCAGATCGGCTGGAACGGGGCGAGCAAGCCGCGCGCGATGTACGACCGCGGTTTTCGCGAAAAGCCGCCGCTGCCGCAAATCTCCGAAGCTGCCGAGGTGGCCGAGGCGGAGAAGAAGGGGATCGACATCTTCTCCGGCCACCGCGCGGGCAACGGTCTTTCCGCGACCTATGATGTCGAGGGGGTGCTGCTGCCGCGGCCGTTCAAGATCACAAAGATCGGGCCGGTCAGTCTGTTTGTCGAGGATGTCGAACGAGCCGGGGCGTTCTATACCGGGCGCCTCGGCTTTACCGTCAGCGAGGACAGCGTCTATCGCGGCGCCCGCTGCCGCTTTTTGCGGTGCGGCGCCGAGCACCACAGCCTCGCCCTGTTCCCAAAGGAGCTGCGGGCGACGCTCGGCCTGTCCGCACACACCACCTGCATGTCCTTTGGGGTCGAACTCGGCAGCTATGAGCAGTTGCGTCAGGCGGTCGCCTTTCTGAAGGCGCACGGGGTCGAATTCATCGACGCGATCCCGCCCGAGCTTTATCCCGGCATCGATTACGCGGCCTTTGCCCGCGACCCCGACGGCCATCTGATCCAGCTCTACTATTACATGGAACAGGTCGGCTGGGACGGGCGGGTGCGGCCGGCCTCGGCGCGACGGCAGGTGACGCGCGACTGGCCGGCGACCTTGGAGCCGCTTTCCGACACCTACATGGACCAGGTCTTTCAGGGCCCCTTGGGCTGAAGATGAC
>JBOHME010000271.1:0-1580 GCA_050729795.1 Allostellaceae bacterium | reverse complement strand
ACCGGATACCGATTCCGCACAGCAAAGAACATTCGGCCTCGCCGATCGGTCTTGCCGCAATGGACTCCGGGTTGCACCAACCGGGGTGAGACACCATGCGTGCAACAGTTCTTGCAGAGGTTCCGGCCAGCAATCCCAGCCGTGTGCTGGGCAGCAAGATGGACAGCATTCCCTTCAGCCCCTACCAGATCCTGATCATCTTTGTGCTCTCCCTCACCGGCTTTATCGAGGGCTACGATCTGGTGATGACCGGTTCGCTCCTGGTGCTGGCCAAGGCGCCGCTGCACCTGACCGGGTCCGACATCCAGTGGCTCATCCTCGGCCCGAGCATCACGCTGACGATCAGCGGCTTTGCGTTCTCGGTCATCGGCGACCGGTTGAGCCGCAAGGCCATCCTCTTGATCGGCGTGATTTCGACGACGTTTCTGACGCTGCTGATCCCGCTGGTGCGAGATCCCGAGCAGCTGATCATCCTGCGGCTGTTGACCGGGCTTGGCGCCGGCGGCGTTGTTTCGGCGACCTACCCGATCGCCACCGAATTGATGCCGGCGCAGCACCGGCGCACCTCCGCCGCGGCCTACGAGATGGCGTTGGCCTCCTCCTTTACCATCGTACCGTTTATCGCCGGGATGATCGCCGGCAACGCCGACGCCTTTCGCCTTCTCGCCTTGCCGGGCGGGCTGGCGCTGATCTTTGTCCCCGCAATCATCTACTTCCTGCTGCCGGAAAGCCCGCGCTGGCACTTGCGCCGGGGCCGGGCGCAGACCGCCGTCGATATCGTCAACCAGATCATCCGGCGCAGCGGCAGCCGCGTGCCGCTGCTGACCATCGAGGCGCTCGGCGCCGTTCACGCCACCGCCCGCGAGAAGATGCCGCCCTATTGGGCCTTGTTCGCCAAGGGCCAGTTGCGCTGGACCGTGGTCGGGGTGGTGACCGGCGGCTGCGGCGGCATCGCTTTCTTTCTGATTGCGGTGCTGTTGCCAAAAGCGCTGACCGATCAGGGCTACGCAATTGCTTCGAGCCTGGGGTTGACCTCGGTGGTCTATGCGGCGAGCTTTTTTGGAAAGGGGTTTACCGGTTTTCTGATGGAGATTATCGGCCGGCGCTGGACGATCTTCTATGCGCTCGGCGGATCGCTGCCCGGCATCTGCCTGATGCTGCTGGCGCACCAGGCCGGACCCTACGCGGGCATTGTGATGACGGCGGGCGGATTGCTGACCGGCTTTACCGCGCTGTCCTGCTTCACCGCCACCCGCGTCTATCTCTCGGAGCAGTTCCCGACGGCGCTGCGCGGCCGCGGCCACATCTTCGGCGAGTCGTTCGGGCGGATATTCGCTGGCGGTCTGGTGCCGTTTTTCATCGCGCCGCATACCGGCTCGCCGGTGATCTACTTTGGCACGATCCTCGGGGTGGTGGCGGTCGGCGCCTTTATCCCGTTGCTCTTTGGCAAGGAAACGATCGGACAGATCGAGCTCGTCGCCGCCGAGGCGGGCGCGGTTCCCGAGCTGGCCTGAGACGCCGCGGCCGAGCTTTTTCGCAAGCGACTTGCGTTAACCGCCGCGGCCGGCTAGGGTGCGGGT
>JBOHME010000270.1:0-1584 GCA_050729795.1 Allostellaceae bacterium | reverse complement strand
AGTGACCGTCTTGCCGCAACCCGACTCGCCGACAACCCCCAGGGTCTCGCCGGGGGCAAGCGCGAGATCGACCCCGTCAACCGCCTGCACGACACCCCCGCCGGTGGCGAACTGTACCTTGAGGCCACGGATTTCGAGGAGCGGGGACACCTCACATGACCTTGCGCGGATCGAGCGCGTCGCGCAACCCGTCGCCGACAAAATTGATCGCCAGCACGGCGAGAAAGATCGCGCCGCCGGCACACATCGCCCAGTGCGGCGCGATGTCGAGATAGTCCTTGGCGTCGTAGAGCTGACGCCCCCAGGTCGGGATGTCGGGCGGAAAGCCGAGGCCGAGAAAGGACAGGGTTGATTCGGCGATGATCGCGTTGGCCACCTCGATGGTGCCGGCGACGATCACCGGTCCCAGCGAATTGGGCAGGATGTGCCGCGTCACCTGACGCCATTGGCTGGCGCCAAGCGCGCGCGCTGCTTCGACAAACTCCTTCTCGCGCAGCGAGAGAAACTGGGCGCGCACGAGGCGCGCCACCGGCATCCAGCGGAACCCGCCGATCACCGTGACGATCAGCAGAAAGATGCCGAACTGGGTCCCGACCCGTTTGACCAGTGCCTCGCGGAACAGATAGATGATCAGGAGCAGGAGCGGCAATTGCGGCAGTGATAAAAACAGGTCGGTCAGCCACATCAGCGCCATGTCGAGAGCGCCGCGGGCGGTGCCGGCGAGCGCCCCGATCGCGGTCCCGGCGATGAGCGCCACCAGCATCGCGGCAAACCCGACCGCCAGCGAGATGCGCCCGCCATAGAGCATGCGGGCCAGGAGATCCTGGCCGAGATTGTCGGTGCCGAGCGGATGGGTCCAGGACGGCCCCGCCAGACGGGTGGCAAAATCGATCTGGCCGATCGGCACGCGCCACAGAAAGGGTCCGATCAGCACCGCGCCGATCATCGCCAGGAGCACGACCGCGCCCGCCACCGCCAGCCGGTGGCGGCGAAAGCGGCGCCAGGATTCGCGGCCGGGCGAGAGGGCGCGGGCGGCCTCTATCCGGTCGCTAGCGGTAGGCGATGCGAGGGTCGAGCCAGCCATAAAGAAGATCGGCAACCACGTTGAACACGATGACCAGACAGGCAAAAACAAAGCTGACCGCCATGATGACCGGGGTGTCGTTGGCCAGGATGGCGCTGATCAAGAGCGATCCGATGCCGGGAACGCGAAAGATCTGCTCGGTGACGATGGCGCCGCCAAACACCGCCGGCATCTGCAAGGCGACAATCGTGACGATCGGCGCGAGCGCATTGCGCACGACGTGCTTTGCCACCACCACGCGCTCGGAAAGCCCTTTGGCGCGGGCGGTGGTGACATGGTCGAGGTGGATGACGTCGAGCACCGCCGCGCGCACATAGCGCATCCACGAAGCGCCCTGAAACAGGGCCAGCACGGCGACCGGCATCACCGCCTGACGGAACTCCTGCCAGACCCACTGCCAGCCGGCGACGCCGAGATCGGCGCGGTAGACAAACGGGAGCCAGCCGAGATCGATGCTGAACAAGAGGATGAACAGGAGGCCGGTGAAAAACGTCGGCAGC
>JBOHME010000269.1:0-1592 GCA_050729795.1 Allostellaceae bacterium | reverse complement strand
GACGATCCGGCTGTCGCCGAGAAGGATCGCCTGGTAGCCGAGCGCCACCGTGCGCAGCCCGGAGCCGCACAACTGGTTGACCCCATAGGCCGTCACCTCATAGGGGATGCCGGCGCCAACCGCCGCTTGGCGCGCCGGGTTCTGACCCTCGCCGGCACTGAGGATCTGGCCCATGACGACCTCGGAGACGTCCTTTGGCTCGACCTGCGCGCGACGCAGCGCCTCGGCGATCGCCGTTTCGCCGAGCTTGTGCGCGGGCAGGGGAGCGAGGCCGCCGTTGAAGGCGCCGATGGCGGTGCGGGCAGCGCCCGCGATGACGATCTCGGTCATCCGAAAATCTCCTTCTCAGGGTTAACGGTCATGTGGGAAATCATCCGCATTTCCCAAAGCCTCACGGGATCATATCTGTCCCCGCCCCCTCCGGTCGAGCCGCGCGGACCCTTAGCTGCTGCGGCCGCCAGAACAGCCGCCGCGTCCCGTGCCCGCATCGGGATGCGGGAAAGGAGTCTTTAGCTGGGGTGAACCCGGCCAAGGCTGTATGGTTGGCGGCTCGCACCTTGCCTCAGGCCGGATACCGCGCAGATGAGCACCCAGGATAACGACCCGACAGGCGGCAGGAAACCGGTCATCGTCAAAAAATATGCCAACCGCCGCCTGTATAATACGGCGACCAGCTGCTACGTGACGCTCGACGACCTTGCCAAGCTGATCAAGGAGGGCGGCGATTTTGTCGCGCATGACGCCAAGACCGGCGAGGACATCACCCGCTCGGTGCTGACCCAGATCATCATGGAAGAGGAGCAGAAAGGCCGCAACCTGCTGCCGATCAGCTTTCTGCGTCAATTGATCAGCTTTTACGGGGACAGCATGCAGTTCCTCGTACCGGGATACCTGGAACAGGCGATGATCGCCTTCGCCCGCAACCAGGAGCAGATGCGCAAGAGCCTGCAGGCAACGTTTGGCATGTTCCCGTTCGGCCAGTTCGAGGAGATGGGCAAGCAGAACATCGCCTTGTTCGAGCGTGCGCTGCGCGTGCTGTCGCCTTATGCGCGTGAGGAGCACCCGCCCGCCGCCGAGCCGACGCCGTCACGCGGCAGCGAAGACCCACGCCTCAAGCGGCTGGAAGACCAGATCGCGGCGTTGCAGCGTCAGCTCGATTCGCTCGACCGGGAGCGGAGCGGGGAGCAGGGATGAAAGGGTGAGGGGGGCATCGCCCAGGCTTGCCGCCGGCACCCCCCTCCCCGCGGACGAACCGCCACACCAGAGGTCTGGAAGTTCACCCAACCCTTCCGCACCGACGCCGGCATCGGAGTGCTGCGGCGTAAACCGGGACGGCCGCTCAGCCCGCCTTTGCGATCGCGGCCTCCGGGGCGGCGGCTCTGGCGAGCCATATCCGCTCCACCGTCGGCTTTCCGAAGTGATAGCCCTGCAGATAACCGACACCCTCGGCGCTCAAGAGCGCCGCCTCCCGCGCGCTCTCGACGCCTTCGGCGACGAGGCCGAAACCGATGCTGCGGGCAAGGCCGACCAGATGGCGCAACACACCGCGGTGCGCCGGGCTGGTCTCGACCAGGCGAACCAGCGATATGTCG
>JBOHME010000268.1:0-1598 GCA_050729795.1 Allostellaceae bacterium | reverse complement strand
GCACCGTCGCGACCAGGTCGGAGGCGGCGAGCGCCGACGGTACCGCCAGATAGGTCGCGACCAGGAGAGCGATCCGCCGCCTCAGCCCGAAATCGACCAGAATGCGGTCGAGCGCGCCCGTGGTCGCGCCGCGCGGCGACACCAGCATGTGGTTCTGCGCCGCATAGGCTTCGAGGGCCATCGGCCGGGCGGCGACCGGATGGTCCCGCCGCGCGACGACGACAAACGGATCGTGCAGCAGGACGGTCGATTCGATCGGCGCCGACAGGTTGCCGACATGCGCGACAACCAGATCAATCGCGCCGCGCTCAAGCTGCTCGGCGATGCCGACGCCGGTTGCCGGCAGGAGCCGCAAGGTCGCCTCGGGCGCCCTTTCGGCAAACGCCCGAGCGAGCGGTCCGACAAGGGCGATCTCGGCATATTCGGCCATGCCGGCGGTGAAGGTCGCCGTGCTCGTCAGCGGATCAAACCCGGCGCCGAGGCTGAGCGCCGCCTCGATCCGCTCGATCGCCGCAGCGATCAGCGGCGCGATCTCGCGCGCTCGCGCGCTCGGCTCCATCCCGCTCGCGCTGCGCACAAACAACTCATCGGCAAAGAGACCCCTGAGACGCGACAGGGCATGGCTCATCGCCGGTTGCGACAGACCGATGCGCAGGGCGGCGCGGGTCACGGCGCGCTCGGCCATCAGCGCGTCAAACGCCTTCAGCAGGTTCAGATCGACGGTCCGAATATCCATGATACGAATGGATATCATATCATCTATCGATTTGATAGATGATATGAGGATTGCTATATCGCCTGGAGCGTCATCACGGAGGGACCGCCATGCCGCAGGAAGAGTCGCCGCGCCTCAGCCATGTCGGGCTTTATGTCAGCGATGTGCCGCGGATGATCGACTTCTATACCAAGGTTCTCGGCTTTGTCGTCAGCGACGGCGCGCCCGACGGCCGCATCACCTTTCTGTCGCGCAACCCGAGCGACCATCACCAGGTCGTGCTGGTGCGCGGCCGCACCACCGACAGCGAAACCCCGATGGTGCAGCAGGTGTCGTTCAACGTCGGCACGCTCGCCCAAGTGCAGCGCGCCTATCGCAAGGTGAGCGCCGCGGGCTGCCAGGGCATCCGCCCGGTCAGCCACGGCAACGCCTGGTCGGTGTATTTTCAGGACCCCGAGGGCAACCAGATCGAGATGTTCTGCGACACGCCCTGGTATGTGCCGCAACCCTGCGGTTTCAAGATCGATCTCGGCAAGAGCGAAGCCGAAGTCTACCGCGATACCGAAGCCTATTGCCGCGCCCAGCCCGGCTTCAGGCCGATCGAGGAGTGGCGCGCCGAAATCAGCCGCAAGATCGCCGCACGGCTCGACGCGGAGAGCGCAACCGCTTGAGAGAATTTGCCAGGAGGAATGTCATGAGCGAGAACCGAGGCTTTCACGCCCACGTCTACTACGACTCTGCAACCAAGCCGGTGGCGGCGCGGCTGCGCGAGACGCTGATTGAGAAATTCAAGGTCGAACCCGGCGCCTTCAGCGACGAGCCGCGCGGCCCGCACCCGATCTCGCAGTTCAACGTGATCTTCGAGATTGCGGAGTTTCAGAAC
>JBOHME010000267.1:0-1598 GCA_050729795.1 Allostellaceae bacterium | reverse complement strand
CCGGGATCTCGCCAGTGGGGTCGATCCGGCGGTCAAGCGCAAATGCGAGACGGCGAGCGCGGCCGATACCTTTCAGGCCATGGCGCTCGAGCTCTTTACGATCTTGCGCAAGGCGAGTCTCGCTGGCGAGGAGTCGCCCGCAACTGCGGCCGAGGTAGTCGAACACACCATTGCGCCCCGCCGCAAACGTCGGGCTCGCAAGCGCGAACCGATCAGCGCGCAGAGCGAGCGCCAGAATCACCCTCTCGCCTCGGGCTGTGCGTCGCGCCCGAGAGCGGGGGCCCGGTGCGACAAACCACCAACGTGGAGACAAGCTTCTGACGGACCATCAGTTTGGCAGGATTGCGCTGAAGCCCGGAATCAAGATGTCAAAGGCGCGCTGGATCAGCCAGCCGGTGGCCAGCGCGATGATGATGACCGAGCCCCAGCGCAGCACGCCGTCACGATAGAAGCGCGTGTGTCGCATCAGAAACGCGATCGGCATGACGAGCAGCACGATCGCTTCCTGGCCGATCTCGACGCCGACATTGAAGCCACCGAGCGATGCGGCCATCGATAGCGGCGGCAGCTGCAGGCCGGACAGGGCGCTCGCGAATCCCAACCCATGCACGAAGCCGAAGGCGAAGGCGATCAGCCAGACGCGCTCTCTGACCACCGGATAGAGGTTGTTCGCCGCCGCGACCATGACCGAGATCGCGATGCCGGACTCCACCAATCGGCTGGGCAGGTCGACGATGCCGAGCACCGCGAGGGTGAGCGTCACCGAATGCGATAGCGTGAACGCGGAGATCACCTTGATGACATCGATGAAAGCCGGCCACCAGGATGGCACCGCGACCCACTCGTAACGCGCGCGCGGTCGCGCTGCGGTCAACGCCTCGCCCGCAGCGCTAGCGCCGCCAAACTCCAAGGCAGCGACGCCAACCGCCCCGTCAGTCGCGACGCTGCTTCGGATCGCGCACATGGAGCGTGCGACCAGACCCTCTCTTGCACCGCTCGAGCGACGACCACTGCCGTTCCATTTCCGGAGCGCGCGATCCTGTTCCTCGATGCGGCGGCGCATCATCACGGCAGGCAACAGCAGCGAGAGGATGAAGAGCAGGTGGTCAATACCGGTCCAGATGTGCCAGATGCCGTCGGTCACGAAGCTGCGGAACTCTGCCCAGCGGTCGGGCTTGCGCAGGTCGAGGGTAGTCTCGGGGCTTTCCGGACCGAGCACCGCGCCGGTCGTAATGCCGTTGGCGTGGATCGTCACGATGCCGCGGTGGTACGGATCGACATCGTTGAATAGGTGGTAGACGATGGCGATGCGGCTCGGGACTTCCTTGTCGCACGTCGCGTTGAAGAGGATCACGTCGTACGCACCGTCGGTGTGATCGTCGATCTTCTGCCCCGTCGGGCGCAGCGCGCAGGCGAGCCCATCGCCCTTGATTGCCAGGCGCGACAGTGCGTAGCTCTCGATCGCCGTGCGGTGCGCCTGCACCTCTGCCCAGGTGATCTGGCTGTCGTGATTGCTGTCGATGCCGATCGCGAAGTCGAGGTCACGCAGCGCAATGTCCCATTGTCCCTCGAGCACGTGCGGGTGAGTCTTACTGGCG
>JBOHME010000266.1:0-1602 GCA_050729795.1 Allostellaceae bacterium | reverse complement strand
AGATTTCGCCGGTCATCAATTGACACATTATACCGGCGATGATGGCATGCCGATTGCGAGCTTGCGGCTCACGCCGGACGGCCGCACGGTGGTGTATGCGCGTGGCAGTGAGACCAACGCACAGGGCGAAGTGGCAGACCCGACCAGTAACGTGCAGCAGCCCGAGCAACAGGTGTGGGCGGCCGATGTGGCGGGCGGCAAACCGCGGCTGCTGGGCACGATGAACTGCACCCCCGAGGACTGCGAGGACATCCAGATTTCCCCCGACGGGAAATATGCGATCTGGAGCGGACCGCATGAGTTGCGGCTGGCGCCGGTATCGGGCGCAAAGCCCGCACGACCGCTCGCCTACATCCGCGGGGACAATTCCCAGCCGCGATGGTCGCCCGACGGTAAGGAGATTGCCTTCGTCAGCGACCGCGGCACCCACGCGCTGATTGGCATCTATCGGTTCGGCAGTGCAACGCTGCGCTACATAGACCCGAGCGTATTTCATGACACGCTGCCGCGCTGGTCAGCCGATGGCTCCAAGCTGGCATTCATCCGGGTGATGGGGAATGGCAACCCATTTCTCTCCGGTCGACCACAACCGTGGACGATTGAGGTCTGGGACGCAGCCAGCGGCGAGACGAAAGTACTCTGGCAAAGCACCAACGATGCGAACGGCTCGTATCTCGACGAAGGTGATTGGGAAGACAACGCGTTTCAGTTTGCCGCGGGCAGGCGCATCGTGTTCGCTTCGCAGGAGGGTGGCTGGGTGCATCTGTATTCGGTTGCAGCCGATGGCGGCGCGCCGGTGCTGCTCACCCCGGGAAACTTCTCCTTCAATGGCCCAGTGGCCTTGACCGCGGATCGCAAAGCGCTGCTTTATGCTTCCAACGAAAATGATGTGGACCGCCGACATCTTTGGCGCGTGCCCGTCGACCGCCCTGGCCCGGTCGCACTGACGAGCGGCGCTTCGATTGAATGGTCACCAGTGGTCACGGGCGATGGACGCCACATCGCCTTCTTCGGCTCGACGGCGATCAAGCCCGCGATGCCCTATCGTTTGACGGCGCGCGGGCGCCAGATGATCGCCGCGGACGCGCTGCCCGCCGGTTATCCCTCGGATCAGTTCGTGCAGCCGAGGGACGTGGTTTTCAAAAGCCTCGATGGGCTGCAGATCCACGGCCAGCTGTTCGTGCCGCGCGCTCACGCGCCGCACAGCCCCGGCCTCATCTTCACGCACGGCGGGCCGTTTCGGCAGATGCTCCTCGGCTTCCATCCGATGGACGCCTACAACTATATGTACGCCGCCAACGAATATCTCGCGAGCCGCGGATTCGTGGTGCTGTCGGTGAACTACCGCTTGAGCACGATGTACGGGCGCGCCTTTCGCGAGCCGGCGCACTGGGGGCCGCAGGGTGCGTCGGAGTATCAGGACGTCGTGGCAGGCGCGAGATATCTGCAGTCACTGCCTTTCGTCGACCCCCACAGGATCGGATTGTGGGGCGGCTCCTACGGCGGCTATCTGACCGCGATGGGCCTGGCGCGCAATTCGGATATTTTTAAGGCGGGAGTGGACTACGCCGGCGTGCACGACTGGACGGAAGACTTGAAGGG
>JBOHME010000265.1:0-1610 GCA_050729795.1 Allostellaceae bacterium | reverse complement strand
GGGCGTCAGCCGGCCCTGGTGCGCGCGCCGGCAAATCCGCCGGCTGCGCCGGCACCAACGGCTCGGCGGCAAGCAGCGCGTTGATCCCGGCGGCGGCGGACTGCCCGACCAGGCCCTGATGCAGCACCATGCGCAGGTCACGCAGCGGGCGGAAGATCTCGGTCCCTGCCATCAGCACGATCAGGAGCGCCTCGAGGCTCATCTCTCCGTGCGAGACCCGCCAGGCGCCGAGCGCCAACGCCGCGGCGGCACCGATCGCCACACCGCAATCGGTGATGCCGCGGGTCATGACACTCGTCGACAAGACGCGCAGGGTGCTGTCGCACAGCTCGTTTGCCCGGGCGGCGAGCCGCTGGCCAAAGGCCCGGCTCTGCCCGAACGCCTTCAGGGTTGGCAGCCCCTGGACCCCATCGAGAAACTCCGAGCCGAACGCCTTCAGCGCCTGCTGGCGTTCGTGGCTGGTCCGCCGCTCGATCTGGGCAAAGACCGTTGGCGCAATCAGCGTGACGAGAGCGAAGACCAGCAGCACCGCCGCCACCGGCACGTCCCACCAGACGATAAAGGCGAAGATCGCCAGCGGGGTCAGCACCGCGATCGACAGCTGCGGCACATATTGGCCGAAAAAGCTCTGCAGCTGCTCGACCCCGTCGACGATCGACAGCATGACCCCGCCGGTGCGCTCGCCGGCAAACCAGGCCGGACCCAGCTCCGCGATCTTGTCGTAGAGCCGGCCCCGCAATTCCGCCTGCACCCGGCTGGCGGTGCGATGCGACACCATCGCCCGGTGGCGCTCGATCGTGCCGCGCACCAGCACCGCGACGGCGACGCCGAGCGCGGGGATCGCCACGGCGAGAAACCCGCCGCCCTTGAAGACATGCGCCAGCAATATGCCGAGCAGGACAAACCGGGCGATGCCGACCACCGAGGCGACGAGCCCCATCAGGATCGCCAAGCCGATCGCGCCGCGCAGTCCGCGTGTCAGTTCCCACAAGCGTCGGTCGAAATACATCGGCGCCGTTCCCTCCGGCTTCGCGGACTACTATTGACGATCGCCTGCCATCGACGATCGCCTGCCATCGACGATCGCCTGCCATCGACGATCGCGCAAACGCGATCGGTGCCCGGTCTCGGCAATTCTCGCCGGTGGCTACGCTAGCGATACGCGATGATGGCGGCAATCGACAAACGCAAGAGACCGTGATACGGACACGTATCGGCTCTTATCGGGAACAGCTTCTGCATGAACTGGGACGACATCCGGATCTTTCTCGCGGTCGCCCGCCATGGCTCGCTGCGCGCCGCAGGCCGGGCGCTTGGCTTGAGCCAGCCGACCGTCGGTCGCCGGCTCGCCGCTTTCGAAGCATCGTTCGGCGGACCGGTGCTGTTCGACCGGCTGCCTGAAGGGCTTCGCCTCAACGCCGCCGGCGAGGCGTTGCTGCCGGCTGCCGAGCAGCTGGAGCTGGCAGCACTGGCATTGGAGCGGCGTCGCGTCGCGGCCTTGCCGGGCTTGAGCGGCACCGTTCGGGTCTCGGTCGGCGAGTGGGCGGCGAGCTTTCTCGCCCGCTATCTCACCGGCGTCGGCGGTGCTGTGTTGCCCGCCGGGATCACTC
>JBOHME010000264.1:0-1613 GCA_050729795.1 Allostellaceae bacterium | reverse complement strand
GTCCGGATCAGGCGATGGCCGCAGGGATCAGGAGGAACAGGTCGGTGTCGCCGGTCTCCTGCCCTGCCGCCGTCAAGAGCGCGTGCGCCTGGCCGCGGTGATGGGTCTGATGATTGAAGAAGTGGATCACGAGCAGCGGCTTTTTGGCGCCCATCTCGCGGTTCGCAGCGCCGCTGAACCAGACCAGATCCTCGGTGAGCCAGGTTTCATCGACCTTGTCGGCCCAGCGCGCGATGGCGCCGTCGGCCTCTTCCCGCGCCGCAGCAAGCTCGGCAAAATCCTCGATCATCCGCGCGCTCTCCTGGATCGGGGCGGAGGGCTTTGGCCAGCCGTCAAAGCGCGACATCCACATGCGATCGCCCCACAGGATGTGGCACAGGGTGCCGTGGATCGACCCCCAGAAAGCGCCCTTTTGGGTCCGCCGCTCGGTGTCGTCGAGCCGCCCGGCGGCCGCGTAAAGCCGCCGGTTCATCTCGGCGTTGTAGGCCGTCATCGTGCGGACATAGGACGGAGTGATCATCGGACCCTCCCCTATCCTTTATGGCAGAGGCCACAGGGGACGGCAGGGTCCGGTTTTCGTCAACCTTGATTATGAAATCAAGCTGTATCCCCCGAGCCCGAGCGCTCAAAACTCCTTGAACCGGCCGGGCCGGCGCATCCCGGCAAAGACACGCTCCCTTCGCGAAAATTTCCGACCGGACAAGGTTTCACTGCATCGTCCGCGCTCGGCCTCCTGCTTCAGCCGGCCCAGGCAAACGGGGCAAAATGACCGTTGCGCGCGCCGCGCGCCGCTGCGCTGTCGAGGTCAACTCCGGCGCACCGGATCGTGCGCCCTGAACACGCGGGCGTAAAGGGCGAGATAGATCCCCTGGCACAGGGCGCCGAGAAGAAACGGCGCCATCAGGAGATCGGCGCCAAACATCAGACCGGCGAGCGCCGGCCCGACCGAGCGCGTCAGCTGTATCGAGAAGCTGTTGACGCTGGCGGCGAGACCGCGGCGATCCGGGCGCACCAGCCCCACCGCCAGCGCCTGGCGCGGTCCCGCAGTTCCGCGGTTGAGAATGAGGCGCAGGCCATAGGCCAGCATCGCCAGCGGGTAGCTCGGGGCAAAGGGGAGCAGCACCAGCATGACAAGACCGAGAGCGCGCATCCCGACGATCAGACGGATCGTGCCGAGCCGGTTTACGACAACGGCCGCCGCAAGCGAGGCGAAGCCGCACAGAAGCAGCGCCACGCTCAGCGCCGGCCCGATCGCGGCAGGCCCGACGCCATAGCGCTCAGCAAACCACCAGGACAGGAGCGGTCCGACAAGGCCGATGCCGACCCCATTCAGCGCATTGAGACCGGCCAGCCGCGCCAGAAGGCCGTACTCCTGCCGCCGCACCTGCGCCTCTGGGGCCGGCGGCAGCCGCGTTTCCTCCTCCGTTTCGGCAAGGGCAGGCGGGTCGGGCGTGTGCGCCAGGACGATCAGACAGATCACGTCGCCAAACGCGGCAAGGCCAAACAGCGGCCGATAGGCAAGCGCGCCAGGCAGGAACGGCGCCAGCAGCGCCGGCAGACCGCCCAGTGCCATACCGATCGCCGTCCCAAAAAACCCGGCCGCGGTCATATAG
>JBOHME010000263.1:0-1652 GCA_050729795.1 Allostellaceae bacterium | reverse complement strand
GTGCGGCACGCGCAATGCTGACTTGGCCACTCGCTTCGTCACGGAAGTCGGGACGGTCGTCGACCGGATCAGCGCAGCGCCGTACCACTTTCCTGTCGTCCATGCTGACGTTCGCCGCGCCCGGTTCCGACACTTTCCATATGCTCTGTTTTTTCGGGTCGCCAATGGAGCTGTGCACGTAATCGCCTGCTTTCACAGCAGTCGCGACCCACGCCAATGGCAACGGCGAGCCGTTGCTGGCACCCGCTAGCTCTTTGGGTGATAATAGCTGGTTAGCGCATCCGCGGGCCCGGGTCCATCCCGAGATAGACCCGGCCGCCGATCGGGTACCACTCGGGCGCGATCGTGACGGTCTGGCCGACGACGTGCAGGTCGCGCCAGCACTCGGCGAGCCGGCTGTCGCGGCGAAACGAGGTGCTGCCGCCGAGCCGATACACCAGGTCCATCGCCTGGCGCGCACTGTCGGCGGCGTAGACCGCGGCGAGCCGGCAGCGTGCCCGCTGTTCGAGCGTCGTCTGCCGGCCCGACGCGACCGTGCCCCACAGCTCGGCGATCATCGCGCTGCGATGCGCGCGGCCGGCTTCGAGGATCGCATCGGCGCGCCCGACCGCCTCCTGAACCTGTGGACTGTCGCACAGCATCCCGGTGCGGCCGCGCGGCGTCTTTTCGCCGGCCAGCTCGATCAGCGCGTCGATCCCGGCCCGTGCGATACCGGTGATGACGGCACTGTGGTGCGGTCCGACCCAGCAGGTGGCCGGCAACGCATAGGTGATCCCCGGCCAGCGCTGCCATTCGTTGTCGAGTGGCGCATAGGCATGAGCCACGCTCCGCCGCTCCGGCAGGAACACCTCGGCGACGGTCCAGTCGAAGCTGCCGGTGCCGCGCAGTCCGGCCACGTCCCAGCTCCCGGGCACGATCTCGGCTTCCCCCCGCGCGAAGACACCGCGCCAGTAGAGCGGAGTGCCGTCCGGGCGGCAGCGCGGTTGTCCGTCGTCGAGAACCTGGAAGCTGCCCAGCATCCAGGCGCTCTCCTGGCAGCCGGTGCCAAACGGCCACCGCCCGCTGACGCGGTAGCCGCCGGCGACCGGCACCGCGCGGCCGCCGCCCTGCACGGCGGTGCCGGCGATGATCGCCGGGACGCCGCCGCCGTGAATCTCCTGCACGCCGTCCTCCGGCAGCCCGAGGGTCACGAGCTGGCCGATGCTGTTATTGGCGAGGTTCCAGCCGACCGAGCCGGCGCCTTCAGCCAACAGCTCGACGACGCGCAGATAGGTCAACGGGTCCACCTCGATCCCACCCAAGGAGCGCGGCATCACCATCCGATAGAACCCGGCCTGGCACAGCCGCTCGACCAGCGCCGGTGAGAGGCGCTGCTCGCGCTCGATCTCGTCGCGAGTGCGGCGCAGCACGGGCCGCAGCGCCGCGGCCTGCTGCACCAAAGGTTGCGCATCGAGCTCGGCGGGCGGGCGGGGCCGGTCGTCGATCATGTCCATCCGCATCTCCTGCCGCGATCGTGATCGCCGAACCCGGGCGGGTGCGGCAGCCGCACGGTCCGGGCGCGCGAGCCAAGGGCGGCGCCGGGCGGCGGTGCTGCCGAAGCTATCGCGCCCGGTCTCATGGCGCCAGCCTGTCGGCGGATCGCCGAACCAGAC
>JBOHME010000262.1:0-1661 GCA_050729795.1 Allostellaceae bacterium | reverse complement strand
GAGCTATGATGTTCCCGACCAGCCCGGCTTGACGCTCAGAACCGGGAATGCCGGCGGCCTGGCGATCACGGTGGATGGCAAACCGACCGCGAAGCTCGGCGCCTTGGGCGCGATCCGCCGCAGGATCGTGCTCAGACCGCAAGCGCTCCTCAAGGGGGCGACATTTCGCCGGTAGGTGCTGCTGCGCTTTTTCCTCCCGCCAAAACGTTCTATCTATGAGAGGGGACCGATCGCGACCCAGGCGATGGTGACAAAGGATGATCCCATGAGCGTCAGGCCATACCGCGATATCGAACGCCGCCGCTGCCGTCAGATCCATGTCGGCAAGGTTGCGGTCGGCGGCGACGCGCCAATCACGGTGCAGTCGATGACCAACACCCTGACCAGCGATGTCGCAGCCACCGTGGCGCAGATCCGCGCCCTCGAACAGGCCGGCGCCGACATCGTCCGCGTGTCGTGCCCGGATCGCGAGTCGGCCCTCGCCCTCAAGCACATCGTGCCTCAGGTCACGGTCCCGATCGTCGCCGACATCCATTTTCACTACAAGCGCGCGATCGAGGCGGCGGAGAGCGGAGCGGCCTGTCTGCGCATCAACCCCGGCAACATCGGCTCCTCCGAGCGCGTGCGCGAGGTTATCAAGGCGGCCAAGGACCACGGCTGTTCGATGCGCATTGGTGTCAATGCCGGTTCGCTCGAACGCGATCTTCTGGAGCGCTATGGCGAACCCTGCCCCGAGGCGATGGTCGAAAGCGCGCTCAACCACGCCCGGATTCTTGAGGACAACGACTTCTTCGAGTTCAAGATCTCGTGCAAGGCGAGCGATGTGTTTCTCGCCGTCGCCGCGTATCAGCAACTCGCCGAAGCCTGCGATTACCCGCTCCACATTGGCATCACCGAGGCGGGTGGATTGCGCAGCGGCACCGTCAAATCGGCGATCGGTCTCGGCATGCTGTTGTGGTCGGGGATCGGCGACACGATCCGCGTCTCGCTGTCGGCCGATCCGGTCGAGGAGGTGAAAGCCGGGTTCGAGATCCTGAAATCGCTCAACCTGCGCCGGCGCGGCGTCACCGTGATCTCGTGCCCATCCTGCGCGCGCCAGCAGTTCGAGGTGATCAAGACGGTCCAGGTCCTCGAAGAGCGGCTGGCCCACATCACGACGCCTCTGACCGTGTCGGTCATCGGCTGCGTCGTCAACGGCCCGGGCGAGGCGCGCGAGACCGACATCGGCTTCACCGGCGGCGGCAACGGCACGCATCAGGTTTACATCGGCGGTCTCGCCGATCATCGCCTGAAGGACGCCGACATCGTCGATCACCTCGTCGCGCTGGTCGAAAAAAAAGCGGCCGAGATCGAGAAGGCAAAGCGCACGCGCGAAGCGGCAGCGCTCGTCCCGGCACAATAGCGACGGTCAGTCAGGAAAGCGCGGGTTCGGGCGCTCGTTGGCGCGCCGCGTGCCAGGCGCGCGCGGCAACAATGGCGATCAGACCGAGAACGGCGAGCGGCAGGATCGGCACAGCCAGAATCCCCGTCGGCTCGTGCCGTCCGGAGGCAAGCAGCAAAAGTCCGAACGCAAAGCTTCCCAGCACGCCGGCAAGGGCGAGCTTTTCCGCGGGAGGCATCGCGGGTTCGCGACCGGTGCGGACAAGCCACAGGATCGCCAC
>JBOHME010000261.1:0-1687 GCA_050729795.1 Allostellaceae bacterium | reverse complement strand
CCACATGACCTAAGGGGGCGAAATATGTCGTCGGCCGTGAAGAATGGTGATTTCAGCCTGTGATGGGCTGAAGTCGGAGCATGAGTTGGGCGAGGATTTGGCACAGCAAAAGACTGAGCCACCGAATCAGGCGGCGGAAATTGTAGCCGGCGGCGGCCAGGACGGCGTTGGTGGCGTCGCCCTGGCGGTGCCAGAGATAATTGCGGCCCATGCGGTGCTCGGATTTGAGATGGCCGATGACCGGCTCGACGGCGGAACGCCTTCGCAGCTCGCGCTTGATCTTGGGCGTCACCCGCCGCTTCTGCCCTGAGGTGAACACCCTGAACTTGTAGTCGGGCGGGGCATTGTGGCCGCGATAGCCTTTGTCGGCGAGGATACGCTCGATGGTGTTGCCGATCAGCGCCTCCATGTCCGGGATCACGGTTGCCAGCGTGTGGCCATCGTAAGGATTGCCGGGCAGCGCCTTCACATGGGCGACGAACTGGCCGCCCTTGGCGTGCGCCAGCGTGGTGGCAACGGAGACCTTGACGCCGAACTCGTAAGGCCGGTGCGCCTTGCCTTTGCCGATGCATTCCACCTCCGGGGCGTGCAGCGAATAAATCTTCGGTCCACGCTGGTGCCGCTTCTGCTCAAGCACTCGTCGCGCCCGCATCAGCATGCGCTCCAACACGATCCCGCCGAGCAAGTCGGCGCCGCCACCGAGTTTGCGGCCGATGTCGCGGATGACGCGGCCGAGATAGGTTTTGAGCTTCCTCAAGGCTCGGTTGGCGCGCTTGAACTGCTTGGCGTGGGCGTAGCGCTGATGCTTGATCAGGGCGAACTTGCCGACCCGCGCATAAGATTGCCGCAACACAAGGCCCTGCCGCTTTGCCAGCCGGACCAGGATCTCGCGGGCACGGTTGAGAAGCCTGGCATCGGTCGGGAACATCACGTTCTTGGGCTGCACCGTGGTGTCGACGATGACGCGATTGAGATCGGACGGCTTGATCGCCTCGGTCTTGGCGGCAACCGCAAGGCTCTCTTGCAGCAAGGCCTGCAGCTTCTCCTCGCCCATGCGCTGGCGCCAGCGGGTCAGCGAGGAGCGGTCGAACACCGGGCGATGCTGGAAGAACTCCTCGCCGCAGAAGAACTGGTAATAGGGGTTCTCCACCCAGCGCTCGCACAGCACTTCGTCGGAGAGGTCGAACGTGTGCTTGAGAATGGCCAGTCCCGCCATCAGCCGCGTCGGCAAGGGCGGCCGGCCTGGCTTGTCCTCATAGACCGCCCCGAACCGCTGCTCCAGGAAAGGCCAGTCGATCGTCCGCGAAAGCTTCACCAGCGCGTGGTTCATATTGATGATCGCGTCCAGCCGCGAGCGCAAAAGATCGGCCTGTCCGCTGTCCCGTCGTTCCTTTGGTCGCATCGTTCCCTCCGATGCAACAGACGGAATCACGACCAGCGATTCGACGGAATCCCAAAAACGAAATTGCAAGCTTTTGAGGCCTCAAACCCCAGAACCTTGCAACCTCAAATGCCGCCGCGTCAGGAAAATCGACTCCCGTTCAATGGCTTGAAGGATTCTTCACGGACGACGAAGTAGCGACGTCGTTCCGGGACGATGCGTAAGCATCGAACCCGGAACCTCGAGATTCCGGGTTAGCCTCCAACGTGGCCGCGGTTTGCGCGGACCCGTTGGAGGCGCCCCGGA
>JBOHME010000260.1:0-1748 GCA_050729795.1 Allostellaceae bacterium | reverse complement strand
TCGAGCGGGGCGGCCCGGCGAAAACCGATCGGCTCGGGTTCGCCGCGCGGGCGGAGCAGGGTGATCAGAGCCGGCAAGAGCGAGAAGGTCAGCGCGATGCCGATCAGCATGCCGACCCCGGCGATGAGGCCGAGTTCGGAGATGCCGACATAATCGGTCGGCAGAAACGCCAGAAAGCCGATCGCGGTCGCCGCTGCGGCCAGCAGCAGGGCGCCGTGCAGGGTGGCCGCGGTGCCCCGCAGCGCGGCAGCGAAATCACCCAGCCGGTAGCGCTGGTCGCGGTAACGGATGGCAAACTGGATGGCAAAATCGGTGGCGAGGCCGACAAACAGAACCGCAAAGGCGACCGAGATCAGGTTCAGGGAGCCGATCGCGACAGCGGCAAAACCGGCCGTCAGGGCGAGACCGGCGGCGACCGTGAGGAGGATCGCCAGGACCAGCTTGGGCGAGCGCAAGGCAAAGAACAGAACCACGCACACCCCGACGACCGACAGAACGATCGTCAGCAGGGCGCTGTCGCGCAGGGTCACAAATTCCTCGTCATTGAGGGCGACCGAGCCGGTGATATGAACCTCGACGCCATGCGCCGGGTTGAGCGCCAGTTCCCGCGCGAGGCGCCGGATCTCGGCGGTGGCGCGCCCGCCTGGCTGCAAGGCCGTGTAATCGAGCACCGGCTGGACCAGAACAAACTGCCGCAACTCGCGCCGGGTCGGCGCCCGGCCGGTGAACCGCTGCTGCCACGAGAGGCTCGCCGGCCGGCCGGCGAGCACCTGGCGCGTCGTCGAATCGATGGCGGCGAGCGCGGGATCGATCTGATCGATCGACACGCCGGCCTTGGCTGCACCGTTGAGAAACGTGCTCAAGACACCGAAGAGACCGCGCAGGCTGGGGTCGTGCGCCAGCCCACCGATCAGCGGTTGGGCCGTGACCAGACGGTTGGCGATGTCGTTGACCTCATCCAGCGGCAGAAACAACAGACCGTTCCGGTCAAAAAACGGGCCACCGCCCGGGCGGCGCACGGATTTGAAGAGGTCCGGCTCGCCGCGCAGCCGGCGGGTCAGTTCCCCCGCGGCGCGATCGGCCAGTTCCGGTGTCTGCCCGTCGATGACGATGGCGAGGGGGTTGGCGTTTTGCGGAAAGGCCCGATCGAGGGCGATCTCGTTCTGTCGCCACGGCAGGTTTGCCGGCAGCATGTGCTCGACATCGGTGTCAAGGCGCAGATGGGTGGCCGCGAAATTGGCACCGCCCGCCGCCAGGAGGGCGATGATCACGGTGAGCGGGGCGGCGTACCGGCGGGCGGCGTCGACGATTCGCGTGATGAGTGTAAAAATCAATTCATTCCCCGATGCCGACGCTGTCGGCAGAGAGTGATCTAGTAATGCCCGGGGTGTCTGCCAACCGGCACCGCGCCGGCTTTGGCCGACGCGGCGATTTGCAGCAAAACCCGTCCCGCATCTCTACCCGCAAGGCAATCGCGGCAGTGGACAAAACGCCGCGAAATTTTCCGCGGCCGGACATAATACGGACACGCTTTTCCGCGATACTGCTTACAATCAGGTAACCAAGGAGGGGATCATGGACGGTTGTTGCCGCTATGAGCCGAGCCTCGACGATCTGCTCGCGGACGAGATGATGGAGCCGGTGCTGAAGAGCGCCGGTTTCGACAGCCGTGGATTCCGGGAGATGATGGTGGAAACCGCCCGCCGTTTCGAGCATCGCGCGCAACCCGGCACTCTGCGCGACAAGAG
>JBOHME010000259.1:0-1753 GCA_050729795.1 Allostellaceae bacterium | reverse complement strand
CCGCGAGACAGTTCGGTAAAGGGGGGTGCGCTCCCGTGAATCGAACTAGCGCCGATACTGCAAGACAGTTCGGTAAAGGGGGTTGCGCTCCCCCGCAACCACTGAGACCGACACTCCTGAACCGGGGGTGTCGGTTTTGTTCTTTTGACCCACCCGTTCTGACCATTCCAGGATCGTTGCAAGATCGCCGTGGAGCGTGGCGATCATCTCCCCACGCCTGGCGCCGGGTGAGAGCGTGACGCGCTCGATGAGGCAGCGGATAGCCTCGCCGGCATCGCGCTGCGCGTCCGGGTCAGCGAGCGCTTCGGCAAGCCGCTCGATCTTGCGCCGGTAAATCCCGGCGATGTTGGGATGCAGATCGGGCGCCTCCTGCGGTGCGTGCGCGAGCTGGTCCGTGATTGTGTCTCGCTGGCTTTCCAATTCGCCGAGCCGGTCGCTGAGCGCGCGGCGATAGCCGCCATTTTCGATCGCCGAAACGATGTCCTTGATGGCGCGAGTGATTTTGTCGAGTGCGCGGCGATGGTCGCCGGCCGCGGCCCGGCGCTCACGATTGAGGCGATTGGTCTCCTCTTGATAAGCCCGCATCGCTTCGGCAGCGATTTCGGGCGCCATAAGCTTGTCCTTGAGGCCCGCCAGCACGCGCGATTCGAGTGTTTCCCGCGCGATCGTGTGATTGTTGGAGCAGGTACCCGACATGACGTGATTGGAGCAGGCATAGCGGCCCTGGCCCCGGAGGGCAAAAGGGCCGCCGCAGCTGGCGCAGAACAAGAGTCCCGAGAGCAGCGAGCGCGGCCGGTGTAATCCATTGAGGCGGTTGGCCATGGCCGCACGCACGCCGGCGATGGCCTTGGCATGGATCGTTCCAAGCTCGCCCTGCCGGGCTTTCACCGCCTGCCACTGCGTCTCATTGATAATACGGAGTTCGGGCACGCCGGTCGTGATCCAAGCTTCCGCAGGATTGAGGCGCGAGACACGCTTGCCGGTGCTCGGATCCTTGATGTAACGGAGCCGGTTCCAAACCAGCTTCCCGACATAGAGCTCATTGTTGAGGAGGCCCGTGCCCCGCTTAGCGTGACCGCGGATCGTCGAATCGGTCCAGGTGCCGCGATCCGGGCCGGGCACCTTCTCTGCGTTCAGGTCGCGTGCGATCGCGCGCGGGCCTTTGCCGGACGCGAACTCGTCGAACACACGACGGATAACGGCGGCCTGGGTCTCATCGATCTCGCGCTCGCCGTAGATGGGCTCGCCATTTCCATCGAACCGCTTCACGACGCGATAGCCGTAGCAGAGACCGCCTCCCGACTTGCCGGCCTCGACGCGTCCGCGCAAGCCGCGATGCGTCTTGGCGGCGAGATCCTTGAGGAAGAGGGCGTTCATCGTGCCCTTCAAGCCGACATGCAGCTCGGTGATTTCGCCGTCCTGAAGCGTGAAGATCTTCACATCGGCAAAGCGCAGATGTTTGAACAGGGTCGCCACGTCCGCCTGATCCCGGCTTATGCGGTCCAGCGCCTCGGCCAGCACGATGTCGAATTGACCGCGCTGGGCGTCCTGCAAGACAGCCTGAATGCCCGGCCGCAAGATCATACTGGCGCCGGAGATGGCCGCATCGTGATAGGTCGCGACGATCTGCCACCCTTCCTGCTTGGCACGCTCGCGGCAGATGCGGAACTGATCCGCGATCGAGGCTTCCCGCTGATTGTCGGACGAATAGCGGGCATAAAGGGCAGCGCGGATCATGGGTGGCACCTTGACC
>JBOHME010000258.1:0-1775 GCA_050729795.1 Allostellaceae bacterium | reverse complement strand
GGCCGGTGGTGGGCCGGGGGCGGCGATCGGTGCCGCGACCGGCGGCGCGTTGGGGGCGGTGACCGGCGTGGTCACGACCCCGCCACCACCGCCGCCACCACCGGGCTATTACCCGCCCTGACGGGAGGCATCCGAACCTGAACCCGCAGCCGGGCGCCGCTTTGGCAGCTCGGCCGCAGGCTCGGAACCTTTGATCGCGTCTAGGATCAACTCGCCGGTGTGGCTTTGATCAGCTGGGCGACGCGCATGATTGCGGCGTGGCGGGCGGCGGGCGAGTCGCCGGCGGAGACCGATGCCTCGATCACCTTTGGCGCGCGAGACTGCAGAGCCGGCGGCATCGGTGCCGGGAGCATCGGTGCTGGGGACATCGGCACTACGCCGCCGCTGGTCTCGATGCCGAACGGCGATCCGGCCGGGCACGCGTTCCCCGATTTGCTGACTTTGACTTGCGCTACCGAGCCGTTGCCCGGGTCCGTGTAGGTCATTGTCTCGCTGCAGGTTTGCGCGCCGGATGCAGCACTCGTCATTACGATGCCCGCGACCTCGCTCACGCTTTGCAGCGGCAGTGCCGACATCGCGGCGGTGATCGCCGGGTTCGGCCCGATCAGCCAGACCGGCGCATCGGCCAGCGCCTCCGCCCGAGCGATCAGGCCATCGATGGCGGTCTCGCGGTCGGCGACCAGCCGAGAAAGCGCCACCGGGGACGGAGTGACGACATCGAACCCCTGTGCCGCCCACAAGCCCGGGTCGGCAGCAAGCCCGGTATCCGGCCCGGGCAGCATCACCAGGATTGCGGCGGGTGCGCCGCTCGCCACGCCGTAAACCCGCGGTGCGACCGGACCGGCATCGGCGGCAGCGACGGCGGGTGCATTGGCTTGCGCCGGTCGCCAGCTGCCCGGCGGGCCGCCGGCACAGCCGACCAGCGGCAACGCCGCAAAACAGCAGCAGAGCGCGAGGGCACGGGATTTCGACATTGCAGCATCTCCTCTGAAGACCGGGAGAACTGCAGAATTTCGCGCGATTTGGGCGATATCTTGACCCGCGCCGTCAGCGGCCGAGCGTTCGGGTGAGGCCGGCCTTTTATGGGCGAGCGCAGCAGGCCGAAGCGGCGCACGTCGTAACGGCGATCCGATCTAAATCTCGCCGAGATGAGATAGAACCGTGTGAATGGCTCGGCCGCGCGCTTCATAAGATCAAAGCGGCGGGTGATCTTTCCGGAACGGATCGCGTAATCATCTGTAGCGATGGATCGGTCATCGATGACCAAGGCGAACTGCTTGGCAACCTCTACGACGAGGACTGAGGCTCACGCTGACCGCAAAGCATTTGTAACTTTGCGGTTTGTCGGCGACGGACTCGATCCCGATCAGATTTCGGCAATCCTGCCGGTCAGGCCAACCCGTGCGCATCGCAAAGGCGAGGAGTTCTTTGCCGGGCCACATGCCGGAAAACTGCCCGGTCGCACCGGGCTTTGGTTTCTCGCGACCGATAAGCTCGTGCCCAGCGACGATCTACAGGAACATCTGGCTTTTGTGGAACAGCTATTCTATCCCGACGCGGGGGAGGATAGCGGGATCAGAAGGCTCCACGACATCCTGGAGCGCACGCACTCCCGCACCCGGGTCACATGCTTCTGGCGCGGCGGGCCTAGCCGCTTGCTGAAAAAGGGTCGATTGCGGGTTGGCTGGAGGTTTGGCGAGGATTTTTGCGGGTTACCGAGGAGAGTTGGCGGCTGGTGTGCAACGAGCGTTGCGAGTATCGGCGCGCCGCATGCG
>JBOHME010000257.1:0-1778 GCA_050729795.1 Allostellaceae bacterium | reverse complement strand
CTGCTCCATCGTGCGCGGCCCGATGATCGCGCTGGTCACGCCGGGGTGAGCGATCGCGAACGCCATCGCGAGGTGCGTCATCGGCAGGCCCGCCTGTTCGGCGAGCGGAACAAGCTGCTCGATGGCATCCAGCCGAGGCTCGTCGCTGAAGCTGCTGAGCATGACGGCGCGGCGCAGGTCGGTCTGCTGATCCTTGCGGATGCGACCAGTGAGCATGCCCTTCGCGAGCGGACTCCAGACCAGCGTGCCCATCCCGTAGCGCTGGGCGACTGGCAGCACCTCGGCCTCGATGCCGCGGGTGAGAATCGAGTAGGGCGGCTGCTCGGTGCGGAACCGTTCCAGGCCGCGCCGCTCCGCCGCCCACTGGGCTTCAACGATGTCAGAAGCGGGCATCGAGGACGACCCGATGACACGGACCTTGCCGCTGTGGATCAGATCTGAGAGTGCCGAGAGCGTTTCCTCAATGTCAGTGTCGGGGTCCGGCCGGTGGACTTGATAGAGGTCGATGTGATCGGTCTGCAGCCGGCGCAAGGAGTCCTCGAACGCCGACATGATCCAGCGACGGGAGGCTCCCTGCCTGTTCGGATCGCCTCCCATAGGGCCGGAAAACTTCGTGGCAAGGACGATGTCGTCGCGGCGACCTTTGAGTGCCTTGCCGACGATCTCCTCCGACTCGCCCTGCGAGTATCTGTCTGCCGTGTCGACGAAGTTGATCCCGGCATCAAGCGCCCGGTGAATGATCCGGATCGAGTCGTCGTGGTCGGTGTTGCCAGGCGGCGCCCCGAACATCATGGCGCCGAGCGCGTAGGGGCTGACCTTGATGCCGGTCCGGCCGAGGGTGCGGTACTGCATGCGGTCTCTCCTAAGCGCTGCGGACCGTAAGCGGTGCTCCGCCCCGGTTATAGCCATACTATCCGGTGCGACGCCCCGGTTATGCTGGTAGACATGTCCAGCCAGCGGCCTGAGCCCGCATCAGCGAAGTCGCCGGCAGCCCACGGGAGCGACCGCGAGCTGCGAGCCGACGCCCGCCGCAATCGCGAGCGTGTCCTGCGGACCGCGCAGCAGGTGTTCGCAACGGAAGGTCTTGGTGTCTCGCTCGACGAGATCGCCCGCCGCGCGGGCGTTGGCCCCGGGACTGTCCACCGGCACTTCCCCACCAAGGAAGCGCTGTATCTCGCCGTCGCTACCGATCAGCTCCAGCAGCTAGTGGCGCAGGCAAAAGCGCTCGCCGCCGCAGACGATCCTGAAGCAGCCCTTTTCACGCTGTTCTCCTGGCTGATGGCTACGGGCGCCGAGAACGCAACCGTGAAGAGCGCGCTCGCCGCCGCCGAGTTCGACTTGCGCACCGCCGACCCGGGCGTCGCGGCAGACCTCACGCGCCACGTCGCAGACCTGCTCAGCCGCGCGCAGGCAGTCGGCGCCGTCCGCGACGACCTCACCGTCGAAGAGTTGATGGCGCTCGTCGCTGGCGCTGTCGCCGCGATTCGCCACGCCGGCGTGGAGACCAGCCGGGAACGCTCAGCGCACCTCGTCCAGCTCATCCTGGACGGGCTACGACCCCAGCCTCGATAAGATCCGCCGCCTCAAGAAGCGTCTGACAATTCGGATATTCTGGTTTTAGCGGGCAAGAAATATTTACCAGAAGAAAAGGCGAGTCCAAGGCCCAAAGGATCATTGATTAGCGATATTATTCGATTAGCGGATCTCGCATTGATCATCATCCGAGATCATGATCGAGAATGGAGCATTCGATGGGCTGGCAGCCAGGCGAGGGCAGG
>JBOHME010000256.1:0-1795 GCA_050729795.1 Allostellaceae bacterium | reverse complement strand
GATCCCTATCAGCAGGTCAAGGAGATGGTCGGGTCGGGACCGTTCAAATTTGTCGCCAGCGAGTTCCAGCCCGGCAACATGATCGTCTATGTCAAGAACACCGATTATGTGCCGCGCAAGGAACCCTCCGACTGGGCCTCGGGCGCCAAGATCGTCAAGGTCGATCGGGTCGAGTGGCACGTGATCCCCGATGCCACGACCAAGACCGAGGCGATGCAGAGCGGCGAGGACGATTGGTGGGAGAACCCGCCGGGCGATCTGTGGCCGGTGCTGGCCGCCAACCCCGACATCAAGCTCCCCTCGAGCTCGCCGATCCGCGGCACCGGCTGCGTGCGCTTCAACTGGCTCTATCCGCCGTTCAACAATGTCAAGATGCGCCAGGCGATCATGATGGTGGCGAGCCAGCCCGATTACATGAGTGCCTTTGTCGGCACCAACCCGAAAAACTGGGACGTGTGTGCCTCGTTCTTCACCTGCGGCGGGCCGATGGCGAACGATGCCGGCTCAAAGGCGCTGACCGGAAAGCGCGATTACGAAGGGGCCAAGGCGTTGATCAAGCAGGCCGGCTACAAGGGCGAGCCCATCATCCTGATGGACGGGGTCGATCAGCCCCTGATCCACGCCGAGGCGCTGGTCGCCACCGACGAGATGCGAAAGCTCGGTCTCAATGTCCAGTATACGGCGAGCGACTGGGGCACCGTGGTGACCCGCCGCGCGGTGACCAAGCCGCCCGCCCAAGGTGGCTGGAACGTGTTTGAGACCGGCTGGAGCGGCACCGACACGATCAACCCGGCGGCCAATGTGATGCTGCGGGCCAACGGGATGAAGGCATGGTTTGGCTGGCCGACCGACGCCCCGCTCGAAGATCTGCGCGTCCAGTGGCTGAAGGCCGAGGGCGAAGAAGAACGCCAGGCGATCGCCTCCAAGATCCAGTTGCGCGCCTTTGAGGTGGTGCCCTACATTCCGACCGGACAGTTTGATCAGTTGACCGCGTTTCGCAAAAACGTCGATGGCTTTATCAGCTCGCCGGCGCTCTTTATGTGGAACATCGAGAAGACCTGACGGGGGGCGGGCCGCCGGGGCGATTGCCGGGCGAGCGGCGGCCGTGGCCGCCGCTCAACTCAGGCTGCCGGGGTGGTCCTGCCACAGGCCTGGCTCAAGGCGCAGATAAGCGCTGGCCGGGTAGGTGTCGCACCAATAGCGCGCACACTCCGCGCCGGTCGGGTTCCACAGACCGGGGAAGCCGCGCAGATGGGCAAAAAAGTCTTCGAGCACCTGAAGCCGGTTGCACCAGCCGATATGCCGCGGGTGCAGGGTCATGTGAAAATAGCGCCCGCGCTTGTATTGCGCCTCGAACTCGCCTTTCCAGTTGCGCAGCAGGACCTCGGGATGCTCAAGCCCGGTACCCTTGCGCGGGAACATCAGAAAGAACTGATCGTCGAAATGGTAGTAATAGGGGAGCGCCAGCATGGCGCGCCGGCTGGCAAAATCGGTGACCCAGTAATGCGGAATATCGTCGGCCGGACTGTTGCCCATGTAGAGATAGCCGGCTTCGCGCAGGAGATCGAGGGTGTTGCGGCTGATCGCGCCGGTCGCGAAACGGTCGCCCTGCCGCGGCAATGAGAACCAGCCCAGGGGCCGGCGGCCGACGACATCGGCAAGGATTTGGGTCGTGCGCGCGATCCGTTCCGCTTCCTCGGCGCGCGCGAGGCCGCTCGTGTCCTCGTGCCGGAAGCCGTGCGCGGCGATCTCATGTCCGTCATCGGCGAGAGCGCGGATCGTCTCGGGATGGATG
>JBOHME010000255.1:0-1796 GCA_050729795.1 Allostellaceae bacterium | reverse complement strand
GTCAGCGATCGCACGGTCAGGATGTGGCTCTCCGGCCGCATGCGGCCGGCATCGGCAAGGGATACCTGTCGCAGCTCGAAAATGGTGAGCGTCAGGGGCCGGTGCAGACCCTCAAGCGGATCGCCAACGCGCTCCGCGTCGAGCTCGATGATCTGGTCTGAAGCGGTGATGCCCGGGCGAGGCGGAGAAGCCATGGCGCTTGGAGATAGGGTCCGAGGAGCAGCAGAAGATCATCGGGATCGATCTTGTTGGCTCGGCAGGGAAAGGTCCAGGGGCGCGCCCAGAACCCTCCGATCTCAAGGGCAGCGGCGACCAGTTCCGAGCAGAACCAGGCGTTTTCACAGCGCCAGTCGCGATCGAAGGCAAAGGCAAAAACAGCGGCCCAATCAAACGGCTTGCCGATCTGGAAGCGCGCAAAGAACAGGACCGGCGTTGACATAAGGGTCGGCACCTCCGCGAATAGAACGCGCGAAAAACGGGCATAGCCGGGCATCCGGATCTGAACCCCCAACCGTCCGGGTACGGGATGATCCGGGCGGCCGCCGAGCAGCCTTTTATCGGGCAGAACAAAATCGACCAGCGGATGACCGCCGAGGCGAGGCTGCGCTCCGCCGAGAACTGCAAGGCGATGCGATCGGCCATCGCGGACAACGCGCTCACCAGATCCGCGCCGCGGCCCAGCCGCCGGGGGCACCTCCAAAGATGTGAACCGCGCCGGTCGGCACATAGCCGCGCGGGGTGACAGACATCACGCCCGGTGCGAGCTGAAAGCTCTGCCCGCTCGCCGCGACCGGATTCCCTGTATCGTTCCATCACAGAACGGCCGAGGTGTTGTTTTGCAGCACGAATCCGTGGACGGGCACGACGCCCCCAAACAGGGTGGTGTCGGGCGCACCGGACTGAATCTGCACGCTGCCGTCGATCGGCACCGCGTAATCGAAATCGACCGCCTGGACCACCGCAGTCGCAACGGAAGAACCGTCGCCCTTGCCGGAAATCCAGGAGGCGGAGCCGCCTTGCAGGCTGGCTGTCATCGCGCGGTCCCGATCAGGCAATCGTCGCAGCGGCTGCAGGCCAGTTCGCCGATCCGCCGGCGAGAAGCGGGCAGAGAATCGGCACGGCCCCGTTGCCGCTGAAATTGAGCGTCGATGTGCCGGGGTTGGTATCGGCAGGACTGACGCAGATGCGCGTGCCGGTCGTAAGCCCGGTGATCGCGACGGGGGTATTGATGACGAGGGTATTATACCAAATCCTGCTGAGTGCGACCTTTTCGAGGGTTCTCAAACCGCTGCCCCTGTGATGCCCTTTGGCAAAGGGTTGGAGGGCGCCATGAGGACTCCGGTACGGCTTTGCGAGGATTACGATGCGCCGCACCTGCGTGCGCTGGCGAAAGCCTCGCGGGACGCCAACCAAACCCGGCGCCTGGTCGATCTGGCGCAGTGGGTCCATGCGGAATTTGGCATTTTGGTGAGCCAGCAGACGCTGAGCCGGATCTTGCGCGGCATGAGCTATCGCAAGCTCTCCGCCTCCTGAGCTTGTTGAAGGGCCGCGCCATCATGCCCAGGACCCCGCCGCCCCCGCGGCGTTCAAAAAAACTTTGCCGCGGGTCTGGAGGAGATCGCGCAGCATGAGGCCGCAGGCCAGCCGATAGAGGTGTGGTTTCAGGACAAAGCCCGCATCGGACAGAAGAACAAGATCACCCGGCGCCGGGATCATCAGCGTCTATGCCGATTACGCCCTGTCCGGGAACAGCCTGAAAAACCGGCCGGAGGCGGCGCGGCTGCTCGCCGACACGC
>JBOHME010000254.1:0-1814 GCA_050729795.1 Allostellaceae bacterium | reverse complement strand
GCGGAACTCCTGCCAGACCCACTGCCAGCCGGCGACGCCGAGATCGGCGCGGTAGACAAACGGGAGCCAGCCGAGATCGATGCTGAACAAGAGGATGAACAGGAGGCCGGTGAAAAACGTCGGCAGCGAGAAGCCGATAAAGGCGCTGGTGCTGGCGATCTGGTCAAACAGCGAATACGGCTTGACCGCGGCGAGAATGCCGATCGGCAGCGCGATAAAGAGCGCCACCACCTGCGAGGAGCCGATCACAAAGAGCGTCGTCGGCAGGCGTTGCAGGATCAGCCGGGACACATCGACCCGGCTGGCAAAGGAAAACCCCCAGTCGCCGTGCAGCATGGCGGCGAGCCAGTGCAGGTAGCGCAGCCAGATCGGATCGTCGAGGCCGAACTGCGCGCGCAAATGGACGGCGACCGAGGCCGGAATATCCGGGTTGGTCGCCAGTTCGCTGAACGGGTCGCCCGGCGCCAGCGCCAGAATGACAAACAGCACCAGGCTGATCCCCAGGAGGCTCGGGATCGCGATCGCCAGGCGCCGCAGCAGATACCGGCCCATGACCGCCGTTCCTCACCCGGGCGCCCGCCCGTCCGACCCCGCTTGCGAGGCGGCCCGCAAGGCCGGCCATGGGCGGCCGTCACGTGGTTGCGCGATACCAGTCCTTGAGAAAGGCGAAGTTGCTGTCCCAGCCGCTCAACGCCAGCTTCAGGTTCTTGGCGATCCCCGAGACCCCGAGCCGATAAATCTCCGGGATCACGGCATGGTCGCCGACCACCATATCATTCATCTTGATAAAGAGCGCGGCGCGCTTCACCGGATCGAGCTCGCTCTCGGCGGCGTGAAACAGCGCGTCGTATTGCGGGCTGTGCCAGCGCGTCACGTTGCGGCCCTGCCACTTGTTGGATTTCTGCGCGATCTCCGAGGACAGGAATTGCCGCATGAAGTCCTGCGGATCGGGCGCCGCCATCCCGATCGTATACATTTGCAGATCGGCATGGAACTTCCTGTATGTATCCGGATTGGCGACATCGGAGGAGAAATAGACCGATGCCGTGATCGCCTTGAGCTCGACGGCGATGCCGGCTTTTGCGCAGTCCTGCTTGATGATCTCCTGGTTCTGCTGGCGCGGCGAATTGACCGAGGTCTGAAAGACGAGCTTCAGCGTCTTGCCGTCCTTGGCGCGCACCCCGTCGGCGCCGCGCTTCCAGCCGGCCGCGTCGAGCACCTCATTGGCCTTCTGGACATTGAACTCCCAGTGCGTGTCTTTTGAGACGAACGGCTTGGGGTTGTTGATGTAATTGCCGGTCGCGAGACCCGTGCGGCCGTAGATGTATTTGCGCACCCCGTCGCGATCGATGAGCAGGCCGAGCGCCTCACGCACAGCCGGATCGGAGAGCAGCGGGTGCTTTGTCTTGATGCTCGAAAACTCGCCGTCCACCACGATCCACGGGTCGGTGCTGTTGAGCTCGATGTGCTCGACCGCGCCGCCCTCGTAGAGCGCGACACGGCCGTGCGCGTCCGGGGTCTTTTCCAGCCGCGACAGGATTTCGTCCTCGACCTGGAGGTTCCAGGCGTAATCATATTCGCCGGTCTGGATGACGGCGCGCGCCGCCGAGACGGCGTCGCCTCCGCCCTTCATCTCGATCGCGTCAAAATACGGCCGGTCGGGCTCGTGATAGGACGGGTTGCGCTCCCCCCGCACCAGATCGCCCGGAGTGAAGGAGACAAAGCGGTAGGGACCGGTGCCGACCGGTTTCAGATTGGCTGGCGCCTGGCGGGATTTGGCCCCCGTGTACGCCGCGAACAGGTGCTTTGGGATG
>JBOHME010000253.1:0-1889 GCA_050729795.1 Allostellaceae bacterium | reverse complement strand
AGGTGACACTGTCGGGCGAGGACATGCGCGAAGGGTTGTCCTCGATCCTCTCGGTCAAGGTGCCGGACCCGAAATTTTCCTCGCAGACCAAGGAAAAGCTGGTCTCCTCGGAGGTCCGCGCGGCGGTCGAGGGGGTAGTCGCCGACCGGCTCGCGCAATGGTTTGAGGAACACCCGGCCGAAGCCCGCAAGGTGGTCGCCAAGGTCGTCGAAGCGGCCGCCGCACGCGAGGCGGCGCGCAAGGCGCGCGAACTGACCCGGCGCAAGGGCGCGCTCGACATCGCCAGCCTGCCGGGCAAGCTCGCCGACTGTCAGGAGCGCGATCCCGCCAAGAGCGAGCTGTTCATCGTCGAAGGCGACAGCGCCGGCGGCTCGGCCAAGCAGGGGCGCGACCGGCGCTTTCAGGCGATCCTGCCCCTCAAAGGCAAGATCCTCAATGTCGAGCGCGCCCGCTTTGACAAGATGCTGAGTTCGGCCGAGATCGGCACGCTGATCGCCGCGCTCGGCACCGGCATCGGCAGCGAGGATTTCGACCCCGGAAAGGCGCGCTACCACCGCATCATCATCATGACCGATGCGGATGTGGACGGCAGCCACATCCGCACCCTCTTGTTGACCTTCTTCTTCCGGCAGATGTCCGATCTCATCGAGAAAGGGTTTCTCTACATCGCCCAGCCGCCGCTTTACCGGCTCTTGCGCGGCAGCGCCAAGGCGGTCTATCTGAAGGACGAGGCGGCGCTCGAAGCCTATTGCGTCGATGCGGCCCTCAAGGACGCGGTGTTCGTCCAGCATGACGGGGTCGAGCGGGCTGGTCTTGATCTGCACCGGCTCCTGGGGCAGGCGCGCTCGCAGCGCCGCTCGCTGTCGGCATTCGCCGGCAAGGTCGGAGACCTCGCGGTCATCGAGCAGGCCGCCATTGCCGGCGCGCTCTCCGCCGGGCTGTTTGCCGATCCCGACGCGGCGCTGGCAGCGGCCCGGCGCGTTGCCGCACGGCTTGACAGGGTCGCCCCGGAAGCGGAACGGGGCTGGCACGGCGAGGTCGCCGGTGAGGCGCTGGTGCTGAGCCGCACCCATCAGGGTGTCGAGGAGCGGCGGCGGATCGACTTGGTACTGCTGCGCTCCAGCGAGGCGCGCCGACTCGATGCCGACCGCGCCTTGTTGCAGGAGGTCTATGCGGCCCCCGGCACACTCGCTGCGCGCGACAAGACCTTTCTCATCACGGGACCGGCGGCGCTCGTCGCGGCCATCATGGACCTCGGCCGCCGCGGCATCGAGATCAACCGCTACAAAGGGCTGGGCGAGATGAACCCGGAACAGCTGTGGGAGACGACGCTCGACCCCGAGGCGCGCTCGCTGTTGCAGGTCAAGATCAGCCACGCCGATCTCGCCGAGGAGACGTTTTCCACCCTGATGGGCGATCTCGTCGAGCCGCGCCGCGACTTCATCCAGGCCAACGCGCTGAGCGTCGCGAACCTGGATGTCTAAGGCTCTCGGGCGGCCAGATCGCAGATATTGACCGAGCCATCGGGCAAGGCGCGGGCGGCCTCGACCAACTGCCGCTGGTGCGACAGGACGATCACCTGCACGTTGCGGGATAGATCGGCGAGCGCCATGAGCGCGTTTGTCGTGCGCCCGTAATCGTCAAAGGTCTGCAGCAGGTCGTCGGCGATAAAGGGCAGCGCCGGCGCCTTCCCGGCATAGTCCTCCAGCATCACAAGACGCAACGCCAGAAAGAGCTGGTCGCGGGTGCCCTCGGACAGATCACCGAGCTCTTTCCTGGTCTTGCCGTCCCGTTCGAGCGCGATCAGGAGCGGCGTCCCCTTGTCATCCTCATCGGCAACGACGCAGGCATAGGCGCCGCCGGTGATCCGCGCGAAAACCTCGCCAATG
>JBOHME010000252.1:0-1921 GCA_050729795.1 Allostellaceae bacterium | reverse complement strand
GGCCGATGCTGGCCACGGTGCCGTGCCAGGTGAGGCCCGGATAGGTGTCGACGGTGATCGTGACCGACTGCCCCGGCCGGACATAGGTGAGGGAAGTTTCCTTGGCCTGCGCCTCGATCCAGGGAGCATGATCGGCAACGATGCTGACCCCGGGCGTCGAGACCGTCAGATACATCCCCGGTTGCAGGGACGGTACATTGGTGACGATCCCGGCATAGGGGGCGCGCACCACGGTATGATCGAGGTTCCACTGCGTCTGGTGGAGTTGCGCGAGAGCCTGGCGGTAGAGCGGATGCTCCGTTACCGGGATGGTCGGCTTGCCGTCGAGTTTGGCGACCACCGCCGCCTGCTGCGCATTCAGCCCGGAGAGCGACTGTTCGGCCGTCTGCACCTGAAGCCGCGTCTGATCCAGCGTCGTCTGCGGGGCGTAGCGCTGCTGCGCCAGGGTCTCTGCGCGCGCGAAATTGCGCTGCGCATAGGCGAGCTGATCCTGCGCCTGCACGATCTCGGCGGCGAGATTGCGATAGTTTGCCTTTAACGCGGTGATCTGGTCGCGGACGTTGGCGAGATTGGCCTGGGCCTGGGCAAGAGCGTAGCGGAACGGCGCGGGATCGAGGCTGAACAGCGGCTGACCGGCGGCGACATGCTGATTGTCGCGCACATCGACCTTCTGCACGAGACCGGCGACATTGGTCGAGACCGCGACCGTGTTGGCCTTGATATAGGCGTCGTCGCTGGTCACGGTGGCGCCGCCGGTCACGTAATAATAGCCGATGGCAATCAGCAGCAGCGGCAGCAGCAGATAGAGCGCCCAGCGGAGGTGCCGCCGCCGGCGCGCGCGCCGGCGTTCTTCATGCTCACGCCGAAGATCCTCGGCGTGCTGCGCCACACGATCCTCGACCTCGCTGGCGTCGGCGCGCGAGCGAGGTTCGAGGTTGATATCTCCACCATCAGCAGGCATTGACGAGGACCGGATCGATTGCGAGGAACGGCAGGATCGGCACGAACCTCGACAGAGGGACAGATGGCGCCCGCCCATTGCGCCGATAACCGGGCATGATGCGGACGGCCCGTTCGGCCCGTCCGCATAATCCGGCAGCGAGCCGCCGGTAAGCCCGTGATTTTGGCCGGTTTTCGCCTGCGCAACGCAGGCAAATTGTCACGGCTCGCCGGACATGGCAGGGGTGTTCCAAACGCGCGGCGCGGGTGATCCGATCGTTTATTGGCCCGGTGACAGGGCCGTAGCGGGAGGCGTGGATGCGGGGCAGCGAATTCGCCGAGCTTGCCGGCTTTGTCGCGATCGCCGAGCATGGCAGCTTTGTCAAGGCCGCAGCCGCGCTCGGGATTTCGACCTCGACCCTGAGCCAGAGCCTGCGCGCGCTTGAGGAGCGGCTCGGCGTCAGGCTGTTGAACCGGACGACGCGCAGCGTCGCTCCGACCGAGGCCGGCGTGCGCATGCTGGCGCGCATCGGCCCCGCCCTGGCCGAACTCGGCAGCGCCGTCGAGGAGGCCAACGCCTATCGCGACCGGCCGGGGGGAACCCTGCGCCTCAGCGTGGCGAGCCTGGCGGTGCGCATGCTGATCGCCCCGGTCATCGTCCGCTTTCTCGCCGAATTTCCGGAGATTACCGTCGATCTGACAGCCGATGACGGCATCGGCGTCATCGACATCGTGCGCGGCCGTTTTGACGCCGGCATCCGCGCCGGTCAGTGGATCGAGCGGGATATGATCGCCTTGCGCATCAGCCCCGAGACGCGGCTTCTCGCCGTGGCTTCCCCGGCCTACCTGGCGCGCCGTCCGCCGCCACGCGCGCCGCACGATCTGGCCGGACACGACTGCATCCGTTTCCGCTGGGGCGATGCCGTACCGCGCTGGCAGTTTGAGAAAGCGGGCGAAAAGATCGAGGTCGCGGTCGAAGGCC
>JBOHME010000251.1:0-1923 GCA_050729795.1 Allostellaceae bacterium | reverse complement strand
ACGCCGCTCGGCATCTCTTCCGGAATATCGACCGCGAAGTCGGTCTCCCAGCCGCAATCGTAGAGGTCGTCCTCGTGAAAATGGATCGCCGCGTAGTGCCGCGGCGCGTGCCGCCAACACATCTCCTCGCCGGTCCAGCGGGACCCGCGCACGGCGCGGGTCGGCAGATTTCGCAACAAACCGTGGAGGCCGCAGGGGCCGCGATCGACGATGCGGTCGGTTGGGATCTCCGCGCTGAAATCCCACCATGCCAGGCACTCGGCCCGGCTTGGATCGATCGGCGCCGCGCTCGCAAGGGCGCCGCCGAGCACCGCCGGGTCCTCTATCCGTCCGTTGAAAAAGGCCGAATGCGGATTGGCGCCGGGCTGCCCGCCGGCGGTGGGACGGGCACCGAACACAATCCGGGCAGGAGCGCCGACGGCACCCGGCATTTCGGCTTCGCCGGTATCGGCGATGCCCCAACTGCGCTGCAACGCCGTCTGGCGCAGGCGAAGCGCACCGGCGGAAGCCATGACGCGCAACTCATACCAGCGCCGTTTCAGCATCGGCGCCGAGACCTGGAGCCGCCGGCCTTGCGCGTCCAGGATGGCTCCCTCGGCTGCGACCGACAGGCTCAGCCCGGCCTCGATCGCCAGCACCGTCTGCGGCCGCCCGTCGAGCAGCCAGGGCTGCACGCGCACGACAATCGTGCAGGGATCGGGCAGCTCGATTGGCGTCGGGACCGTGACGATGCCGCACGAGCCGGGATGCACCGGCTGCCGCCGCGACGGATAGCGGCCCGCGAAACCGGCCGCTATCTCTTTGATCTTGACCCCCGGCCCGTCTGGGTTCGCATCGCCGTGAATGACCTGAACGAGATCCGCGTGATAAGGCTCGTCCCGCTGACTGGAGACCTTGACCGCGATCCGCTCGCCGGGCCGCGCCGAGAAGCGATCGACATAGCCGATCAGGGGAGCTGCCATTTTGAGCCTCGCTGGACGTCCCTGGGGCAGGGTAGCCGCGACGGCGCGCTATCAAAACGATTTTCCCGGCAACGGGTCGATCCGACGATGCTGTGACCGCTTTTGGCGTCGTGTTGCCGATCACCGGGGCTTTGGCGGAAACCGAAACCCGCGGGGAGGCAAGGCGTTGCGCCGGTATCGCGCAGCCGGCGACGCCGCGAACGCCGAATGACTTGCGGTCGGGCGCCTTTGACGCGGGAGAAGATCATGTGCGGCCCGGCTTTGTGATAGGCTCGCTTCGGCATAGGGAGGAATCAATGCAATCGGCATCCGGTTATTTCCAGCTCGGCGAGCTTCGTGTCGCTCGCGTCGAGGAATCCTGCCAGCCGGCTTTTCCGCCGGAGGTGATGTTCCCCGATCTGCCGGCGGAGGCATTGCAGCGGCAGTTGCGATGGCTGGCGCCAAATTATTACGATCGAGAGGCGGGCCTCCTGGTTGCCAGCATCCATAGCTGGGTGGTCCGCACCCGCCACCACACGATTCTGATCGACACCTGCGGCGGCAATCACAAGGAGCGTCCGGGGTTCCCGGCGCTGCATCAGCTTGACCTGCCCTGGCTCGATCGTCTCGCAGCGGTCGGCGTGGCACCCGAGCAGGTCGATTTTGTGATGTGTACGCACCTCCATCTCGATCATGTCGGCTGGAACACCCGCCTCAAGGACGGCCGCTGGGTGCCCACCTTTCCCAATGCCAAATATCTGTTCAGCCGCGCCGAATATGATCAGTGGAATGGCATGCCGGTCGGATCGCGCGCGGTCAACGAGGGGGTCATCGAGGACAGCGTATTGCCGGTGATCGAGGCCGGGCAGTCGCAATTTGTCGAGGACGGTTATACCCTCGACGACATGCTGACGGTTGAGGCGACGCCCGGACACACCGCCGGCCATGTGATGATTCGCGCCAAGGGAGCCAGGGCCGGCGG
>JBOHME010000250.1:0-1934 GCA_050729795.1 Allostellaceae bacterium | reverse complement strand
GCGGCGCTGGGGGTGGCGGTCGCGGGGTGCAGTGGGCCGCATTTGGCAAGACCGCCGCTCTGGTCGCGGAGGGAGAGACCGGCGGCGCGCAAACCGCCCGGTACGATTGCCGCTGAGCGGTCCTCCCCGCAGCGTTTCCTCTTGCGCCGGCCGCGCCTGCGGGAGGGGTCTCGGCCGAGCCCGCGAGCTCGGTTATTCTGCACCGCATGAGTGCGAGCTTGCGCCTGCCGTGACCTGATGGCCGAAGACGCCGCGCGTGCGGGGATGGCCCTGCCATCGAGCGAACGGCTGCAAATGCGCCGCCTGATGTGGTTTTTTGCAGTCGTCTATGTCGTCGAGGGGTTGGGGCAGGTCGGCGGGCTGATCGCCCAGCCGCTCGCCTATTATCTGAAAGAAGCCGAGGGGTGGACGCCGTTGCAGGTGACCGCCTCGCTGTCGGTCATCACCCTCCCCTGGATCATCAAGCCGGTCTGGGGGATCGCCTCGGATTTTGTGCCGCTCTTTGGCTATCGCCGCAAGGCCTATCTGCTGCTGGCCAGTCTCGCGGCGATCGCGGCCTATGCCGGGATCACGCGGCTCCGAGCGCCGGGCACGCTGATCTCGGTGCTGCTGCTCTCCGCCTATGCGATGGCGATTGTCAGCACCTTGTGCGGCGCCGTCCTGGTCGAGAACGGGCAGCGGCTCAGAACCAGCGACGCCTTTGTCAACCAGCAATGGCTGTGGTTCAACATTGCCGGGATGGGCAGCGCCTTTCTCGCCGGCCAACTGGTCGAGCGCCTGCCGCCGGCCGGCGCGCTGCACGCCGCCGCCGCGGTCGTCGCCGTCGCCCCGATCGGGGTCATCATCGGCACTCTCCTCCTGATCGACGAGGAGCGCAGCCGCCTCGATCTGGGCGAGTTGAAGCGCACCTTCCGCGCGCTCCTCGCCACCTTCACCCTGCGTGATCTCTGGGTCGTCGCGCTGTTTCTGTTCCTGTTCTATCTCAATCCCGGATTTGGCACCCCGCTTTATTACTATATGACTGACCATCTGAAGTTCTCGCAGGCGCTTATTGGCGAACTCGGAGCGATCAATTCGGCCGGCTGGATCGCTGGCGCCCTGATCTATCGTCATTTGTTGAAAGGGATCACCGCCCGGCGTCTGATCCATCTCAGCATTCTCTTGGGCACGGTGACGACTGCCGCCTTTGTCCTGCTGGCGAACCCGCTCTCCGCGGCGTTGATCAATTTTGCCAACGGGATCGCCACCATGATCACCTTTGTCGCGACCTTGACGCTCGCCGCCGATTACTGCCCAAAGCGGGCCGAGGGTTTTGCCTTTGCCGCGCTGATGTCGATCCTGAACCTTGCCTCCGCGCTGTCGGAGACGCTCGGCTCGTTTCTCTATGAACACGCCTTCGCCAACCGGCTCGATCCGCTGATCCTGTTGTCGGCCGGGTTGACCGCGCTGATCTTTCTGTTTGTTCCGCTCTTGCGCCTCGGTGACAAGCCGCCCGGCGCAGCGGCTCGCGGCGCAGCGGCGTGAGAAGCATTTCTGCGGAATTGTGAAGCGGCTCACAGACGGGTCCCGCCCCCTCCTCTTAATCTTGCAGGGACAACCCAAGGGAGGCCGGAGGTGACCCACGATATCGACCGTCTGAAGGGGAAAATCGACCGCCTTGATCGCTCGCTTGCCGGTTTCGGGGCGCTGAGCGGGATGCTCGGCTGCATCATTCACAAACCGGGGTGGACGACGATCGCGGAGTTTGCCCTGGTGGAAACGGGGCTCGACGCCTTGCAGCGCCAAGTGGAAACCGCATGGGAGCACTATCGGCGACTGATCGAAGCGGCGGAGCTGATCGGCGGCGGCTAGACCGCCCTCACGATCCCGGGATCGTGCCGGAGGGCAGGCTCTCGCAATAGCGCGCGATCTCGCCCGGTGTCGTGATCCACAAG
>JBOHME010000249.1:0-1938 GCA_050729795.1 Allostellaceae bacterium | reverse complement strand
TTTTGGATGAGATCGCCTATGATGACGATTATCCCGGCCTTGCGCTTGATCCGGCCGAGGGCGAGCGGCTGGCGCGCGCGCTTGGCGACAAGAAAATCCTGCTCATGGCGGGGCACGGCGCCCTCGCCGTCGGCGCGACGGTCGCCGAAGCCTATGACCGGCTCTATTATCTCGAACGCGCCGCCCAGGTGCAGCTTTATGCGATGTGGACCGGGCGCCCGCTGAAACGGCTGCCGGCGGGCATCGTCGCCCACACCTTGCACCAGTATGCCGAGGCGCCGGTCTATGGCGGCAAGCCATCCTGCGAGCACCATTTCGCCGCCTTGAAGCGGCTGCTCGATCGCCGCGAACCCGACTACGCGCAGTAGGCGGCCGCCGGCTCCGCAACGGACTTCGCGCTCAGTGTGCGATCGCCTCCAGTTCGAGATTGTTGGTGCGCGGACCCATCGAGGCGACGGAGATGACCACCACCACCATCGAGGCGGCGACAAACAGAAACACGCCGGGCACGCCATAGTGGCGCAGAAAGAACGCCACCATGAACCCGGTCAACATGCCGCTCAACCGGCTCCAGGAATAGACAAACCCGATGGCACGGGCGCGGATCCGCGTCGGATACAGCTCCGACTGGTAGTTGTGCAGGGAATAGGCGAGCCAGGCGGTCGCCATCGCCAGGAGTGCCCCGACGATGATCAGCGCCGATGGCGCGCTCTGCACGGAGAACAGAATGCCGAGGATCGAGATGATCACGCATGACAGGCAGGCCTGCCATTTGCGTTCGAGCCGGTCGGCGAACAGCATGATCAGAAATGGGGAGCAGAGCGCGGCGATCTTGATGATAAAACCGTATTCAAGGCTCTGGGTGACGTGGATGCCCTTGGCAATCAAGAGGGTCGGGATCCAGGCAAAAAATCCGTAGAACCCGACCGTCTGAAAGAAGTTGAACAGCATCAGCATGATCGTGCGCGAACGGTATTGCGCGTTGAAGATCTCGGCGATGCTGCCGCGATGCGTTTCCTGGGGTTGCGGCGGACCCGGCGGCGGCAGCGGCCGTCCCAACTCGGCCGTGACCCGCGCCTCGATCCCGGCCATCACCCGCTCGGCCTCCTCGATCCTCCCCTGCTGGGCGAGCCAGCGCGGGCTTTCCGGCAGACCAAGCCGGATCCACCAGACGAGGATCGCGCAGAGCGCGCCGATCCACACCACCCAGCGCCATCCCGCGACGCCAAGCGGGTCGATCGGCACCAGTTGCCAGGCCAGGAAATAGCAGACCGGGCCGGCCACGGAGCTGACCCCGAGAAGAAAGGCAAACGCCTTGCCGCGCGAGGATTTTGGCACCAGCTCGGAGAGATAGGAATCGATCGTGACCAGTTCGACGCCAAGCCCGACCGCGCTGATAAAGCGCCACAGGTTGACCCCGTCGGCGCTGTTCTGAAAGGCCATGACGACGCTGGCGATGCCGTACCACAACAGCGAGAAGGCAAAGATGCTGCGCCGGCCAAAGCGGTCGGCGACATGGGAAAAGGCGATCGTGCCGACAAACAATCCGGCGAACAGCGCGGCGATAAAGCTCGCCAGCCCGGTCATGCCAAAAAAGCTCACCGTTGTCGCGGTAAAGATGTGGGCGCGAAACAGCCCCGGCGCCAAGGTGGCGATCAACTCCAGCGCAAAGACGTCAAAAAAGCCGCCGAGAGAGATCAGAAGGGCCATGACCCAGACGGTGCGCGTCATTGGCAGCCGGTCGAGGCGGGCGGTCAACCGTTCCGCCGCGGTGCCGGTCAAAGGTTCGCTGACTATCGACATGCCTGGGGTTTCCTCTGGCTGGTTTGCCGTATCGTTGGAGTTTATTGGGAGCCGGAGGGCCGGCTTCCATCACGGGCAATGTGTATCTCCGATCCGGTCTTGCGACGGGGGCGCAAAAACAACATGCCTGTATCC
>JBOHME010000248.1:0-1939 GCA_050729795.1 Allostellaceae bacterium | reverse complement strand
CGAAAGCTGTGTTCAACCTTGCCTGGGTTCGCGGTCATTAGGCAGACGGCCGGAATTCCTTAGGTTTCTCAATAGCTTGCGATGGGCAGATTCGGGGCGTGTGCCTAAGCCGCAATGGCGGCGGGCGATGCTTCTTCGACGGCGAGAATTTTCTTAGGCACTGATATGCCTAAGCTTTTCAGCATCGGGGCGAGCTCCGAAGGGATTTTCGTGCGGTGAACAATAGCCCGACCCTCACAGCGATAGCGCACCGCCTTCAGACCGCCGAGCGCATGGACGATCCGCGCCCAGGGAAGCTGGCAGCGGATCTCAGCGGTGCGCTGCATCTGCAGCGCCAACACGCAAAGCTTGACGTGCGCCTCGATCCGGCGCGCCGTCCAATGAAACATCGGCCGCACCTGCAGGCCCGTCTGCTTCATCCTGCGGAAGCAGGACTCGATGATCCAGGCCCCTTTGTAGCCAAGCGCGATGTCCTCGGCCGACAGCGTGTCGTCGTTGCTGATCACCACGAACTTGCCGTCGAACTTCGCCGCCGCCCTCACCTTCGCCGGGTCCAGCTGCGGACGGCCGCGCCCGTCCGCACTCAAGTAGCGGCCGTAGCGCCGCGAGGCCATCAGCACGCAGGCGGCCTTGGGATGATCCGCCTCGCGCTGCTCCAACAGTACCAGTTCGGCATCGAGTTCGACCAGCAACTGCGCGCGCCGCGCGCGTTCGCGTTCCGCCTCCTGCGGATTGAGGCAGAGCACGTAGCGCTTGCGCCGCTCGCCGTCGCCCACCCATACCTCCTTGACCTGAAGGTTGTCGGCGATCTGCTTGTAACGGCCCGGCCGGGTCAGCACCTCGGCCTCGATGTCGCGCACCCGGCGCATCGGCACCGCCAGGATGGTGCGACCCAAGCCGCGGCTCAGTTCGGCCAGGTTGTCGGCCGAATACATGCCGGCATCACCAACAAAGAGACAGCGGCCGAGCCGCCAGGCGCGCAGATCGTCCTTGATCCGCGCCACGGTGGTCACGTCGGCGGTGTCGCCGGGCAGCACCCAGGAACGCACCGGCATGCCGTCGCGCGTGACCGCAAGCGCGATGATGACTTGTGGCTGGTTGTCGCGCCCTTCCTTGCTGTGGCCGCGCCGACGCAGGGGCGCGTACAGCCGGCCGGCAAATTCCTGCGCGTCCTCGTCCGGCTCGTCGATCTCGAAATAGGCCGTGGTGGTGTCGTAGAAGATCAGATCGACATCGAGGCGGAACAGGTCGGCGGCCTTGAGGAACACGTCGCGTTCAATCTCCTCGGTCCAGACCGCCAGGAAGTCGAGCGCACGGTAGCATTGATCGACCGCCAGCCCGGCCGCGTCGGGAAGCCAGGCGATGTCGGGCAGCCATCTCTCGGCACACGCCAACTTGGAGACCGGATCGTCGAGCCGGTTGGCCGCCATCACGAACAGGGCGGTCTCGTGGGGTGCCGTCAGCTTGGCCCGTTCGGTGCATCGGCGGATGGCGGGGCCGATGCCGAGTTCCTCCCACAGCACGCGGGCGGCGAGCACGACGCCGAGTTCGAACACACGCTCGATCTCGATGTCCGGGGTGCCGGCCGTGGTCTTGTCGGCGACCACGCCGTCGCCGGCATCGAGCACGCGGTTGATGCTGTTCACCAGCCGCTCGAGGGCGGCGCGATCGAGTTGATCGGCACGGCCAAAACTATGCACCACCCGGGCCTCACGCCGCTTTGCCTCCGGGTTCCAGACGCTCTCGGCGAGGCCGTAATAGGCGACGGTCGAGCCGTCGCGGTTCTGCCGCTGGGTGATGCGCAGATACATGCCTCACTGGTAGCGGGAGCTACAGCTTCATGCAAGGTCAAATCCGCCAAGTCGTGTGCCTAACATTCTGAGCTGCTTGCGGCCGAGCTTTGGACCGAAACCAAACTATATCAATGCGTTAAGCCGGC
>JBOHME010000247.1:0-1974 GCA_050729795.1 Allostellaceae bacterium | reverse complement strand
GCCTAACGCTGGGCGGGTTGACCACGTCCGTCCGGCACGCATTGTCAGATGCCTTGAACTGCCCAGGAGCATCGAGGCCGAAGATGGTGGTGAACTGGATCATGCCCCGCCAGCACCTTGGCGATCCCTTTGATCTGATCCGGGATCTGAACGAGAGGGCGAAGGTTCGGCAGGCTTTCGCGGACCAGAATGCCCGGCTGGTCGAGGTGTGCGCGGCAAATCTCGCCCGACTGGCGCGAGTTGTGATGTCCCGGCGGCCGGGAAAGCCATTCGCCCGGTGGTGGGGCCAAAGCAGCACATTCGACTGGATGAGCGAGTCCAGCTTTGCGAAAGCGTGTGCATCGGCGCCGAAGCGAGACCCTGGACAAGACCGGGATACTTCGTTGATCTTGCGCAGGAAATCGTGACCCCGGCGGGGTCCCGATCGGCGTCGATCAACCGCACTTCGGCCGGCAGCCGTCGAGAAACAACGAGATCGCCGTCCGCACCCATGAATTCGGGCAGTGCGCCGCCGCGCTTTCGCGCCCGAGCAGACCGGCTTGGACTCCGGAATTGACGATCATCCCGACCAGCAGTTCGGCCGCCAGCTCCGGGTCGGCAAGCTCGAGCGAGCCGCGGGCGGTCTCCACGGCGAGAATGCTTGCCAGCCGCCGTCTCGCGCCCTCGGCGGCCAACTGTTCGACCAGCAGAGCGAGCTCGGGGAAGCGATACGCTTCCGCCACCATCGCCCGGTGCAGCGCGAGGACGTCCGGCGCCAGGGCAAGCGCGAGCAGCCGCTCGCCAAACACGATCAGCCGCTCTTCTACCCGAGGAGCGGCGAACTCGTCCGCGAGCCAAGCCCGGCGACGCTCCACCACGCGCCTCGCCATGGCCGAGAACAGGCCCTCTTTGTCACCGAATTTTACGTAGATCGTGCGCTTTGTCGCACCTACATGAGCGGCGATCTGCTCGACGGTCGTGGCGCCGTAGCCATGCGCGAGGAACAGCGCCTCGGCCGCATCGAGCAGAAGTTCGGGAAGCCGGGCGGCGGTTGCCGCGCGCGGGCGGCCGGCTCTCCGCGGACGAACCCTCGCCCGCGTGGCCGCAGCCCTGTCGGTCATTGCTTTGTAAATGATGTTTTCAGCCCTTGCCGTAAATGAGACCAGTGAATATCATATTTGCGCCGGTAGGAGAAGCAGGCACATCGTGAAAAAGGATCTGCCGTGAGGCGAGCGACGAGCCTTGCGGCGCCCGGGCAGGACGCCCGGCCGGCCGGCCCGATGCTTGGTCGGCCGCCGCAGGGGAAGACAGCACAAGCAGGATTCGTGCGCTCTGCTCTGATGGTCGGCGCGCTCGCCACAGCGCTCGTGCTTCCGCCGGGCGTGGAGGCGCATGCGGCTGCGCCGCCGCCGGCCGTCACGGTCGCGCCGGTGATGGTGAAGAACGTCGCCCCGGTGCGGAGTTACATCGGCCATATCACCGCGATCCAGTCCGTCAGGATCGTGCCGCGAGTGACCGCCTTCATCGACAGCGTCGCGGTACGGCAAGGCAGCGAGGTAAAAGCCGGCCAGGTCCTGTTCCGGCTGCAGACGACACAGTACACGGCCGCCCTGCAATCCGCGGAGGCAAGCGTTGCCTCGGCGGAGGCGGCGGTTGCCAATGCAAAGCTCGCCTATCAGCGTGCGGAACGTCTCAACAAGCAGGGGTTCGAGGCAGCCTCCGACCTCGATCAGGCCACCGCGACCCTCGCGCAGGACCAGGCGTCGGTGCTCTCGGCCCAGGCGAATGTCACCGAGGCGGCGCTCAATCTCGGCTACTGCACGATCACCTCGCCAATCGCCGGCCGGATCGGCGCGGTCAGCATGACCAAGGGCAATCTTGTCACCCCGAGCACGTCGGCGCTGGCGACGGTCAATCAGCTCAACCCGATCCGCGTGGTGTTCTCGATCCCGTACCGCACGATGGTCCAGGCCGAGCAGAAAACCGATGCCGTCC
>JBOHME010000246.1:0-1999 GCA_050729795.1 Allostellaceae bacterium | reverse complement strand
TACCTGCGCGATCAGCAGGATGCGCGGTATGACGCCGTCGTGGCAAGCGCTCCCGATATCATCATTACCGTGGACGAGGAAGGCCTCATCCAATTCGCAAATCCGGCGGCCGACGCGCGCTTTGGCAGCCGGGACTGCAAGCTGGTGGGAACCGACGCCGCCCTTCTCTTCGAGACCCGGAGCGAATGGGCTGCTCTGTGGCGCGCCGCGATCGACGGCACGAGGGCGACCCAGCCGAACGCGCTGATCGCAGCACGCGCGAGCGGCGAGCTGCGCTATTTCGAGGCGTCCGCATCGCGCTGGAAAAGCGGCATGCGCCTGTTCGCCACCGTGATTCTGCGCGACATCACCGAGCGCCGTGCCATGATCGCAGCCCTGCGGCACAGCGAAAGCGAAGCCCGCAACGCCGCACTGGCTCTGACGGAGCTCAACCGGACGCTGGAGGAGCGGGTGCAGTCACGCACCGCACAGCTCATCAAAGCCGAGGCAGCCCTGCGGCACAGCCAGAAAATGGAGGCGATCGGCAATCTGACAGGCAGCATCGCGCACGACTTCAACAACCTGCTGCACGTCATCAGCGGCAACCTGCACCTGCTCAAGCGCGATGTGAGCGGCAACGCGGCCGGCGAGAGGCGCGTCCAGATCGCGCTGGACGGGGTCTCCCGCAGCGCCAAGCTGTCCTCGCAGCTGCTCGCCTTCGGGCGCCGGCAGCCCCTGTCCCCGAAAGTGCTCAATCTCGGGCGCTTCATTCGCGACATGGAGGACATCATCCGCAGGGCGGCGGGGGAAGGAATCGCAGTCGAGACCGTCATCGGCGCGGGGTTGTGGAACACCCTGGTCGACCCGGGCAATGTCGAAAATGCCCTGCTCAACATGGCGATCAATGCCCGCGACGCGATGGACGGCCAGGGCCGCTTGACCATCGAAGCCGCGAACGTCCTGTTGGATTCGGACTATGCGGCGGCGCACGAAGGGGTCACGAGCGGAGAATACGTGATGGTGTCCGTGAGCGACACCGGCTCCGGCATGCCCGCGGAAGTGATCGAGCAGGCGTTCGAGCCGTTCTTCACTACCAAGCCGGAAGGCAGGGGGACGGGCCTCGGGCTCTCCATGGTCTATGGATTCGTCAAGCAGTCCGGCGGCCACATCCGGATCGAAAGCGAGATCGGCCGCGGCAGCAGCATCAAATTTTACCTGCCGCGCTCGATGCAGCCCGAAGACACCCTCACGGAAGCGGACACGGCACCCGTCAGCGGCGGAAGCGAAGTGATCCTCGTCGCCGAGGACGACGAGCAGGTGCGCGAGACCGTGGTGGCGATGCTGACCGATCTGGGCTACCGGGTGCTCAAGGCGAAGGACGCACAGAGCGCTCTCAGCATCATCGAGAGCGGGATGCCGATCGATCTTCTCTTTACCGACGTGATCATGCCCGGCCCCATGAAGAGCACCGAGTTGGCCCGCAAGGTGCGCGAGCGAATGCCGAACCTTGCGGTGCTCTTCACCTCGGGCTACACGGAGGACGCGTTTACGGGTTCCGGCGGCCCGAGCGAGTCGGTCGAGCTGCTGAGCAAGCCATACTCCCGCGAAACGCTGGCCCGCAAGCTCCGTCACATGTTGGCCAACGTCGCGCAGCGGAAATCGCAGATCGTGACGAGCGCACATTCCCCCATCCCGCGGCAGCCTACCGCAGCTTCGAAACCCGTCCGCATCCTGGTTTGCGAAGACAACATCGACATAAGGGAGACCACCGTCGACATGCTGTCGGCCATGGGACACCAGGCGATGTCCGCGAGCGATGCGCGCACCGCCCTGTCGATTCTCACCTCGAACCCGATCGACATTCTGCTGACGGACGTCGGCCTGCCCGACATGGCCGGCACGATACTGGCCAGCCAGGCGAAGTCGCGCTTTCCGGCCCTGGATGTGATCTTTGCGACCGGAGAAGCGTCGGGCACCGACACCAAGACGCTCGGCACGGCCCGGACCCTGGTCAAGCCGT
>JBOHME010000245.1:0-2048 GCA_050729795.1 Allostellaceae bacterium | reverse complement strand
ATTTGAACCTCTGCATCTGCCCCGGGTTCGCGGTCATTAGGCAGACGGCCGGAATTTCGCAGGTTTCTCAATAGCTTGCGACAGGCGGATTCTGGGCGTGTGCCTAAGCCGCAATGGCGGCCGGCGGTGCTTCTTCGACGGCGAGGAGTTGCTTGGGTGTTGATACACCGAGGGTTTTCAACATCGAGGCCAGCTCGGCGGGGATTTTTGTCCGCTGAACAATAGTTCGACCCTCGCAGCGGTAGCGCACCGCCTTCAGACGGCCGAGCGCATCGGCAATTCGCGCCCAGGGAAGCTGGCAGCGGATCTCGGCGGCTCGCTGCATCTGTAGCGCCAACACGCAAAGCTTGACGTGCGCCTCGATCCGGCGCGCCGTCCAATGAAACATCGGCCGCACCTGCAGGCCGGTCTGCTTCATCCTGCGGAAGCAGGACTCGATGATCCAGGCCCCTTTGTAGCCAAGCGCGATGTCCTCGGCCGACAGCGTGTCGTCGTTGCTGATCACCACGAACTTGCCGTCGAACTTCGCCGCCGCGCGGACCTTCGCCGGGTCCAGCTGCGGACGGCCGCGCCCATCCGCACTCAGGTAGCGGCCGTAGCGCCGTGAGGCCATCAGCACACAGGCGGCCTTGGGATGATCCGCCTCGCGCTGCTCCAGGAGTGCCAGTTCGGCATCGAGTTCGACCAGCAACTGCGCGCGCCGCGCACGTTCGCGTTCCGCCTCCTGCGGATTGAGGCAGAGGACGTAGCGCTTGCGCCGCTCGCCGTCGCCTACCCACACCTCCTTGACCTGAAGGTTGTCGGCGATCTGCTTGTAGCGGCCGGGCCGGGTCAGCACCTCCAGCGCGATGTCCTTCACCTTGCGCATCGGCACCGCCAGGATGTAGCGACCCAAGCCACGGCTGAGTGCGGCCAGGTTGTCGGCCGAGTACATCCCGGCATCACCAACGAAGAGGCAGCGGCCAATCCGCCAGGCCCGCAGATCGTCCTTGATGCGAGCCACCGTGGTCACGTCGGCGGTGTCGCCGGGCAGCACCCAGGAGCGCACCGGCACGCCGTCACGCGTGACCGCGAGCGCGATGATCACCTGCGGCTGGTTGTCGCGCCCCTCCTTGCTGTGGCCGCGCCGACGCAGGGGCGCGTACAGCCGGCCGGCAAATTCCCGCGCGTCCTCGTCCGGCTCGTCGATCTCGAAATAGGCCGTGGTGGTGTCGTAGAAGATCAGATCGACATCGAGGCGGAACAGGTCGGCGGCCCGGAGGAACACGTCGCGCTCGATCTGTTCCGCCCACACCGCCAGGAAGTCGAGCGCACGGTAGCATTGATCGACCGTCAGCCCGATCGCATCGGGAAGCCACGCCGTGTCGGGCAGCCATCTCTCGGCACAGGCCAGCTTAGAGAGCGGATCGTCGAGCCGGTTGGTGGTCATCGCGAACAGGGCGGTCTCGTGTGGCGCGGTCAGCTTGGCCGGTTCGGTGCATCTGCGGATGGCAGGACCGATGCCGAGTTCCTCCCACAGCGCGCGGGCGGCGAGCACGACGCCGAGTTCGAACACCCGCTCGATGTCGATGTCCGGGATGCCGGCCGGGCTCTTGTCGGCGACCGCGCCGTCGCCGGCATCGAGCACGCGGTTGATGCTGTTCACCAGCCGCTCGAGGGCGGCACGATCGAGCTGATCGGCGCGGCCGAAACTATGCACCACGTGGGCCTCTCGCCGCTTTGCATCTGGGTTCCAGACGCTTTCGGCGAGGGCGTAGTAGGCGACGGTCGAGCCGTCGCGGTTCTGCCGCTGCGTGATGCGCAGATACATGCCCAACCGATAGCAGGCGCCCCCACTTCATGCAAGGCAAAAACAGCCGAGTCGTGTGCCTAACTTTTTGAGTTGATTGCGACCCACTCATGGACCGAAATCGCCTTATTTCAATGTGTTAACCCAACCCCAGCCGGCCGTGCATGCCCAATGACCGCGAACCCCGGGCTGGGCGCGCCGGATGAAGGTTCTGCTCCGCCGCGCCTGCCATGCCACGCATCTGGCGCAGGGTCAGGAC
>JBOHME010000244.1:0-2057 GCA_050729795.1 Allostellaceae bacterium | reverse complement strand
ACGGCGCTGATCTCGGCGGCCGAGGGCGGCTGCGCCGGCGCCGCCTGCGGAGGTGGGGACGGGCTGGCTGCCCGCGCCGCCGCCGCAAACAGGAGACACAGGAGCACGACAGCCCCGCATTGTCGGCGCCAAACCCACGACCGCTGCATCAGCATCATCAAGCGTCTAAGCCGACTTCACTGGGTCCGCCCGCAAAACCGCACCGCTCCTGTTTCTCCTCTTCCCCTGCGAGCGGGGGAGGAGAAGGAAAAAGCGCCTGCAAAACATCCGTGCCCAAACCCGCACAACCCCGCTCAGCCCTGCTCCCGGTCCCGCATCAGCCGGGCGACAGCCTGGGCGTCGCCGTCGCCGCGCCCGTCGAGCGCGGCGATGATCCGCGGCCGATCTCCCGCCGGGCGGTTCTGGCTCAGCTTGTATTTGCCTTCGAGCCGGGTGACGGCGATCTCAAACCCGACGATCCCCTTCACCATCATCGCCAGATAATCCGGCGGCTGGTCGGCCATCCGCCAGGGGGTCGGATTGCCCCTCTCGTGACGCACGGACAGGCGGTGCAGGAGATCGCGCAGCCACCCGTCCTCGGCGACGAGGCGCGCCGTGCCGTAAGCGTGGACATCGGCATAGTTCCAGGTCGGGACGCTCGGTCCCGCCTGATACCAGGTCGGCGAGACATAGGCGTGCGGCCCGGTGAAAACCGTCAGCACCTCACCCCCCGCGGCGAGGTGGGAGACCTGCGGGTTGGCGCGCGCGAGATGGCCTTGCAAGACGAGCCTCTTCCCCTCCCGCGCGAGCAGAACGGGGATGCGGCTCGCCTGCAATCCCGTTTCGTCATGGCTCACCAGCAGAGCGAAATCGTAGCGCTCGATATGCGCGATCAGCACCTCCGGGCGCGCTTCGGTAAAAACGGACGGCAGATAGACCACGGCATTCTCCCGGATTGCGGATTGCTCGGCGGCGGATCAGACGATGTGCCGGAACACCAGCAGCGCCAGCAGCCCCGCCCCGGAGAGGAGCAGGACGCCGCCCGAGCCGCGGTTGATCCAGGCCAGCAGCCGGGCGTCAAAGGAGGCCCGGAATGCGCTCGCACCAAGGCACAGCCCCAGCCACCACGACAGCGACCCGGCCCAGACACCGGACACCAGCAGACCCACTCGCACCCAGGTGGCCTCCCGTCCCGCCAGACCAAGGCTGGCAAAGATGCCAAGGAGGGCGAGGATCGTCACCGGGTTGGCAATCGTCAGCACAAAAGTCGAGGCGTAATTGCGCACCATCCCCCCGGAATCGCAGCGCTCGCCGAGCCTGGCCTGCGGCTCGCGCATGATCGCGCTGCCGCCGATATAGAGCAGAAAGCAGCCGCCGGCAAAGCGCAGCCAGTCCTGATAGCCGAGCAGCAGGTCCGATACCGCGGTCAGGCCAAAGCCGGCAATCGCCCCGAACAGTGCATCTCCGCTCGCCGCCCCAAAGCCGGAGGCAAGACCGGCAAGCCGGCCGTCAAAGATCGTCCGGCGCAGGCACAGGATGCCGACCGGACCAACCGGCACGCCGATGACCAGGCCGACCACGATGCCTTTTACAAAAAATGCAAGATCCATCCGTACCGGTTTTTTGGCATCAATCCCGCCACTGTCGGCGATCACCCCAACGGGAGCAACAGCGCGGCTGCGCGGCATGCCGGCGCGCGCTATTGTACCCGCCGATCGCCTCCCTGCGCCAACCCTCCCCAGGGCGCAGGCTTCTCCGCGAGGTTCCCCGATGTCTGCCGAAGAAAACGCCTATCGGTTCGAGTTTGTTGCCCTCGACGGCGGCGCGCTGCCGCTGGGCGCCTGGCGCGGCCGGCCGGTCCTTGTCGTCAATACCGCCTCCTACTGCGGATATACGCCGCAATATGCCGAGCTCGAGGCGCTGTGGCAGCGCTATCGCGCGCGCGGCCTTGTCGTGCTCGGCGTGCCCTCCAACGATTTCGGCCGGCAGGAACCGGGCACCGAGGCCGAGATCGCGGCCTTCTGCCAGACCCGTTACGGGGTCGATTTCCCGCTCGCGCAGAAGAGCCGGGTGATCGG
>JBOHME010000243.1:0-2083 GCA_050729795.1 Allostellaceae bacterium | reverse complement strand
TCCTCGCGCTGCCACGCGCGGAACCGCGCCGCGGCCCCGAGCCCGTCCGCACACCCGTCCCGGCCGGGTCGCCGGAGGCGGCGCGGCGGCTGATCGCCATGTCGCAACCGATTCGCCGCACACTCGTCGAGACCTACCTGCGCCATCGCGGCATCAAGGGTGTGCACGATGCGGGCGCACTGCGGTTCCATCCGCGCTGCTACTATCGTCCGGACGACGGCTCGCCGACCGAGACCTGGCCGGCGATGATCGCCGCCGTCACCGATCTTTCCGGCGCGATCACCGGCGCGCATCGCACTTGGCTTGCGCTGGACGGCGTCGGCAAGGCGCCGGTCGATACGCCGCGACGGGCCATGGGCGGTCTCCTCGGCCACGCCGTCCGCTTTGGCGCGGCCGACGACGTCCTCGCTGTAGGCGAAGGCATCGAGACGATGCTGTCGTTGCGCTGTGCGCTGCCCGCCATGCCCATGGCGGCGGCGCTCTCGGCCAACCACCTTGCCGCCCTTCTGCTCCCGCCGGCGCTGCGTCGGCTCTACATCGCCCGCGACGCCGATGCCGCGGGCGACACGGCGCTCGCGGAATTGACCGAACGCGCTGAGGCCGCGGGCATCGAGGCGCTTGCCCTGTCGCCGCGGAGGGGCGACTTCAACGAGGACCTGCAAGCCTTCGGCCCCGGCGCGCTGCGGGCGGAACTGCGCATCCAACTCGCGCCGCAGGATGTCGCTCGCTTCATGCGGCATCGATTTGAGGGGCGCAGATGTGGCACATAGACGCGAGGGATCGCCAGCGGCGAGGCCCTCGGCCCATTTAGAGCAGGACGAAACATGCCTCGTGTGAAACGACCGCAGCGCGCGTCGCTGGACGAAGTGCGCATCGAACGCGACGGCGAATATGCCGTGATCACCTTTGCTGACGATACCATCGGCGGGATGAACCTGAAGCTTGGCCCGGAAGTCCAACGGATGACTGATCTCGAGATCTTGGAGCGGTTCAATGAGGTCGTTGCCGCCATGGAGGCGAACGTCAATGCCTGGGACCGAACCGTCATCGAAATCCCGGTAGGCAAACCGCAGATCGAGTATGCCGCCTCCTCGGAACAATGGGTCCCTGTCGGTGATGTTCTGAGATGCATTCTTGATGAAGGCGATGATGGTCAGCCGACGATCTGGATAGACGACAAGGAGCTTTCCTGGCCTGAGTTCGGCAAAATGCTGCTTGTTCACAATGGTTGGGGTATGCGGATCGCATTTGTTCCGGAAGAAAGGGTCCACGAGCAACCGCGCATCGAGGTCAGGGAGCCGAGACGGGACGAGCGCTGAGAGTTGGCGCAGCTCTAGCGCTCTTGACGTAGTCAAACGGTCTCCTTGTCGCGCAGACCGGGCGGAAGCAGCGTCTCATTGCGTTCCTAAGGGCAGGATCGCGCCTCCATCAACACGGAGGCGAGAATATGTTCGAGGAAATCTTCTTTCCCAAAACAGCCGAGAAATATCGAGCAGGGCCGCTCGCCGGGCAGCGGGAACGATATCTTCGCTATCTCCAGGAGCTCGGCGCTTCACGAAGCACCTTGCGAAAATGCGCCAACGATCAGCTCAGCCTTATCCGGCTTCTGGATCTGCAGGGAGACGACCAGGTCAGCATTCACCGGATCGAGGCGGCGGCAATTATCTGGTCTGGGCTGAAAGGGCGCAGATGCAAACGGCCGGCATCATCCAAGGCGAGAGCACGCTTTGTCAGTCGCGGCGTTCAATGGCTCCGCTTCCTGGGCTGGCTCGATGAACCCGAACGTGAGCGCCATCCGCATCATGTAGAGGTCGCGATCTTTGAGAAGTGGTTGCGCGAGGAGCGCGGCCTCTCCGATGCGACCATCCAAAGCTATTGCCACGCCGCCGACCATTTTTTCGTCTGGCTGGCAGCAAAAGGCACTCCTTTGGTCGCCGTGCGGATCGTCGATATCGATGATTCCGTTGCAGCGGAGCACAAGCGGGGAGCCTGGAATCGGCGGACGACACATGACTACGCCCAGCGCCTGAGAGCGTTCTTTCTCCACGCCGAAACGCGCAGCTGGTGCCGGACGGGTCTGGCC
>JBOHME010000242.1:0-2109 GCA_050729795.1 Allostellaceae bacterium | reverse complement strand
CTCCGGACCGATCCTCGGGGCCATCCTGGTGATCGGCGTCCTCGTCAGCATCTTTCTGGCGATCACCCAGATCAATGAGCCGACCCTCAGCTTTATCCCGAAGTTTCTCGCCACCGGCGCCGTTCTCGTACTGCTTGGGCCGTGGTTGTTGCGTCAGCTTGAAACCTTTGCCATCGCCGTGCTCACGAGCCTGCCGCGGCTGTTGCAGTGACCGTCGAGACCCGCTCATACCCTGCCGGCCTGAACCCCGCGGGGCACCGGCTGCTGCCCTCGCTGGCCGGACCCGCCGCGTTTGTCCTGATCCTGGCGATGGTGATCCTGCCGCTACCGCCGTTTGCGCTCGACATCCTGTTCACCTTCAACATCTGCTTTGCGCTGATGATCCTCCTGGCTGCGCTCTACACGGCGAGGCCGACGGATTTCTCCGCGTTTCCGGCGCTTCTGCTGCTGACCACCCTGTTGCGCCTGTCCCTCAACGTCGCCGCCGCGCGGGTCATTCTGCTCAATGGTTATCAGGGGTCGGGCGCCGCCGGCCGGGTCATCGAATCGTTTGGCGTCGTTTTGATCAGCGGCAGCTATGCCGTCGGCATCGCCGTCTTCGCGATCCTGATCATCATCAATTTTGTCGTCATCACCAAGGGCGCCGGACGCATTGCCGAGGTCGCCGCGCGCTTTGCCCTCGACGGGATGCCGGGCAAGCAGATGGCGATCGACGCCGATCTCAACGCCGGCCTGATCGCCCAGGAGGAGGCGACGCGCCGGCGCCAGGAGGTCTCGCGCGAGGCCGATTTCTTTGGCGCGATGGACGGCGCCAGCAAGTTTGTCCGCGGCGATGCGATAGCCGCCGTCCTGATCCTGTTTATCAACCTGATCGGCGGCTTTGCCATCGGCGTGTGGCAGCATGGTCTCAGCGTCGCCGAGGCCGGCCAGACCTACACGCTGTTGACGATCGGCGATGGGCTGGTCGCGCAGATCCCGGCTCTTGTGATCTCCTCGGCCGCCGGCCTTGTCGTCAGCCGGGTGTCGACCGGGCACGATCTCGGCACCCAGGTGATCGGGCAGCTTGTCGCTTTTCCCAAGGCGTGGGGTCTGGCGGCAGCGATTGTCGGGTTGTTCGGGATCATTCCCGGCATGCCGCATCTGCCGTTTCTGTTCTTTGCGCTGCTGCTGGGCGGGGGCGGCTGGCGGCTCATGCGCGAACGCGAGCGGGACGCGCGGCGCCAGGCCGCACCGCCGGCCCCGCCGGTGGAAACGCCGGAAGTCGATATCGGCGTTGTCGAGCTGGTGCAGCCTTTGGAGGTGCAGGTCGGGTATCGGCTCGTCGGTCTTGTCGGCAAGGAGCGCGACGGCGGCCTCTTGCGCCGGCTGCGCGCGGTGCGGCGGCAGGTGTCGCGTGAATTCGGGTTTCTCGTCCCGGTCGTGCACGTGCGCGACAACCCCGATCTGCGCTCGACCGCCTATCGCATCCTGGTCTATGGGGTCGAGCGGGCGGCGGGCGAAGTGTACCCCGACCGGCTGCTGGCGTTGCCGGCCGCCAAGACGACCGAGGAGATCCCGGGCATCGCCGCGCGCGACCCGGTCTTTGGCCGGCCGGCGCAGTGGATCGTGCCGGCGATCGCCGAGCAGGTGCGCGCCGCCGGCTACACCGTTTTCGACCCCGCGGTGGTCATCGCAACACATTTTGAACGCATCGTCGAAGACCATGTCGCGCTTCTGTTCGGGCGCACCGAACTGAACGCCGTCCTGGACTTTTTTGAAAAGCAGGTGCCAAGGCTCATCGAGGAGCTGGTTCCCAAGCTGCTGCCGATGGCCGCCGTGCATGGCGTGCTGTCGGGCCTCCTGGCCGAGCACGTGCCGATCCGGGATTTGCGCACCATTCTCTCGGCGCTGATCGAGAGCGCGTCCGCCACCCAGGACCCGCGGCTGCTGCTCGAACGGGTGCGCGTCCGTCTCGGCGGGTTCATCGTGCAAACCATCTTTGGCGCCGTCGGCGAATTGCGGGTGATGGCGCTCGAAGGCGATCTGGAAAGACTGCTGCAGGACGTGCTGCGCCTGTCGAGCGCGAGCGGCACATTCGGGATCGAGCCGGGGCTGGCGGGGGAATTGCGG
>JBOHME010000241.1:0-2143 GCA_050729795.1 Allostellaceae bacterium | reverse complement strand
GGGGTGGATCGCGATCGCCATGATCTTGGCGCGACGCTCGCCCTCGCGGTAGAGCCGCTCAAAGCTGTCGAGACAGCGCTCGGTGAAATAGGCCGAGGGGTGATGCTGGACCAGCATCATCGGGATGTCGTTCAACTCGACCGTATAGGGGAGGGTGACGAGGGGGCCGTGAGCGGTCTTGATCTCGCTCGGCTCGTCGTCATAGACCCAGTCGCCGACATACTTGACCCCGGCGGCGGCGAGAAGATCGGGCGTGTCCTCGGTTTCGGTCAGCCCCGGGCCGAGCCAGCCCACCGGCCGCGTGCCGGTAAAGCCCTCGATGGTGGCAAGCGATTTTTCGATCATCGCCCGCTGGTCTTCGACCCGGTGGATCGGCATCTGCTCAAAGGCGTGGCCCATGAACTCCCAGCCGGCCTCGTGCGCGGCGCGGGCGACGCGCGGGTAATCCTCGCAGACGCGGGCGTTGATCGACAAGGTCGGACGGATGCCGAGCCGGGCGAACAGCTCGAAAAAGCGCCACACCCCGACCCGCATCCCGTATTCGTGCCAGGCCCAGTTTGGCAGATCAGGCAGCAGCACCTGCCCGGTCGGCGCCGGCAAGACCTGCCGCGCCATCGGCCGCGAGATGTCCCAGACTTCGAGGTTGACGATTGTCCACAGCACAAGACGCGCGCCGCCCGGCAGCTTGAGCGGCGGGCGATCGACAATCGCCGAATAGGGCGCGCGCTCGCGCGGGGTCACGGCCGCCGCTCCGCAGTGACGATGATGCAGGGGGGTGATTTTGCCATCGCTTCTCTCCGCCAATACACGGGTCTCGATAATAGAGGCGATGCTGGCCCCGATCGGCGGCAAAAGGCAATCCCCGGCACCGCCGAATCCTCCCCTGAGCCGATTGCAACCCAGCAGTGCAAACTCGGCAGTCGCCGCGGCCGGTCCCGCCGGCCAAATTTTCCCAACGATAGAAGGAGACTGAGGGGCGGGGAGACCAGACCGATGCGATCGCGCAATTCTCGCGGCAATCTGTTTGTCGCCAATCTGCCGACCGACTTTGACGATGAAAGGCTGGCCGAGGTTTTTGATGCCTGCGGCATCGTGCTGAGTGCCTCTGTCGCGCGCGATCCGGCGAGCGGCAAGCGGCTGCGCTATGGTTTTGTCGATATCGCCACCGAGCGCGCCGCCCAGCGCGCGATCAGCACGCTGAACGGCACTGCGGTCGATGGCCACAAGCTCGACGTGCGGATCAGCGAACCCAAGACAACGCCAAAAAAGCCGCCGCCGGCGCCGCGCGGAAGTGGTGAGAGCGGGACCCAGGAACGCGGTTTTGGCACGCCGCCGCGGCGCAGAACCCAAGGCTTTGTCGTCGAACGGCGCCCGCTGCCGCGCCGGGTCTGACCGGCTCAGCCTTCGATCAAAGCGACACCGGCTTCGCGCATCGCCGCGAGTGCACGGGCAAGCGAGCCCTCTGTGTCGAGGCCGCGGCAGGCGGCAAGCGCAACGGCGACATCAAACCCCGCCGCGCGGCCGTCGAGCGCCGAATAGAGCACGCAGAAATCGGTCGCCAGCCCGCACAGGACGAGGCGCTCAAAACCGCGCTCCCTGAGGTAGCCGGCAAGCCCGGTCGGGGTCTTGCGATCGTTTTCGCGAAAGGCCGAGTAGGAATCGATCGCCAAGGCATAACCCTTGCGCACCACCAGCTCGGCATGCGGGATGTCGAGACCGGGATGAAACGCGGCCCCGCTCGCTCCCTGCACGCAATGGTCCGGCCACAGGACCTGGGGACCATAGCCGAGCGCGATCGTCTCAAAGGGCTGCCGGCCGGGATGCGCGCTGGCAAAAGAGGCATGGCCCTTCGGGTGCCAGTCCTGGGTCAGCACGACATGGGCAAAGCGGCGCGCCAACGCATTGACCGCAGGGACGATCGCATCGCCCTCGGGTACCGCCAGCGCCCCGCCGGGGCAGAAATCGTTCTGCACATCGACGACGATGAGGGCAGTGCGGTCACTCTCGTTCATGGCGGCGTCCTCTCGCCGTTTCTTAACGCCGCAGATATCGGGTCGCGCTCGGGCGTGCGATAGTACCGGCGGAACAGCCGCGATGGCGGCGGAGCATCACGGTGGCAAAGAGCGGCGACGATCTCCTCAGC
>JBOHME010000240.1:0-2149 GCA_050729795.1 Allostellaceae bacterium | reverse complement strand
GTTTGCGTGGTTGATGACGGTGTCCACGCCCTGAAACGTGTTGCCGGACAGTTGCGCCGTGATGCAATGGGGGTCGAAAATGGCGGTCGTGTGAAAGGTCGCGGTGCTCGTAAAATCGTTGCCCGTCACCAGCAGGCTGTTGTCGCTGTAGGCGAGGCCCTCTGCACCGTAATCCACCATGTTGTGGTTTTGTGCAGCGTTACCCTGCATGATTTGATTGCCGGTGATGGTGACAACGCCGCCGTTGGGTACATCGATCGCATAGCTCGTCGATCCCGCATTGCAGCCAAGCGCAGCATTGCCCTGCCCGTCATAGAGCTTGTCGTTGGCGACGGTGGTGACCGCGGCGCGGCTCTTGATGTCGTGGCCATACAGCACGCCGCAGAACAGGCTGTTGCTGACGCTCAGACTGCCGGCGGCGCCGACATAGAGCGCGTGTTCCTGACCGCTCCCGTTGGGATTGCCATTGTTCCTGAAACGGGAGTTGACGATCGTGATCGTCTCGCCGGGATCGGCCTGGGTCAGAATGCCTTCCTGATTGCCGACAAACGTGCTGTTCTGAACGATCAGGCGTGCCGGGCCGGTGTTCTGGTCGCGGATGCCGGCGCCGTTGCCGCCCAGCGAATCGTCGATATGCGCACCCGTAAAGACCAGGCCGTTGACTGTCAGGCTTGCCTTGGTCCGGATGATGCCTTTCTCATTGGGCAGATCCTCGGTCGCTTCCAGGATGACATTGCCCGAGCCGGCGTTGCGATTGGCCATGATCGTCATGGGCCGCGTGACCAGCGGAAAGTCGTTGATATAGGTGCCCGGCGCCACCTCGATGACGTAGCGATGGCTCGGATTGGTGTCGGTGTCAGCGGCGGCGACCGCGGCGCTGATGGTCTGGTATTGGCCGCCCGCTCCGACTGTCAGGGTGGTTTGCTGCGCAGACCCCGATGACACGCTTTGCGCAAATGCCGGTATTGCGCCGACCAGGCACGCCATTCCGACCGACCACAAGCCAAGATGCAGGCGCATTCCTTCCCTCCCGCTTCAAGATCCTCAAAGGCAAACCTTCGGCTCGCGCAGCAGATGTTAGCGCCACACCGAAGAGGGTGAGAAAAATATTCGATGCAATATTATGAACATGAGACATTTTTAGGACATTTTTGGGTGTTATTTGGCTTCTCTGAGTGTTTTATTGTGTCGTATCAAGACTGCCGATAAAACCGGCGACGAAGCCGCAAAGGCGGCGCCTCTTTCTTGCAGGCGCCGCGCGGTCAACACGATCAGCGCCGGCCCTTCCGGCTTCGCGTCGCGTTTTGCGGCGAATCGGTGTAGCATGGCGGGTGCTCGGCCACGGCCCGAGAATGGGAGCGCGCGATGCTGGTGTTTCGTCAGCTCTTTGATCCGTCCTCCTCGACCTACTCCTACCTGCTCGCCGATGGCCGCACGCGGGAGGCGGTCCTGATCGACCCGGTCTTTGAGCAGGTGCGCCGCGATGCGGCGTTGATCGAGGAGTTGGGCCTCACCCTGATCGCGACGCTCGAAACCCACGTCCATGCCGACCACGTCACCGGGGCGTGGCTTTTGAAGCGGCGCACCGGGGCGCGGATCATGCTGGCGGCGGCGAGCGGCGCCAGGGGAGCCGACCGCACTCTCGCCCACGGCGATCGCGTCGCCTTTGGCGGACGCCATCTCGATGTGCGCGCGACGCCGGGGCATACCAGCGGGTGCCTGACCTATGTTCTCGACAATCAGAGCATGGCCTTTACCGGCGACTGCCTTTTGATCCGCGGCAGCGGTCGCACCGATTTCCAGGGCGGCGATCCGCACGCGATGTACCGCTCGATCAGGGAGCAGATCTTCACTCTGCCCGAGGATTGCCTGCTTTACCCGGCGCATGATTACCGCGGTCTGACCGTCACCAGCGTCAGCGAGGAGCGGTGTTTCAACCCGCGCCTCGGCGGCGAGGCGGCGATCGGCGATTTTACCGGCTACATGAACAATCTGCGGCTCGCCCACCCGAAGAAAATCGACATCGCGGTGCCGGCCAATCTCACCTGCGGCCGACCCGCAACCGACCGCGATCTGCCGGCCGAGCCGCTATGGGCGCCGCTGCGCCTCAGCTTTGCCGGGATCTGGGAGATCGATCCGCACAGCCTCG
>JBOHME010000239.1:0-2154 GCA_050729795.1 Allostellaceae bacterium | reverse complement strand
GGCGTCTGCCGCTTATCCGCTTATCCGTGATGTCTCTTCACAGGATATCCTCACCTCTTCGAGCGCGGCCAACTCGCCGGAAAGAAAGGTGCGCAATTCGAGCGAGGGAGCGCGTTCGAGGGCACGGCGATAGATCACGGCGGCTTCCTCCTCCCGCCCCTGCTGTCGCAGCAACTGGCCCAACGGGACAAGCGCATCGCCGCTGCGTCGATTGAGCTGGGCCGCCCGGCGATAGGCAAACTCGGCCTCTGCCGTCTTGCCGGCCTCCTTGAGGGCATGGCCGAGCTGAACCCATACGGCAGGCCGGTTGGGGGCTCTCTGTTCGAGCGCGGCGAGGTAGAAGCGCGCGGCGCGCGCCCATTGGCGGTCGGCGCGCGCGCGGTCGGCGCACTGCATCGCCGAGCCCCGGCCACGGACCGGGCCGATCTGCAACCGATATCGGCCGATCCGCAAGCCTGGCGGCGTCAACCCCGCAGCGACCCGCTCCACCCCCGCAAGGATTGCCGCATCAAACCACTCCGCCCCCTGCGCGGCCAGGCGACCGCATTCCTCGCGGCTCGCATCGCGCTCCTGCGCAAGCCGGCCGCACTCGGCAAGAAGCGAGTGGCGTTCGCTCTCGGCCAGCGCGGCGTGCTCCATCCGCTCCTCCGCCGCGCGGGCGATCCGTGCCCGCAGCGTATCGATGGCCGATTGCGCCGCCTCGACGATGTCCTCAAGCTGCGCCGCCGTCTGAAGCGCGCGATCGCATTCGTCGCGCAGACCGGCAGACTCGCCCTGCACCGCGGCAAGCGCCGCTGCGCAGGCCGCTGATCGCGCCGCGTGCTCGGCGGCTTTCTCCTCGGCCTGAGCCAGCTTTGCCGCCAGTTCGGTATTGCGTTCTCTCGCTTCGGCGAGGGCGGTTTCCCGTTCGGCCAGCGCGGTGTGCAGAGCGGCGATTTGCGCCGCCGCCGTATCGTGCATCTTCAACCCTCGGACATCGCGCGGTCAGGGGTCAGTGTTTGAGCCTGGCGTTGCACAGCTTGTAGTAGCCGCCGCCTTTCTGAATCCATTTCAACCCGCCGTTGGCATTGCTGGCCTTGTTGGCCTTGTACTGGTCGAGGCAGGTGTGCATGCGCGCCTTGCCGGGGGTTTCCTTGCTGTATTTTGGCGAGATCGCACTCGGAAACACCGCGCTGCCGGCGGATGCGGTTGCGGTTGCTGCCGGGGCGGCGGCCGGTTTGGCGGCGGCGCTGCCGCATTCGGCAGCGCGGAAGGCCTTGTAGCTCTGACCGTGGAGCGTGCCGGCGCTCTTGGCGGTCTGATATTGCGCGCTGCATTCCTTGCGGCTGAGGGCGGCCGCGGCGGGATGCGTCTGCGCCAGCAGCACGGCCGCGGCGGTCAAGAGGGCGGCAAAACCCGATCCCAGGCGTCCGGCGACACTCATGGCTGTCTCCTCGCTTCGATGCCAATCAGATGAAAACCGAGTGATGCGGCCCCGCGATCACCGGCCGCGATTCGACCGTGCCCAATGCGGGTGCGCCGCGCTAGCGGCCGAGAATGCGGCCGACGAGACCTTGCAGATCAAGACCGGACGGGGTGCCACTGCCGGCATCCGGCGGCACTTGGCCATCCGGCGTCGCACTGTCGACCGCATGCGGCAGCAGATGCGCCAGAACCTGTTGCGCGGTGCCGGCCGGCAGCCCGTGCTGCTGGGCCCAGGCTGCGATCTGTTCAGGCGGAAAGACGCGGGTGATATCGTCGGCGGAAATCGGCAGATTGTCACCGCTGCCGATCCACGAGCGGACGTGATCGCCAAGACCGGCCTGATCAAATTTCGCGACCAGACCCGAGAGGCCGCCGGCGCCGGAAATCGCCTCGGACAGAAGATTGCCGGCGGCGCCCTGCTGGCTGCTGTCGAGCAGTCCTCCGATCTGGGCGAAGGCCCTGCCAAAGAAGCCGCTCATGGTTGACCCCCTCTATAAAGACCAGATAAATGGAAAGTTCTGTCGCGGTTATGAAACACATCCTGCCGTGTTGCGTCAAGCGACGGCCGGGCGGCGTCTCGGCTTGATCTGCAACAGAATTCGCCTTTCGCGAGGGTGTTAAAGCACCGGCCCCGCAGCCCCGGCACCCCGGGCTTCGCCGGGTACGCGAAAGCCCGCCCGGCCGCTGATG
>JBOHME010000238.1:0-2159 GCA_050729795.1 Allostellaceae bacterium | reverse complement strand
CGACATACGGGTTCTTGCGGCCGACACTTCCGGCGACTGCTCGCTGCCGCTGGAGGTTCCGGCGGAATGGGTGACTTATGTGCCGGCGCGGCAAGTCGGCGCAATCTTTGATCTGCTCGTCGGGTTCGTGCGACGCCTGGACTGGCGCCCGGTTCCGGCGCAGGAGCGGCCGTCGGCGACGGCTGCCGCGGAGTCCTCCCCGGCCCGGATCGCGGACGCCCTGAGGCAACACTATTATGCATTGCTGCAAATACCGGACAAGAGCGCCGGCTGGATCAAACCCGCGATGAGGGTCGGAAAAGGGATCGTGCACGACTGGCAGCCCGATCTCGTGTTCGCCAGCGGCCCGCCGCATTCGGCGCTGATCGCGGCGCGCCATATCGCGCGGTCCTGCGCCGCGCCGTGGATTGCCGAATTGCGCGATCTGTGGAGCGATAATCCCTATTATGAGTACCCGCGCTGGCGGCGGTGGCTCGACCGCCTGATCGAGCGCAGGGTGCTCGCCGACGCCGCCGGTTTGGTCACGGTCACGCCGACCCAGGCCGAGATCCTGCGCCGCCATTATCAGCAGCCGGTGGCCTGCATTCTCAACGGCTATGTCGAGGAGGATTTCCCGGCCGACCGGCCCGGCCCCCCTCCCGGCGAGGTCGTCTCGATCGTTTATACCGGGGGCATCTATGTCGGCTATCGCGATCCGAGCGCCTTGTTTCAGGCGATCGCGCTGCTCGGCGCCGAGCGCGAACGCGTCGCGGTGCATTTTTATGGACCGGCCAAAGCCGAGGTGCATCGGCTGCCGGCCGCCGCTGCGATGCGCGAACAAATCTTTGTCCATGACCGGGTGCCGTACCGGACCTCGCTGGCGCTGCAGGCCGCGGCGGATGTGCTGCTGCTGCTGCAATGGGCCGACCCGCGCGACGCCGGCAACATCCCGGCCAAATTTTTCGAATATCTCGGCGCGCGCCGGCCGATCCTGATGCTCGGCTGGGAGCGGGGAGATCTCGCTGAGATGATCCGAACGCGCAAGGCCGGGCTGGTATCCAATGATCCGGCGACGATCGCCGCGCAGTTGCAGCGCTGGATTGGCGAGCGGCCGGCGGGGATACCGCCGGTCGCAGCCGAGGCGCGCGCGGGCGTCACCCGCTCGGCACAATTCCGCGCTCTCGAATTGTTTCTGAGCGAGCTTTTTGGCAAAATGCGCGCGTCTCCGGCGACAGGACCGTCGCGGCGACCGGTACCGTCGGACCAGCTCTGATAAGCAGCGCCTTTGGTATAAAAGAATCGCCGGCCACGATCGGCAAATGTCGATCTTGTCGACAGTACGACAAAAACATTTCGCTGGATGTGCAAAATTCCGACGAACAAAAGGCAATCTTATTTCACTGCCGCGCGCGCCGCTGCTATAATCCAACAAACGGGCGGCTCTGCAAGCAGGAGCCACGGCGCTCTCGCCCCAGCCGGCGGGAAGCTCCCGAACGGGGGCTCGCACGCGCGCAATGCGATCATCGCAGGTGCCAATGGACGATACGATACCCCTGAGGCGCAGCGTGCTGCACGCGGTCGGCTGGGCGACGGCAACCCGGTTTCTCGCCCAGATGGTGAATTGGGCGATGACCCTTGCGACCATACGATTTCTGAGCCCGCAGGATTACGGGTTGATGGCGGTTGCGATGACGATCGTCTCGTTTATCGGGCAGATCGGTTCGGTCGGCATCTGCGATGCGGTCGTCCAGAAGCAGGATGTGGTGGATGCGGACTTGCCGAACATCTTCGGGCTCGTATTGGTGATCAACGGCGGCTGTCTCCTGCTGCTGTGGCTCCTCGCCTATCCGGCGGCGTGGTTCTATGGCGAAGCGAGGCTCGCCGCTGTGCTGCTGGTTGCCAGCGTGCTGATGGTCCCGACGGCGTTTCAGGCACTCCCCAACGCTTTGCTCAACAAGCGCCTCGATCTGAAGGCGGTGTCGCGGGTTGACGCGGTCGCCAGGATCTCAGGCGGGGCGCTTACGCTCTGCCTCGCCTGGGCCGGCGGCGGCGTGTGGTCGTTGATTGCCGGACCGATATGGGTCGCCGTGTTGCGGGCCGTAGGGTTCACCCGGGCGGCCAAATATTTTCAGTTCCCGCATTTCCGGTTCGCCGCGCTGGCCGAGGTCATCCGCATCGGC
>JBOHME010000237.1:0-2189 GCA_050729795.1 Allostellaceae bacterium | reverse complement strand
GTGTCCTGGTTGTAGAACACGCCGCGGCCATCCGTGAAATCACCGATCAGCGGCTCATCCAGCACCCCGTCGGCGCTGTTCGCCGAGTAGAGGTACCACTGTCGTGCGTGCGGGTTGTAGAGCCGCAAGGTGAGGTCCTCGAGCGGTCCATGTGGTCCGCTGGCCTCGGTCTGCGCCAGATCGGCCCGGCCGCCCCAGAGCTTGCGCGCGGTGACGCGTCCGTGGATCTTCATCCAATGGGACGAGCTTGCAAACGGGTCGGGCAGGAAGGAGATGTCGGTGCGCCAGTCTCCCCACACAAAGTCAAATGCGTGCGCCTGGGGATCGGTCGCCGCCGACGGTTCCGGCGTCTGCCGCGGACTTGCGGCGTGGGAAGAATCCAGCGTCAGGGTTACTTTCCAGTTGGGCTGCCACGTCATGCCGCCGTCGCTCGAGAATGCCTGCTGCCAGTGATACGAGCGCGGCGTGATCTGCGAATATAGGTCGCGCACGAAGATGGCGCGGCCCTTGTAGTCTTCCTGATCGTAGAACCTGCCGCTGCGGCCCGCGAACTGCCCGATCATCGGCTTGGCCATAACGCCATCGTCGCTGTCTGCCCAGTGCAGATACCACTGGCGCGACTGAGGTCGGTAGAGGCAGAGCCTCAGCTCGTCGACCCGCCCCGATGGGGTGTTGACCTCGATTTCCTGGATGTTGGCGCGACCGCCCCAGACCTTTGCTGCGACCACCGTGCCGCGCCACAGGGCCCAGCCGTCGGCTTTCCCGGGCGAGCGTTGCAGGTGCAATATCCTGGTGCCCCAATTGCCGATCGCGAAATCGAAGTCGTGGAAGTCGGCTGACACAGCCGTCGGCGGCTGTGCGCCGCCGAGGAGCGCCACGGCGCAGGCGTAGACCCAACTCGCAGTGACATGGCGCATCTCGGATTCCCGCTGTGTGCGATCACGCCAAAATATACGCAGCGTCCAGGCGCGTTCTGGCTGGAATCGGACCTTGTTGGCCGATCGGCCTAGGGGCGCTCGAGAACCCTGATGTCGACCTCGGCGCGGATCTCGAAGCCGAGCGATTCGTACAGGGAAATCGCAGGCCGGTTTGCCTTCCATGCATGCAGGAACGGCCGCTCGCCGCGCGCCTCGATGCGGGCGGCGACGGCGGCGGAGAGCCGGCGCGCAAGGCCCCGGCCGCGAAAATCAGGGTGAGTGCAGACCCCGCTCACTTCCGTGTAACCCGGAAAGCGGAAGCGCTCCCCGGCCATGGCGGCGAGCCGCCCCCCGATCCGGATGCCGCGAAACGCTCCCATCGTATGCGTGCGGGCGAGGAAGGGTCCCGGCTCGGTGAGCGTTGCCAGGGCCAACATCTCCGGCGCGTCCGCATCGGTGAGCTCCACCATGTCATCATCCGACCCCGCGGCTCGTATGCTTCGCATCGCGATCATTTGCACGCCCTTGGCCGTCTTGACCGGCACGAGCCCGCCCGGCATGACGATGTCCGGGACCTGCGCGAGGAAAATGCGCTCTCCGGGTTGCACCAATTCCGTCAGCGCGAGGAGTGCCGCGGGACTGTCGTCCCGCGCGGATGCGAATGAGTTGACATCGGTCGCGTACCTGCGCGCCAGCGCGCCGCCCACGGATAGGTGAAGGTGTCGGCTGCTGAGGGCCGACCATACGGGTCGATCAAGCATATCTTCGATCTCGCGCCGGCCTGCGGGCCGCCCGAATGTGCCGCGAGTGCTTCCTCCAAGGCCGACAATTGCGCAAGCAGAGGCCCCGATGCGCCCGCGCATGCCTCGGCGACCGCGGCCTCGATTCTGGGCCAGGCCAAGTGATATATATCATGTAATGTAAGTGCCCGCAAAGCGGCCAGGGTCGGCTGCGGTGCTGTGGACTACCGAAAAAACCGCGCCTCCCCGGGCCGCATTACTCACTCAGATTTCAACAGAGCTCTTAGAAGAATCCTCCAACGAACGCCGCAGCGTCATTCGAGATGCCGACGATCTTGTTCGTTGCCTGACGATAGAATTTGAAATTGAGCTCGGTCTCGGGTTGACCGTCGGCCCAGTCGGCAAACAGTTTGAGTTCGATCCGCCCGAGCGGCCGCTTCGCGAGCGCGGTGCGTCTAACGGTGATGCTCACACGCGGCGTCTGCCGGGCGATGCCGCGCTTCTTGGCGATCGCTTTGGCGGAGGTGACGAC
>JBOHME010000236.1:0-2211 GCA_050729795.1 Allostellaceae bacterium | reverse complement strand
GAACTGACCGAGGGGCGCTGGCAGATCTACTCCGACAACATCGCGATGGCGCGCTGGCTGCAAGGGACCGTGCAGGGGATGCTGAATGCCGAGACCGCCGACACGACGATCCCGGTGCACGACGCGCAATTCACCAAGTCCGGCGACCCGCGCTATTTCTGGACCGAACATCTCTTGGCGCGCGACGGCGAGATCACGCTGACCTGGCACGACATCGGCGAGCCGCTGTTGATCCATACCCAGCCGAGCGAGGGTGGGCGCCGCTATGGCGTGTGCACGTTGCTGATCCCGGCGCTGGGCGCGCGGCTGACCCGCAACGGCCGGCACGCAGCGGGCCAGCCCTGGCCGCTGGAGCGCGAGGGGCGTCCGTTCAGCACCTGCGCGCTCGCCTTCTCCGAAAGCTGGACCGAAGCGCGGTAGCCCGGCGCGGGGATCAGCGCCACAACTGCCGGGTGGCGAGCGCGGCACCCTGGGCCAAGGCTTCCAGCTTGGCCCAGGCGATCTGCGGATGAACCCGGCCGCCAAGTCCGCAATCGCTCGACGCGATGACGCGCTCCCGTCCGACCAGATTGGTGAAGCGCAGGATGCGTTCGGCGACCAGTTCGGGGTGCTCGACGACATTGGTGGCGTGGCTGACGACGCCGGGCAGGATCACCTTGTCGTCGGGCAGCTTGACCTCCTGCCAGATTTTCCACTCGTGCTCGTGGCGGACATTGCCGGCCTCGAACGAGATCGCGCCGACATCGGCCTTCAGCACGACCTCGATGATGTCGCGGATCGGGATGTCGGTCGTGTGCGGGCCGTGCCAGCTGCCCCAGCACAGATGCAGCCGGATGCGCTCCTGTGGCAGCCCGCCGATCGCATGATTGAGCGCTTCAACCCAGGTCGTCGCCAGTTTCTGGTAGTCGGCGACACTCGGCTCGGGATTGACCTGATCCCAGCCCTCGGCGAGGCACGGATCATCGAGTTGCAGGACGAGGCCGGCCTCGACGATCGCCTGATATTCCTCGCGCATCGCCTCGGCGCAGGCGTAGAGGAATTCCTCGTCGCTCTTGTAATGAGTATTGCCGATGCGCGCGCAACTGGCCGGGGCAACCGCGGTCATAAACCCTTCCTCGATCTCCGCGGCGGCGAGCGCCGCCTTCAGATTGGCGATGTCGGTGCGGGTCGCTTCCTGGCCGATGTACCGGATCGGCGCGACGCAGACCGGGGTTGGCGGACGCGCTCCGGTGGTGATCCCGGATTCGGGATCGCCATAAGCGGCGGCAAAACGTGCGCGGTCGCGGCGATCGCCAAAGCTTGTCAGCACGACCGCGCCGGGGTGTGAGCGCCGCGCTTCCATCTCGTAGAGGCTTTGCCGGCCGGGTTCGATGCCGCCGAGCCGCTGCCACGAATAGCGCCACCACGAGCCGTAATTGACGCGCTGGCTCATCGCCTTGCCATATTCGCCGTCGTTTGGCACGGCGATGCCGAGATCGCGCTGCGTTCGCACGACCTCGGCGACGGCGGCGCGCAGGGTTTCCTGAAAACCTGCCTCATCGCCCCACCCCTCTTCGCGGGCGCGGTTGGCGGCGATCAGCGCGTCGGGGCGCGGCAGGCTGCCGACATGGCTCGATAGGATGCGATCTTGGCTGGTGCGCACGGCTTTGCCTCCCGGTTCCAGGTTTTCAACGATCATAGGATCGCGCAGAAAGGCCGTCCATCGCGCCGGCGAAGAAACCGCACAGCCTCTTTCATGATATGACTCGCCGCCTTGAGCGAAAGCGCAAGGGGGTGAGAGATGGCTCGGTCCGGTATCGGCGACAGACCCAAGCGGCGCGAGGATCTGCGGTTTCTGACCGGGCGGGGGCGCTATCTCGACGATCTCGTCTTTGCCGATCTCGTCCATGCGGTCGTTTTGCGTTCGCCGCACGCGCATGCCGAGATCGTCGCGCATGATTGCGAGGCGGCGCGGGCGATGCCGGGCGTGCTCGCGGTCCTGACCGCGGCCGAGGTGCGGGCCGACGGCCTCAACCCGCTGGAGCCGACGATGCGGGTCAATGCCCAGACCGGCGAGTCTTTTCGTTTCGCACCACAGCCGCTGCTGGCATGGAGCAAGGTGCGTTATGTCGGCGAGCCGGTCGCACTGGTTGTCGCCGAAACCCGCGAAACCGCGCTCGACGCCGCCGAACGGATCGCCGTGTTTTACCAACCGCTGCCGGCGGTGACGGA
>JBOHME010000235.1:0-2241 GCA_050729795.1 Allostellaceae bacterium | reverse complement strand
TCAGGGGGATGCCATCGGCGCGAGCTTTCCGCACCCACGCCTGGAAATCGATCGGTGCCATCGCCACCGCAGTGAACCGCTGTTGATGAAAGCCATTGCCGTTGTACATCGTGTTCTCGCCCATGAAGCGCCCGGGCTTTGCGGCCTCGAGATGCAGCTGGGTAACCATGCCGCCCATCGCGTAAATCTGGCTGCCGAGCGCCGGAATGAGAAAGGATTGCATGACCGTGGCGGAGGTCAGCTGGATCGCCACCGGTCGTCCGGCGGGCAGTGCCAACACGCCGATGCTGGCAACGCCCTGGTCCGGATAGATGAACAGCCACTTCCAGTCGTAACCGATGACTTGCACCCGTAGTGCGGGTTGATCCGGGGCCAGCGGCCTGTAAGGATCGAGCGCGTGCGTGTCACGCCAGACGATGATCGCGAGCAATACCACGATCACTACCGGGCCGCCCCAGGCCGTGATCTCCAATAGTCGCGAATATTCCCATTTCGGCGCGTACCGGGGTTTTTCAACTCCGTAGCGGTAGCGCCAGGCAAACCATGGCGTGAGGACGAATATCGGCAGAGCGACGAAGATCGTCAGCACTGCCATCGCTTCGAAGAAATGCCAGCGCTGAGCCGCCGCGATCGGGCCCTGCGGGTCGAGAAAGCTCAGATGGCTGCCGCGGCTGCAACCGCTGACAATCAGCGTCGTGAGCGTCGTGAGCAGGCCAGGGAACCGCAGCGGAAATCGCCCGCATCCGCCCCGCGGATCGGCATGGCGACCCCGCGCTCGGTGAATGCCTCCCGCCAAAAGGTCCCGGATGCGGACAGGATGGATCATCGCCTCAATCCAGCCAGCAACCAGTCTATCGGGCGCTGCCTGGAAACCAAGGCGCCCGTCTCGCGGTAGCCGCTCACGGCGAACTCTTCCAGAGTCGCGATCATCTCGGCGCCCCCCTCCTTTCCGGCGAGCGCATGTCACCGCCGACGTCGTGGCAACAGAGCCCGCAGCGCGAGCACGGCGGCCACGGCAACACCGAGCACAACCGCCTGACGGTGGCGGTCGGTGAACATCTGTACGCTGGTCGCTGATGCCCGGGCGTCGAAGCGGCCATGCGCACTGTGATGGCCGGGCACTGGATGGAACAGGTTCGCCGGCGCAGGCTGCGGCAGCGGTGTCTTCGAAAGCTGCGCGCTGTAGCCCCTCTTTGCCAGGTAGCGGTCCAGCAGACCGGGCGCGATCCGATTCGCGATGATGGCCTGCACGCTCGAGTAACCGACCCACACCTCTCGCCGGCGATGCGTCGCCGCGAAGTGAATCGCTCTGGCTGCCACCTCGGGCTCGAATATCGGTGGTACCGGCTGCGCCTTTTTACCCGTTTTGTTCAGCGCCCAATCGAACTGCGGCGTATTCAGCGCCGGCAACTGCACCATCGTCAGTCGGATATGCAATCGGTCATGCATGATCTCGGAGCGCAGCGAATCGGTGAAGCCGCGGATCGCGGCCTTGGCGCCGCAATAGGCCGATTGCAGCGGCACCGAGCGGTAGGCGAGCGCCGAACCGACGTTGACGATGCTGCCGTGCTTACGAGTGCGCATGCGCTTGAGTGCCGCCATCATGCCGTGGACCTGACCCAGATAGGTGACCTGGGTCGCACGCAGCAGTTCCTGCGCGGTCAGCTCGGAGACGGGCGCGAAGACCGTTGCCATCGCCACGTTGATCCAAGTATCGATCGGACCGAGTTCGTCTTCCACACGCGCCGCCGCAGCTTCCACCTGTTCAGCCATGGCGACGTCGGTGGGAATCGGCAACGCGCGCCGCCCTACGGCCCGCACTGCTGTCGCGAGCGCCTCGAGCCGCTCTGGGTCGCGCGACAGCAGCGCCACGTCATAGCCACGCCGCGCAAACTCCAGGGCCGTCGCGCGTCCGACGCCGGCTCCGGCCCCGGTTACCACCACAATTTTCGCCATGACATTTCCCCAATGTACAGTTACGGGTGTAGCTCGCCGCAGTGCGATAGCGCGAGCTTGAATGACACCAGGGGAGTAGCAAGAAGCTGGCGGCCTTGGGCGGCAAAGCAGAGCGGTCATGAAAGCGGCCCTGGAACGAGGGTGCCCGGATCCCCGTGTCGGCTTCGCCGCGCAGCGTCCCAATCCAACTTCGCGTAAGGCTCGTTCAGAGACTTCTTTGCCCGAGACCTGATCGCAAGCGTGACAGGGTCCAGTTTCCAGGTACTCAAGACCGCGGTTGCCGCG
>JBOHME010000234.1:0-2244 GCA_050729795.1 Allostellaceae bacterium | reverse complement strand
TGATAGATCAATGTCCGCTCGCACAATAGCATCAGATAGAGATCAAAGGGCAGCGCCTTACGGTTCAGGATGTCGGCGACCGGGTCGAGGCCGCGCTCCGGTTGTTCGAGGCAGACGAGTCCGACATGCCAGGCTTGGCGGAAATCGTCGGGACGGGCGAAGGTGACCCGCAATTCCCTGAAATTGAGCGGCTGGAAGGCGGGCTGACGCTGCAAGATCGCGGTGACCGGCTTCGCCAACCGCCGCAATACAAAGCCATGCCCGACAACCCGCGCCAGCGGGCTGCCGAACACCCGCTCCACCTGCCCGCGCCAGATCATCGCCAGCCGCTGCAGTTGTTCGGGATCGTCGCGACACCGGTTCAGGATCGCCAGCGATACCGCCGCAAAAGTCTCGGTGGCAAAAGCGTCCGGCACGCCGGGAAAGCGGATCATGTCCTCGCCGATCCGCGTCAGCAGATCCCAGCCCTTTTCGCGCTCTCGATGCCAGAAGCGGTAGAGGATCGGCACCGTCAGGGGTCTGACGCCCTGTGTCCGGTCGCGCGCGGCTTGCAGCAGGCGGTCGGTGAGGCCTCTGGCTTCGGCCGTGCGAACGGCGATGTACCGGGCATTGCGCAGCGCTTCCGATCGACCCTGCTGTGACGGCATCAGTTCCTCACCTCCAGAAGGGCGCCGACGACGCGATCGACGAATGCGTCGGCATCCGGCGGGGCCATCTGCAATCCTGCGGCGACGCCGTCCCGCTGCCAGACATTGTCGGTTTTCGCCAGTTCGAGAATGGCCCGCTCGTCCCTGGCGCCGACCAGCGCCAGGATCAGCGCGCGGGTATCGTCGAGATCGCGGCGCGGGTCGGCATGGCTGCGCCGCTCGCTGAAGAACCCGCCACGGATCACCGCCAGCGCGTCCTCGGTCAGCCCGGCCTCGAGCAGGTGCGCGATCAGCCAGGTCAAGGCATAAGGCTCGCGATGCGTGGCCCAGCCGCGGCAGTGCCGCAGGATCAACTCGCGTCCCTGCACCGGATCGATCTTGAACCGGTCGGCGTCGAGCGGGGGTGCGACGAGCCAATCATCGATCGATTTATGCGCCAGGCGGTAGACGCGCTCGTTGCCGGCACCGGTGTCCCAGGTCACAAAGCAGTTCAGCCCGTCGAGTGCCGGCAACAGCTCCTCGTCCCGGTCGAGGCCGGTGACGAGGGCAAGTTGGGAGCGCGTCAGCGGTTGTCTTGCGCCATGCAAGACACCGAGTATGGTCCGCGCGGACGCAAAGGCGCGCGGGGCGGGAAAGCGCCTGGCGGCAGACTGGTAATAGAGAGCGACGAGTTCGGCGGGCAGACGATCGATTTCGCCGACGGCGAGCGTGCCGCCGCGCAACTCGTCGAGCACGGTCGCGGCATACTGAAAATTGCCGGCGCTGCGCTCGGCAATGGTCGCGACGGTGCGGCGGTGCCCGGCTTCATCGGCTCCGAGCCTGGCGCCCAGCAGCAGGTCGGCCATGCGGTCCTCCACATATTGCCGCAGATCCTCCCGCTGCGCGGCGAGCGATGCGCCGAGAAGGCAACGCTCGGCCTGCTGAAACCGCGGCACGATCCGATCGTCCCGCCGCGTCGTGACGACGAGCTTGAGCCAGGGCGGGAAATCGCCGAGCGCCTGCGACAAAAGCTGCGGGATCGACATCTCCGCGGTCCCGTCGGCGACGGCGGCCGCCTCGTCGAGGGCGTCGACAATGATGTAATGGGCGCCGTCCATCGGCACATGGCGCAGTGCCGCCAGCACGCCCTGCGACAGCATCGTCGTCGGATCGTTGCTTTGCAGGGCGTTGAGCAGCTCCTCGCTCTGCCGCAGCCGGTGGGCATAGGCCGAGACGGTGCCGCACAGCATCGCGGCGAGGTAGCGGACAAACATCCGCGCGTTCACCGTATCGGGCTTCAGCGCATTGCAGAAATGATAGGCGAGAATCCGGCCGCCGGAATTGCGCCGCACCAACTCAGCAGCCAAGGCGGTTTTGCCGCTGCCCGGCTCGGCCTCGATCAGGAAGCACCGGCTATCGGCCTGGAGCCAGGCGTCGAGGCGGGCGAGCAGCCATTCCCGGCCGACAAAGCTGCCGGCCGCGGTCTTCAGTTCGGCAAAAAAATCATAAGGCGAGAGCCTGTCGATATAGATGACGTAGCGACGATCGCCGCCGCGGACATCCCGGATCGCGTGCAGGATCTGCTGGATCCCTTGGCGATAGGCCTCGGGGCTGTGCC
>JBOHME010000233.1:0-2264 GCA_050729795.1 Allostellaceae bacterium | reverse complement strand
GGCAATGGCGAAGCGATGGCAATGGCGAAGCGATGGCAATGGCGAAGCGATGGCAATGGCGAAGCGATGGCAATGGCGATGCAGCGGTTCAGGGACCGTTGCCGGCGATGCCGTTGCCCCCGATCGACAGCCCGACAAACTGGGTCGCGCCGTGCCGGTCGATCAGCAGCAGGATGTTGCCGCGCTTGGCCGCTTGCTTGAGCGCCGCGGCCGCGTCCTGCGGGGTGGTGACCGGCTTCTGATCGACCGAGACGATGACATCGCCGGCCTCGACGCCTAGCGCCGCAACCGGGCTGCTGTCGGCAACCTGCCGCACGACCACCCCATGGACATCCTTGCCGATCTTCAATTCGTTGCGCAGTTGCGGATCGAGCGGGACAAGCTGCATGCCGAGCGCGCTGGCGGCGACACCGGGCTGTGGGCCCGAGCCCCCCTCGGCCGAGGCTTCCTCGTTGGCCGGCATCGCGCCGATATCGGCGACCATGATTTTGCTCTTGCCGTCGCGCAGCACGGTCAGCGACAACTTGGTGCCGACCGGTGTTTCGGCCACCAGGCGCGGCAGATCGTGCACGTCTTGGATCGCCTGGCCGCCCGCCTTGACGATCACATCGCCGGGTTTGAGCCCGGCTTTCGCGGCCGGGCTGTCGGGCTGGATCGAAGCGATCAGCGCGCCCTGCGGCCCTGCGAGCCCGAGGCTCTTGGCGATCGGCGGGGTGACCTGCTGGATTGCGACGCCGAGCCAGCCCCAGGTCACCTTGTGATGCGCTTCGAGCTGGCCGATCACGTATTTGGCGGTGTTCGAGGGAATGGCGAAGCCGATCCCGACCGAGCCGCCGGAGGGCGAGTAGATCGCGGTATTGATGCCGACCACCTGGCCTTCGAGATTGAAGGTCGGCCCGCCCGAATTGCCGCGATTGATCGGCGCGTCGATCTGCAGGAAGTCGTCGTATGGGCCCTCGTTGATGTTGCGGCCAAGCGCCGAGACGATCCCGGCGGTGACCGTGCCGCCGAGCCCGAACGGGTTGCCGACCGCGACCACCCAGTCGCCGACCTTGACATCGTGGCTGTCCCCCCAAGTGACATAGGGCAGCGGCTGTTTCGCGTCGATCTTCAGCAATGCGAGATCGGTGCGGGTATCGCGGGCGACGACCTTGGCCGGATGCGTGCTGTGGTCCTGAAAGATCACGGTGACCTTGTCGGCATTGGCGACGACATGGTTGTTGGTCACGATATAGCCGCGCGGATCGATGATGAATCCGGAACCCAGCGCCACGATCTTTTCTTGAGGGTTGGGCTGTTGCAGCGGGTTCTGAAAGAAGCGGCGGAGAAACTGGTCGAACGGCGTGCCGGTGCCGGGCACTTCCGGAGGGTTGCCATTCTCGTTGTCGGCGCTGCTGCTGTCACCTTCGTTTTCGAGCGCCGCCTGCTCGTTGAGCTGCACCGAGACGTTGACCACCGCCGGCAGCACGCGATCGGCGAGGGGTGCGAGGCTCGGCAACTGGATCGGCGCCTGCTGCACCTGTTGCGTCAGGTTGCGGCCGGCATCGGAATTGCCGGCGGTCGCACCGGCGGTCGCACCAGCGGTGGCAAATGTCGGCGCCAGGATCAGCGCGGCGCCGAGCGTAGCCGTCAGGATCGATCGAAAACCAGCGACGTTCATGATGTTCGTCCCATGCCAAGCGGTCCCGGCGGGCGCCGACCCGCGACGCAACGCGCGCTTGCAAGAAGATCGCGCAGTGACGACAAAAGTTCCGGCATGTCCCGGCGTCGATCATCGACGACGAGCGGCGGCCGGATTCGCTATGCTGACAGCTGTGCCGGAGACGTAAGGCACCGGGTCCGATCCCGACTGATGCAGAGGGATGCATGGGATTAGCGCGTATCAGGAGCGCCGCCTCGGCGTTAGCGGCGAGGCTGCCGTTTGCCAAGCTGTTCGGCCGTCTGCGGCCGGCCGGTGTGAATGACGGGCTCGAACCGTCGGTCTACGGCTTTATCATGCGCTACAGCTGGCGCGAGCAGATTTACGTCGTCGTGATGACGCTGCTCTCGTTTCCGTTCTTCTACTACTCGCTCGATCTGCCAAAAATCATTATCAATCGAGCGATATCCGGAAAACATTTTCCACAGTCGTTTCTTGGGCTGGAGCTGAACCAGGTCCCCTACCTGGTCCTGCTGTGCGTCATTTTCTTGACGCTGGTATTGATCAACGGCTGGTTCAAGCTGCACGTCAACGTCAAGAAAGGTCAGCTTGGCGAGCGCATGCT
>JBOHME010000232.1:0-2286 GCA_050729795.1 Allostellaceae bacterium | reverse complement strand
GTGTTGAATGCTTCGAGGCTGCCGTCCGCGGCGACGACGATGGTGTTGACGGCGCCGATCCGGCGGGCGACCGGATCGACCCGATCGGCGATCAGGAGTGCCGCCTCCTTGTGCGGGAGGGTCAGGTTGACACCGCGAAAGCCGAGCGCCGGCAGGGCCCGCAACGCCTGTTCGAGCCGCTGCGGCGGCACCGCGAGCGGCACATAGACGCCGTCGATGGCAAGCTGGTCGATCCAGAAACCGTGCAGGACCGGCGAGCGGGAATGGCTGACCGGCCACCCCATGATGCCCGCGAGACGCCCCTTGCCGGTGATTCCCATGACGATGCCTCACACCGGAAGGACGCCGCGATCACGCAGAAATGCGAGGAGGGGTAGGAGCGGCAGACCGAGAACGGCAAAGAAGTCGCCGTCGATGCGATCGAACAACTGGACGCCGCGGCCTTCGATCCGGTAGGCGCCAACCGACCCCAGAACTGCGGACCCCTCGGCGGCGAGATAGGCATCGAGAAAACCGTCGTCAAATCCACGCATGGCCAGACGCGGCTGCGCGAGGCCATGCCAGATCGGCTCGCCGGCAACGGCGGCGCAAGCCGCGGTCATCAGCGCGTGGCTTTTTCCGCGCAGGGCCTGCAACTGGACGCGGGCTTTGGCGAGATCGGCCGGCTTGTCAAACCAGACCCCCTCGCAGACGAGGATCTGATCAGCGCCGATGACGAGCGCCGCGGGATGGCGCTCGGAGATCCGCCGGGCCTTTGCTTCGGCCAACGCCGCAGCGCACTCCGCCGCCCCGGCGCCATCGGCCTTGAAGGCGTGCCTGATCGCCGCTTCATCGATCGCCGCGGCTTCGACCCGAAAATCAAGCCCCGCCGAGGCGAGGAGTTGAGCCCGCGCCGGACTCGCCGAGGCGAGGATCAACGGCTCAGGCATCGCCGCCATGCCGGCGCGCCAGCATCCGCATGATCGCCGAGGCGGCCTCCTCGATCGAGCGCCGGGTCACATCGATGACCGGCCAGTGCCGTCCGGCAAAAGTCCGCCGCGCTTCGCGCACCTCGGCCCTGACCGCTTCAAGATCCGTGTAGTCGGTGCCGACATCCTGCTGCAACATGTTGAGCCGGTTGCGGCGCAGTTGGATCAGCCGCTCCGGGTCGTTGGTCAAGCCGACGATCAACGGGTGGCGAGCGTCGAACAGCTCGGGGGGCAGCGTCATGCCGGGTACAAACGGGACATTCGCGGCCTTGATGCCGCGATTTGCCAGATAGAGACAGGTCGGGGTCTTCGAGGTGCGTGAGACGCCGACAAGGCACACGTCGGCCTCGTCGAGACCCCAGGTCGACTGCCCGTCGTCGTGATTGAGGGCGAAGGTCATCGCGTCGATGCGGGCAAAATACTCATTGGTGAGCAGGTGCTGCACGCCCGGCTGGCCGCGGCTCTTGCGCCCGAGATAGGCGGCAAGTGCGCCGATTACCGGATCGAGAACCGGGATCGCCGGGATTTGCAGCCGCCGGCAGGCCTGCTGCAACAGGTCGCGCAGGGTATCGTTGACAAGTGTGAACAGGACGACCCCGGGATTGGCCTCAACCCCGGCGATCACCCGCTCGATCTGGCTGCGTTTGCTCACCATGCTCCAGACGTGCTCGACCGGCTGCGCGTCTTCAAACTGCGCCAGGCAGGCGCGCGCCATCGTCTGCACGGTTTCCCCGGTCGAGTCGGAAACGAGATGCAGGTGAAAACGCATTGCCGCCATGCCGTCATCCATCCCGGACCCGAAGTGCATAAACTGCCAGACAGCGGGGAAAACCAGCCGGTATCGTTCGCCACGGGCAAAGCTTCCCCGCTTCCCTCTTGTCAAAACACAGGTTTGCGAGCCTGCGACTGCTTTTATCCATGGCCGCAAAAAGCCGGGAAAACCCTGTCCCGACTGCCGACCGTCCCCGTTTTCCCAGACATGATCAGCTCGCGCAACCTCTCGGGTTCCGGCAGAAATCCCGTGATCCCTCCACCGCGACAGCCCTCGTCGGCCGGTCACTCGAGAAGTGGGAAAACACCCTGAATGAGTGGTAATCCACAGTTTTCACAGGCAACCACTATCCACTACATCCATTTAGCATAATAGAGGAAGTGGAGGGAGAGGAGCCGAATGACGGGGGTAAACCTGCCCTGCACCCGGACGCCGGCCGTCAAGCCGCTGGTCCGCGCGCTGGCTGGCGAAACGCTTGCCCGGCCGCCGTGGTGGCTGATGCGGCAGGCGGGCCGCTACCTTCCCGAGTACCGCGCCGTGCGTGCC
>JBOHME010000231.1:0-2317 GCA_050729795.1 Allostellaceae bacterium | reverse complement strand
GCTCCGGGCGGCGCGCTGCACGAAGCTGCCGCTCTGATGGGGACCGGTCCGGCAGCCGAGCCGTTGCACCGATAGTCACTTTGCGAGCGGCTCGGATCGGGCCCCCGGGCGCGGCCGCCGCGGCGCCGCGCCCGCTGCCCTCTCGCCCCTTGGCGCCGCGCCGCAAGCCGCGGGAGACGGCCTCGTGAGTATTGCGCTGAGCGTGGCGACGGACGCAGTGCTGCTCACCCTGACGCTCGTGCTGGCGACCCTCGGCCTCGCCGTAATCTATGGGCTGATCGGCGTCATCAACATGGGCCACGGCGCCCTGATCACGCTCGGTGCCTATTTCACCTGGCTCGCGACCGGATACGGCGTGCCCTTTGCCCCCGCGGTGGTGCTGGCCGCAATCGGCGTCGGGGTGATCGGCCTCGTGTTCGAGCATGTGATCGTGCGACACTTCTATGACAAGCCGCTCGACACGCTGCTGCTGACCTGGGGGTTTTTCCTGGTCACGACCGAGGTGATCAAGATCCTGTTCGGCGCCAACATCAAGAGTGTCGCCAACCCGCTTCCGGGCGCCTGGACCGCCGGAGCCTTCGCCCTGCCCGCCTATCAAAGCGTCATCTCCGTGATCTCGCTGGTGCTGCTCGGCGCGGTCGCCCTGACGATCCATCGTACCGCTCTCGGCATCAAGATCCGCGCGCTGGTGCAGCATCGCGAAATGGCGAGTCTGCTCGGCCTCAATGTCGGCCATCACTATAAGCTGGTATTCACGGCGGGTGCTGTCCTCGCCGGGCTTGCCGGAGCGCTGCTCAGCCCGTTGATCAGTGTTCAGCCCGATATCGGCAACATCTATCTCATCCGCGCCTTTTTCGTGGTTATCGTGGGCGGCGTCGGCCAGTTGTTTGCCGGCACGCTGGTCGGCAGCTTCCTGGTCGGCGGATCGAAGACGATCATCTCACTCGGGACCAGCCAGGTCGTTGCGCAGACCGTCGTGTTCGCGCTGGCGATCCTGGTCCTGCGCTTCCGTCCCTCCGGGGTGCTGGCCGCACGGTGAGTACTACCGTCATGTCACGCCGTCGGACATGGGGATGGTCCGAAGAGCACATCGCCGCCGTGGTTTTCGTTCTGCTGGCGGTGGTGCCCCTGGTCACCGGCGGCTATCTTGTCTACGTGCTGCCTCAGTACATGCTCTACGGCGTCCTCGCGATGTCGCTCGTGCTGATCTGGGGCTTCGCCGGAATTCTCAGCTTTGGACAGGCCGCGTTCTTCGCGGTCGGCGCCTACACGATCGGCCTCGCCCTCAGCCACGGCGGACCGATGGATCCCACCTATGCCGGGTTGCTTGGGGCCGTCGTGGTGGGCGGAGCGCTGGCGGCCGCGTGTGGCTATTTCCTGTTCAGCGCCGGCGTGCGCGACATGTATTTCGTCCTGGTCACTTTGGCCCTGTCGATCATGACGGAGCAGATCGCGAACAGCCAGTCACAGATCACCGGCGGCTTCAACGGCATGTTCGTCAAGCGCATTTCTCTCGCCCTGCCGGGCGGCCGGCTGCTCCCGCTCAATGGCGACGCCGCGATGTACTTCTTCGTGCTCGCCGTTGTGGTGATCGTTTATTTTGTTCTGCGCCGGTTGCGCCTGGGCCGGTTCGGAAAGATCCTGATCGGCATCCGGGAGAACGAGGACCGGGCGATTTCGCTTGGTTACCGCACGTATCTCTACAAGACGGCCGCTTTCGCGCTCTCGGGCGCGCTGGCCGCACTTGCCGGGGCGCTTTACGCGAGCGATGCCGGTTTCGTCTCGCCCTCCCTCGGCTCCGTGGAGTTTTCGACCGAGGTGGTGGTCTGGGTCGCGCTGGGCGGGCGCGGCTCGCTGATCGGCGGGCTGCTCGGCGCGATGGTGGTGGCGGCAGCGTCCAATTTGCTGAGCGCGATCATTCCGGATTACTGGGAGCTCGCGGTCGGAATCGTGTTCATTCTGGTGATCCTTTTTTTCAAGGGAGGAGTGGCCGGCGCCCTGGCGCAGCTCGCGCGGCGAAGGGAGGAGGCGTGACGTGGCCAGCATACTTTCCACGGCGGGCCTGACCAAGCGCTTCGGAGGGCTGCTCGCCAATGACGGGATCGACTTCGAGTTGCCGACGGGCGCGCTCCGCTGTGTGATCGGCCCGAATGGTGCCGGCAAGACCACCTTCATCAGCATGGTCTCAGGTCATCTCATGCCATCGTCCGGGCGGATCCGGTTCAGGGACATCGACATTACCCGCTTTCCGGTGGCGCGCCGTGCGCGGCTCGGCATTTGTCGGAAATTCCAGACACCGGCTTTGTTTCCGAACCTC
>JBOHME010000230.1:0-2319 GCA_050729795.1 Allostellaceae bacterium | reverse complement strand
GGATGAGGTGGTCCGGCGCCTGCGACGGCGGGCGGAGCGGCATCACCGGTCCCTGCAAGGCGAACTGCTCGCCATCATCGAGGAGGCGGTCCGGCCCGAAAGCGAACTGAGTCCGGCCGAGTTGCTGGCGGAAGTCCGCCGCCTCGGGTTGCGCACGCCGGCCGAGTCCGCCGCCATCGTCCGGGGCGACCGTGAACGGCGTTAAGGTCGTGGACGCCTCGGCACTCGCCGCACTGCTGTTCGCGGAGCCGGAGGCCGAGGCCATCGCCGCAAGCCTGGAGGGTGCCCGCTTGGCCGCGCCTTCCCTGATCGGCTTCGAACTGGCCAATGTCTGCCTCACCAAGATGCGCCGCCATCCCGCGCAACGAGATAGGCTGCGCGCCGCCTTCCGGCTGGCCGACCGGTTGGCGGTGGAGACGGTCGCGGTCGATCACGGGGCCGCGCTTGACCTGGCCGAGGCGACGGGTTTGACCGCCTATGACGCGAGCTATCTGTGGCTCGCCCGCGCGCTGGGCGGCGAGTTGGTCACGCTCGACCGGAAGCTGGCGGCGGCCGCGGCCCGGTGAAGAGGCTGCGCGGCGGCGATGAGAAACGGGAGGAAGCGGGCTTGAACGGACATTCGGGTATTGTCTCCTTCATCTGGTCGATCGCGGAGCTGCTGCGCGGCGACTACAAGGCGGCTGACTATGGCAAGGTGATTCTGCCCTTTACCGTGCTGCGCCGGCTCGATTGCCTGCTGGAGCCGACCAGGGACGCGGTGCTGAAGGCGGCCAAGACACTGCCCGCCAAGGCCGACCCCGTGATGCGCGAGGCCCTGCTCAACCGCGCCGCCGGTCAGGGCTTCCACAATGCCGCGCGCTTCACTTTCGCCCTGCTGCGCGCCGACCCCGCCGGGATCGAGGCCAATCTGCGCGCCTGTCTGAACGGCTTCTCGGCCAACATCCAGGACATCTTTGTCCATCATTTCGACCTGCCGACGCAGATCGCGCGGCTGGAGCGGTCCAACCTGCTCTATCTCATCGTGCAGAAATTCGCCGAGATCGACCTGCACCCCGAGCGCGTCTCCAACCTCGCCATGGGCACCATCTTCGAGGAGCTGATCCGCCGCTTCTCGGAAGCCTCGAACGAGACGGCGGGCGAGCATTTCACCCCGCGCGAGGTGATCCGCCTGATGGTCAATCTGCTGCTGACCGAGGACACCGCAGCGCTGGCCCAACGCGGCGTGATCCGCACGTTGTATGACCCGGCCTGCGGAACGGGGGGCATGCTGTCGGTGGCCGAGGAGTATCTGCGCGAGCTGAACCCCGAGGCCAGGCTGGTCGCCTTTGGGCAGGAGTTGAACCCGGAGAGCTACGCCATCTGCAAATCCGACCTGCTGATCAAGGGGCAGGACCCGGCCGGCATCGCCTTCGGCAATTCCTTCACCGAAGACGGGCAGGAAGCAAAAACCTTCGACTACTGCCTGTCCAACCCGCCCTTTGGTGTCGATTGGAAGAAGGTCGAGCGCGAGATCACCGAGGAGCACGAGAAGCGCGGCTTTGCCGGCCGCTTTGGCGCCGGGCTGCCCCGCGTCTCGGATGGTTCCCTCCTTTTCGTCCAGCACATGATCGGCAAGTTCCACCAGGACGGGCGACCCTCGCGCCTCGCCGTGGTGCTGAACGGTTCTCCTCTTTTCACCGGCGGCGCGGGCTCCGGCGAGAGCGAGATCAGGCGCTGGATCATCGAGAATGACTGGCTGGAGGCAATCATCGGCCTGCCCGACCAGCTTTTCTACAACACGGGCATCAGCACCTATATCTGGATCATTACCAACCGGAAATCGCCGGCCCGCAAGGGCCGCGTGCAGCTGATCGACGCGACCGCGATGTTCGAGAAGATGCGGCGCTCGCTCGGCAACAAGCGCAACCTGATCCCGGAGACGGCGATCCACGAGATCACCCGACTGTTCGGCGAGTGCGCGGAGGGCGGGACCTCGAAAATCTTCGCCAATGAGGATTTCGGCTATTGGCGCATCACGGTGGAGCGGCCGTTGCGGCTGAATTTCGCCATCGCACCGGAGCGGGTCGCGGCGCTGGAGCAGGTTTCGGCCTTCAAGGCGTTGGGGACGAGCAAAAAGAAGGGCGCGGCCGGTGCCGCCGAGGCGGCGGAGGGCGTGGCGCTCCAGGCGGCGATCCTCGGCGTGTTGCGGCGTTCGGCGGGCGAGCGCGCATGGCAGGAGCGCGAGGCGTTCGCCGATCACCTGCGCGCGCTGTTCAAGGGCGCGCGGGTGAAGCTGCCAGCACCGCTGTTCAACGCCATCCTCACCGGCCTGGGCGAGCG
>JBOHME010000229.1:0-2338 GCA_050729795.1 Allostellaceae bacterium | reverse complement strand
GCCTATGACTACACCTCAAAGGGCAATTTTGTCGCGGTGATCTCAAACGGCACCGCTGTCCTGGGGCTCGGCGATCTCGGGGCGCTCGCGGCCAAGCCCGTCATGGAAGGCAAGGTGGCCCTGTTCAAGCGCTTTGCCGACATCGACGGGATCGATCTCGAAATCGACACCCGTGATATCGATGCCTTTGTCAATTGCGTGCGCTACCTGCACCCGGCCTTTGGCGGCATCAACCTCGAAGACATCAAGGCGCCGGAATGCTTTGTCATCGAGGAGCGGCTGCGCGAACTCCTCGACATCCCGGTCTTTCACGACGACCAGCACGGCACCGCGATCATCGCCGCGGCCGGGCTGATCAACGCGCTGCACCTGACCGGGCGCACAATCGCGGAGATCCGCATGGTCGTCAACGGCGCCGGCGCCGCCGGGATCGCCTGCGTCGAGCTGCTGAAGGGGATGGGGCTGCCCGCGGGGAACGTCATCCTGTGCGACACCCGCGGGGTCGTCTACCACGGCCGGACCGAGGGGATGAACCAGTGGAAATCGGCGCACGCGGTCGAGACGCGAGCGCGCACCTTGGCCGAGGCACTCGAAGGGGCCGACGTGTTTTTCGGATTGTCGGCCAAGGGCGCGGTCACTGAGGCGATGGTGCGTTCGATGGCGCAAAAGCCGATCGTCTTTGCCATGGCCAACCCCGATCCCGAGATCACCCCGGAAGCCGTGCGCGCGGTCCGTCCGGATGCGATCATCGCCACCGGGCGCTCGGATTATCCGAACCAGGTCAACAATGTGCTCGGTTTCCCCTACATTTTCCGCGGGGCGCTCGACGTGCACGCCTCGACCATCAACGACGCGATGAAGATTGCCGCCGCCGAAGCGCTGGCGAGCCTCGCGCGCGAGGACGTGCCGGACGAGGTCGCCGCCGCCTATTCCGGCGAGCGGCTGACCTATGGCTCCGATTACATCATCCCGGCGCCGTTTGATCCGCGGCTCATCTGGGCGGTGCCTGCGGCGGTGGCCAGGGCGGCGATGGATTCGGGCGTGGCGCGCAAGCCGATCCTCGACATGGGGGCGTACCAGCGCAGCCTGCGCGGCCGTCTCGACCCGACCGCGGCCGGTCTCGAACTGATCTTTGAGCGGGTGCGCGCCTATCCAAAGCGCGTCGTCTTTGCCGAGGGCGAGGAGGAAAAGACGATCCGCGCCGCGCTGCTCTATGCCGGCAGCGGCTACGGCACGCCCGTTCTGGTGGGACGCGAGGAGCGCATTCAGACGACAATGGCGGCGACCGGTCTCAGTGATCACGCCGGTCTCGAAATCCACAACGCGCGGCTGTCAACGCACAACAAGCGCTATACCGATTACCTTTACGAGCGCTGCCAGCGCCAGGGGATGCTGTACCGCGACTGCCAGCGCCTGGTGAACCAGGACCGCAACGTCTTTGCCGCCTGCATGGTCGCCTGCGGCGACGCCGACGCGATGGTGACCGGGCTGACGCGCAATTCCTTTGATGTGCTGGAAGCGATCTCGTCGGTGATCGCGGTCGATCCGGGTTCGGTGATGTTTGGCCTCACCCTGCTGCTCGCCCGCGAGCGCACGGTGCTGCTCGCCGACACGCTGGTCCACGAGGTGCCGAGTTCGGCGCAGCTCGCCGAGATCGCGGTGCAGGCGGCGGCGAAAGCGCAGCAGTTCGGTCTCGCGCCGCGCGTCGCGCTGCTGTCCTATTCCAACTTTGGCAACCCGGCGGGCAGGGATGCCGAGCGCGTGCGCGAAGCCGTGGCGCTCCTGGATCGGCGCGGTGTCGATTTCGAATATGACGGCGAGATGAGCGCCGATGTCGCGCTCGATCAGCGGCTGATGCGCCAGCTCTATCCGTTCTGCCGGCTCGGTGGCCCGGCCAACATCCTGATCATGCCCGAATTGCACAGCGCCAACATCGCGGCCAAGCTGCTGCCGCAACTGGGCGGCGGGACCTCGGTCGGACCGCTGCTGATCGGTCTATCGCGCCCGGTGCAGATTGTCAGCATGGGGGCGACGGTCTCCGATCTCGTCAATCTCGCGGCTCTCTCGGCGCACGACGCGATCGGCTGAGCCGGACCCCCGCGGCGGTGCCGCCAACGGCCGGGAGCGGGCCGTTGCGTGGACGCGCGGCGTTGGGCGTCCTCTGCGCGGCGCTGCCGAGCCTCGCCCTTCTCGCGGTTCTTGCCCTGTGGGGAAAACTGCCGCCGGCGGCAGCGGTTGTCGCCGCCGCCGCGGTCGTGGCGGCGGCCGTTGTCGTCCTCGTCCGCCGCGGCGACGCGCTGGCGACGCTCGCCGCCGCCGCGCAGGCACTTGCCGACAC
>JBOHME010000228.1:0-2350 GCA_050729795.1 Allostellaceae bacterium | reverse complement strand
GTTGCCTCGGGTTGCTCGCCCAGCTCGGCGCTGAGCGGACCCGTCCTGCGGTCGCAGCGGCGATCGCCTTTTTGCGCCGCGAGCAGGAGCCGGACGGCAGCTGGTTCGGACGCTGGGGCACCAATTACATCTATGGCACCTGGTCGGTTCTGGCGGGGCTCAGCGCAGCCGGCATCGACCCAGGGGACCCGGCGATCCGCCGTGCCGTCGGCTGGCTGCTCGACCGGCAGCGCAGCGATGGCGGGTGGGGCGAATGCGAAGAATCCTACTGGCCGGGCCAGCCGCATGGCAGCGCCGCTTATAGCACGCCGTCGCAGACCGCCTGGGCGTTGCTCGGGCTGATGGCCGCCGGCGAGGGGCCGAACCCGGCGGTGCGTCGCGGGGTCGGCTTTCTGATCGACGCGCAGGACCAGAACGGCCGGTGGGACGAGCCCTGGTTTACCGCGGTCGGGTTCCCGCGCGTCTTCTTTCTGCGCTATCACGGATATTGCAGCTATTTCCCGTTATGGGCCTTGGCCCGGTATCGCCGGCTCGTGGCAAACGGCTTTCGCGCCGAGCGGCTCGGCATTTGAGTTACCGGATTTCAGTTACCGGATTTGAGCGACGGGGTTTGATCTTGGGGCGGCGGGGCTGGTATCGCCCGGTCGCGCGGCGCAGGCTCGCCGGGTGAGGCTCGTCTGCATCTGCGGGCTCGCCGCCGAGGCGAGGCTCGCGCGGCGGTCGGGACTGCGCGCCGTTGTCGGCGCCGGCGATCGGGCGCAGACCGCGGCGCTGATCGCCCGTGCCAGCACCGACGCCGATTGCCTGGTCAGCTTCGGGATTGCCGGTGCCTTGGCGCCGTTGCTGCGGGCCGGCGATGTGGTGATGTCGACCGAAGTGGTCGCCGCTCGTAGCAGTTGGCGCGCGCCGGAGCCATTTTGCCGCGACATCGCGGACCTCGCGGATGAGCTTGGGGCACAAGAGGGTCCGGTGCTGGGGGCGCCAAAGGTGCTGGCCACCGGCGGCGCAAAACGCCAGGCACGGCAGCTGACCGGCGGGCTCGCCGTCGATCTCGAAAGCGACCTCGTTGCCGCCGGCGCATGCCGGGCCGGCATCACCTTTGCGGTTATCCGCGCGATCGCCGACCCGGCGTCGCGCGACCTGCCACCCGCGGCACTCTTGCCGCTTACCGCAAACGGGACCGCAGATTTGTCGGCGGTGATCGCTTCGCTAATGCGCCACCCGCGCCAGATCAGACCGCTCTTCGGTGTTGCGCGCGAGACCCGCGCGGCGCTCGCCGCTCTAGTGGGGCCGGCCCGGGCGCTCCGCCGGCTGACCGGCGCGACCTAGCCGCGCCATTGTCTCGGCAACATGGCGCGACATCACGTATTCGGCCGGGCGCTGCCGGTCGAGCGGGATTTCCGGGGCCATCATGCCGGTGGTGCGCACCCCGCGCAGGGCCACCGCCGCCGCCTTCAGCGGGTGGCGCACCGAATCCACGACCGCGGTCGCCTCGTAGCCGCTGTGCACCATGCATTGCGCGCATTTTTCGTAATTGCCGGTGCCATAGGCGTCCCAGTTGGTCTCCTCCATAAGCTCCTTGAAGGATTTGGCGTAGCCCTCGCCAAGCAGGTAGCACGGCCGCTGCCAGCCAAAGAAGTTGCGGGTCGGGTTGCCCCATGGGGTGCAGCGGTAGGACTGGTTGCCGGCCAGGAAGTCGAGAAACAGGCTCGACTGATTGAACGACCAGCGCCGGCTGCGGCGGGCGAAGATGCCGCGAAACAACTCCTTGGTGCGCTGCCGGTTAAGAAAATGCTGCTGGTCGGGGGCGCGCTCATAGGCATAGCCGGGCGATACCGTGATCCCGTCGATCCCCATCTCGCTGACCCGATCGAAGAACCGGGCGATCCGTTCGGGCTCGGCGGTGTCGAACAGCGTGCTGTTGATGTTGACGCGAAAGCCCGCCGCCTTGGCCCGCGCGATCGCGGCCACCGCCCGGTCGTAGATCCCGTCCTGACCGACCGCCCGGTCGTGCTCCTCGCGATCGCCATCGAGATGCACGGTCCAGGCGAAATAAGGGTCGGGTCGTAACTGATCGAGCCGCTTTTCGAGCAAGAGCGCGTTGGTGCACAGATAGACGAACTTTCGGCGGGCGATGATCCCCTCGACGATGGCACCGATCTCGCGGTGCAGGAGCGGCTCGCCGCCGGCCAGCACGACAATCGGCGCGCCGCATTCATCGACCGCTTCGAGGCATTCGGCGACGCTCAGCCGCTGGTTCAAGATCGCGTCCGGATAGTCGATCTTGCCACAGCCGGGGCAGGCAAGATTGCAGCGGAACAGCGGTTCGAGCATCAGCACCAGCGGGTAG
>JBOHME010000227.1:0-2400 GCA_050729795.1 Allostellaceae bacterium | reverse complement strand
GGGTCACGCTGTTGGGCGACGCCGCCCATCCGATGGTGCCGCGCGGCTCGAACGGCGCCGGGCAGGCGATTATCGACGCCCGCACGCTCGCCGACTGTCTGGCGCAGTGGGAGGATCCGGTCGCCGCCCTCGACGCCTATGACGACCGGCGGCGCGAGGCCACCAGCAAAATCGTGCTGACCAACCGCACCAACCCGCCCGACGCGATCCTGCGCGAGGTCTATCTGCGCACCGGCGATCAGCCCTTCAGCGATATCGACATGGTGATCAGCCGCGACGAGCTGATCGCGATATCGAACGCCTATAAGCGGGTCGCCGGCTACGATCGGGAAGCCCTGGCGCGCAGCGGATGACCCGCCGCCTGGCGGCCGCGGCGGTCCTGGCGCTCGTCGTCGCAGCTCCCGGCATTGCCCGCGCCGGTGGCCGGGCGCAGGCGGTCGAGGCCCGGCATGGCATGGTCGTGACCTCGCAGCACATCGCCTCGGCGGTCGGCGCCGGGATTCTCGCCGCCGGCGGCAATGCGATCGACGCCGCGGTCGCGGTCGGCTACGCGCTCGCCGTCGTCGAGCCTTGCTGCGGCAATATCGGCGGCGGCGGGTTTATGACCTTGCACCTGGCCGATGGGCGCGAAAGCTTTATCGATTTTCGCGAAACCGCGCCCGCAGCGGCGCGAGCCGACATGTATCTCGATGCCGCCGGCCATCCGATCGCCGAGCTGAGCCGCTATGGCTGGCGCGCGATCGGCGTGCCGGGGACCGTGCTCGGGCTCGATCGGGCGCTTGCCGAATATGGCGGCCTGCCACGCGCCGCGGTCATGGCGCCGGCGATCGCGCTGGCCCGTTACGGTTTTGCGCTGAGCCCCGGCGATGCCCGGCTGCTCGCTCAGAAATCTGCGCTTTTTGCCAAGGATCACGCAGCCGCCCGGATCTTTCTCCGCCCCCGCGGCGACGCGTTGGCAGCAGGCGACCAACTCGTGCAACCGGATCTTGCCGCGACGCTGGCGCTGATCGCCAAGGCTGGACCCGATGCGTTCTACCATGGCCCGGTCGCGGCCGCGGTCTCCGCGGCGAGCCGGCAGCATGGCGGTCTCCTCACCAAAGAGGATTTCGCCGCCTACCGGGTGACCGAGGGTCCACCGCTCAGCTGCTCCTATCGCGGCTATCAGGTCGTGTCGGCGCCGCCGCCGAGCTCGGGCGGGGCGACAATCTGCGAGATCCTGAACATCCTCGAAGGCTGTAACATGAAGGCGCTGGGCTTCCGCTCGCCGCGCTCGGTCGAGCTGATGGTGGCGGCGATGCGGCGGGCCTATGACGATCGCAACACCGATCTCGGCGACCCGGCCTTTGTCGCGAACCCGCTCGACCGCCTTCTGTCGAAGGGCTACGCCGCGGGGGTGCGGGCGGCGATCGAGGCCGGCGCAACGGCCCCGACATCGCTGCCCCGGGCGCCGCGCGAGCAGGCCGAGACAACGAGCTACTCGGTCGTCGATGGTGCCGGCAATGCGGTCGCGGTGACCTACACGATCAACGGCTATTTCGGCGCCGCTGTCATGGCACCCGGCACCGGGTTTTTTCTGAACAACGAGATGGACGATTTTACCGCGAAGCCGGGGGTGCCGAACCTCTATGGGCTGGTGCAGGGTGCTGCCAATGCGATCGCACCCGGCAAACGGCCGCTGTCCTCGATGGCGCCGACCCTGGTCGAGAAAGATGGGAAGGTAGTTCTCGTTCTCGGCAGCCCCGGTGGCTCGCGCATCATCACGACGGTGCTCGAAACGATCATGAACATGATCGATTACGGCATGGGCCCGCAGCAAGCGGTCGATGCGCCCCGCCTGCATTACCAGGGGCTGCCAAACCGCGTGTTCTATGAACGCTCCGGCCTGTCGCCGGCCACCATCACCGCTCTCGAACGCCTCGGCTTCGACCTCGCCGCACAGCATCCCTGGGGTGCGACTGAGCTGATCGCGATCTCGAATGGGCGATTGCTGGGCGCCAACGACGATCGCCGTCCCGACGGCGCCGCGGTCGGCTATTGAGGCCGGCATGCGCTTCTCGCCACGCATCGATCGCGTTGCCGGCAGGGGGGCTGGCGCCTGGGGGATTGCCCGAGAGGCGGCGCGGCTGCGCGAGCTCGGCCACGACGTGATTTCTCTGACCGTCGGCGATCCCGATCAGGCAGCACCAGCCCCGGTCATCGAAGCGACGATCGCCGCGTTGCGCTGCGGCCGCACCGGCTACGCCCCGATCATCGGCTTGCCAAAGCTGCGCGAAGCGGTCGCTGGACGCGTCAGCCGGCGCACCGGCAAGCCCTGCACCGCGGACAACGTCACCCTGACACCCGGCGCTCAGGGCGGGCTCTACTGCGCATTGCAATGCCTGGCCGGGCCCGGCGACGAGG
>JBOHME010000226.1:0-2411 GCA_050729795.1 Allostellaceae bacterium | reverse complement strand
ATCGCATGTTTGCCGCCGACCGCGGCTGGATGGCGCGCATCGCCGATGCCATCAAGAGCGGGCTGACCGCCGAGGCGGCGGTGCAAAGGGTGCATGACGATACCCGCGCCCGCATGATGCAAGCGAACGATCCCTATCTGCGCGAGCGTCTCCTCGATCTCGAGGATCTGGCCAATCGCCTGCAGCAGCACCTCGCGGACGGCGGGGCGGAGTCGGTCCGTCCGGAGCTTCCCTCCGAGTTCATCCTCGTCGCGCGCGCGATGGGGCCGGCCGAGCTGATGGATTATGTCCACCAGCGTATCCTTGGCCTCGTGCTCGAAGAGGGGTCGCCAACCGCCCATGTCGCGATTGTCGCGCGGGCTCTGAACATCCCTGTTCTCGGGCGGGTGGGCGAAGCGACCAGCCGCATCGAGGCGGGCGATCTCGTCATCCTCGACGCCGACCACGCCCAGGTTCTGATCCGGCCAAACAAGCATCTCCAGCAATCCGTGGCGGCAACGATGGGGTCGCGCAGCCGCCGACGGGCGCTCTCCGAGGCGCTGCGCTCGGCACCCGCAGTGACCCGCGACGGGATCGAGATCCGGCTGCTGTTGAATGCCGGGCTGCTCTTTGATCTGCCGCAGATCGCCGCCACCGGGGCCGAGGGGATCGGCCTGTTTCGCACCGAGTTGCCGTTTATGGCGCGCAACACCTTTCCCGATGTGGAGGAGCAGACCGAGCTTTACCGCACCGTGTACGAGCATGCCGCAGGCCGCCCGGTGATCTTTCGCACCCTCGATATCGGCGGCGACAAGGTGCTTCCCTATGTCGCCCATGCGGCCGAAGACAATCCCGCGATGGGCTGGCGGGCAATCCGCATCGGCCTTGATCGCCCGGCGATGCTGCGCCGGCAATTGCGCGCGCTGGTCCGTGCGGCGGCAGGGCAGGCGCTCTATGTCAAGTTTCCGATGGTCGCCGAGATTGCCGAATGGGAGCGTGCCCGCGCGATGCTCGAGTTGGAACTGGCACGCGCCCGGCGTGAAGGCCGCCCGCCGCCGCGATCGGTCAAGATCGGGGCCATGCTGGAAGTGCCTGCGCTGGTCTGGCAACTGCCGGCGCTGTGCCGGCGGGTCGATTTTCTGTCGGTCGGCAGCAATGATCTGATGCAGTTTCTGTTCGCCTGCGATCGCGGCAACCCCCGCCTCGCCGACCGCTACGATACCCTGTCGGCACCGATGGTCGCGCTGTTTCGCGCGGTCGTCGGCCGCACCCGCGAGGCCGGTGTGCCGCTCAGCATGTGCGGTGAGATGGCGGGCGAGCCGGTCGAGGCGATGGCATTGATTGCGCTCGGCTTTCGTACTCTGTCGATGACCGCTGCGGCGATCGGGCCGCTGAAAGCGATGATCCGCAGCCTCGATGCCGCCGATGCGGCCCGCTATCTCGGCGAGATCGGAGAGCGGCCGGACCACTCCTTGAGACCTTGGCTCGAAGCCTACGCCCGCGACCACGCGGTCGCGCTGTGAGCCCCTCCGCAATCGTCGCTGTACGATTGCGCAGGGGGCGCCGAACCTCCTAGACTGGCGCGCGAACCGGGTTCATCCTTTGCCGCTATTGCGCAGCAAGCCCCCACTCACCGAGGAACTGGCGGACGGCAGCCGGCGGTCGCCCGATCCGCACGCGATCGGTGACACCCTGCGGCAGCGCCGGGCGGCGCTTGGCCTCGATCTCGACGAGGTTGCTGCGGCGCTGAAGATCAAGCCCGGCTTTCTCGCCGCGCTGGAGGAAGGTCGGCCGGGCGAGCTGCCTGGCCGCACTTACGCCATCGGGTTTCTGCGCGCCTATGGGACCTATCTGGGCCTCGACAGCGGCGAGGTCGTGCGCCGGTTCAAGCGCGAGACCGAGGGTCTTGAGGCCAGGCCGAACCTTTCCTTCCCGGTCCCGCTGCGCGCCGGCAGCGTGCCGGGCGGACGCACGGTTCTGGCGGGGCTGATCCTGGCACTGTGCGGCTATGGCGCCTGGTACGCCATGTCGGCCCGGCATCGCGCGGTGCCGCAGCGTGCGAGCGAAGTGCCGTTCGCCTTGCTGCGGCCGCCGCCCCATCCTGTCCCTGCTGTCACAAAGCACCCCATAATAGCGGCGGCGCCAAAGCCCCCTGCGGCGGCAACGCCGCCAGCCAGCAGCGCGAAGAGGGGAGCGGCCGGCGCCTTGGCCTCGGCCCCCAAAAGCGCGGTCCTGACGGAACAGCAGAAAGGGGTGCCGGCGACTGCTGCCCATGCCGCTCCGCCGCCGCAACCGGCGGCGATCGGGTCGGGTTCGACAAGCCCGCCGCCGCAAATCGTCATCCGCGCCACCGCCGCCAGCTGGATCGAGGTGCGCAATGCCGGCAACGCCATCGTCTACAGCCGCGTGTTGCAGCCCGGCGAGAGCTATGA
>JBOHME010000225.1:0-2425 GCA_050729795.1 Allostellaceae bacterium | reverse complement strand
GCCTCGCGCCATACACTGTCGAGAGCTATGGCGTCGCTTTGGGCGCGCGCTCCTCGGGGCTGGGGCAGACCGCCAACGGTGTCGGCAAGATCTTGGGGCCGCTGAGCTTGGCGCTGATCGCCGGCACCAGCAATCTCGTCTCGCCCGGCGCCACCGAATCGGCGATATTTCCGGCGTTTTTGTTCCTCGCCTTTTGCATGCTGCTGGTCGGCTTGTCCTTTCTGATCCTCGGGGTCGAGACCCATGGCCGGGTGATGAGCCTCGGCGCCGATGGGCCGCAGTCGCAGCCGGGACCGGCGGTCAAGACCGGCGCCCATTGAACGCGGCGCGGCGCCTCGATCCCGGCGCCACCAGCCTCGGAGGACGCAGCCGGGCGCTGCCGGAGATGGCGACGAACCGTCATCGGCAGCAGCCTCCGGGGATTGCGTGATGGCGACGGCTGCACCCGGGGATCTGCTCGCCGCCCTCGACCGCGCCCCACTCAATCGGCGCTATTGGACGAGCTTTGGTCTCCTTGCGGGCGTCTATATCCTCGATTTTTTCGACTTCTTTTTGATCGCCTTCATCCTGGCGGTGATCGGGCCGGGCTGGCACCTGACCTATGGCCAGGCAGCGCTGATCCTTTATGGCAGCGGGGTTGGCGCCATTGTCGGCGCCCTCCTGTGGGGCTCGCTCAGCGACGTGTTCGGACGCCGGCTGCAGACCGTAACCGGCACGCTGATCTGCGGGATCGCCGGCGGACTGATCGGTTTCCTGCCCAACGGCGCCCTTGTTGCGCTGGCGATCTTGCGATTTCTGGTCGGTTTTGGTCTCGCCGCCGCGATCACTCCGGCGCTGACCATCGTTGTCGAGCTGACGCCGACCCGCTGGCGCAGCGGTCTGACGAGCCTGTTTGTCGCCGCGGCGAGCCTCGGCCCGCTCAGCGCGTCGCTGACGTCGCACGCGCTGCTGCACGCGCTCGGCTGGCGCGGCATCGCGATGTTCGGTCTGTTGCCGATCCTGATCGGGATCGCGGTGTGGCTCTGGGTCCCGGAATCGGCGCGCTGGCTGCTCGCCAAAGGGCGTCGCGACACGGCTCGCGCGACGGTCGCCCGGCAACTCGGCCTGCCGCCTGAACGCATCCTGCTGCCGACGGCGCTACCGACCAGGCCGCCGCGCGCAAGCCTCGCCGAGCTCTATGCCGATCCGCGGCTGTTCTGGCAGACGATCCTGATCTGGGGTGGATCGACAACGGCGGCTTTCGGCTATCTCTTGTGGGGCCCGACCATCATCGCGCTCGCCTTGCACCGATCAGTGGCGGAGGCAGCCAAATATTTCGTCTACGTCTCGCTCTGCGCGATTGTCGGCCGGCTCTTCGCCGCGCTGATCGCGCAGCGTTTCGGTCGGCGCAATCTCGGCATCGCCGCTTCGTTTGCGGCAGCGATCGCGCTCGCCTTCGCCGGCTATTTCCACGCGCTCGTCGTCGGCGGCTTGCCGATGTTTGTGATCCTCGTCGCCGTCTCCGCCTTTTTTGTCGATGGCGGGCTCAGCAACATTACCCCCTATACGATCGAGCAGTATGGGGTCCGGCTGGGCGCGCGGGCGTCGGGTCTCGGCCACGCCGCGGCCGGCATCGGCAAGATCCTCGGGCCGCTCAGCCTTGCGGTGATTGCCGGCACCAGCAACGTGTTGCGCCCGCAGGCGACGGAAGCCGCAGTGTTTCCGGCGTTTCTGTTTCTGTCGATTTGCATGATTCTGGTCGGGCTGGCATTCGTGCTCCTGGCGCGGGAAACGCATGGCCGGGCGATGGCGCTCGATCTCGACACCGCGATCGCATCGCCGCATGCCCTCCCGCGCTGAGCCTTCAGCGCCGGCCTTCCCGGCAGATGCCGACGCGGCGCGCATTCTTGCCCCAGTAGAAGAGCGGCGGCTCGCCGGCGGCGGTGCCCTGGCGCAGCGCGATCGCCCGGTCCAGCATGAACCGGGTGACGTCGCGGAATCCGTCGAGCAGACCCTGCCCGACCGGATACCAGCCGGCATCTTCGAGCTCGACGCTCGGCACCGGCGCGCCGACGACGCAGCCTGCATCGCCGAGAAAGAACCGGGTGTTGAACCGGCGCGCGGAATGCGATGGTGTGATCGCGCGCCCGACATAGGTGAGGCGGCCGAGCGGTGCGGCCAGCCCGCGCTCACGATAGGCGCGTTCGATCGGCAGCTCTGCCGCTGCGGCGATGTGCGTCGCGGCGGCCTCCCCGATCAGCACGCCGACTTCCTCCCAGGTCTCGCGCAGCGCCGCGCGGGCGGCCCGCAGGAGGCGCGGTGCGAGACCGTCGCTCGCGCTCTCGACGCTCCACGCGACCCGGTCGCCCGCCTCGATGGCACCACCCGGAAAGACATAGACCCCGGGCATGAAGCGCGCCGACAAGGGCCGGCGGCCGACCAGCAC
>JBOHME010000224.1:0-2432 GCA_050729795.1 Allostellaceae bacterium | reverse complement strand
CAATTTCGCGGCGATGGCTCCCTTCCACAACTTCCCACCGGGCCGTGCGACGGGCAACCACTGGGGTGAGGCGCTGGCTCTGTTTCCGACGCGCGCGCACTCGGCCTATTACTTCTCTCTGCACGCCAGCGATCCGTCCGACGCTAATGGCCGGCGCGATGCCGGGCACACCTTCATCTGCGGTCCCACCGGCTCGGGCAAGACGGTGCTGATCGGGTTTCTCGTGGCAATGCTCGCGCGCCAGGGCGCGACGCAGGTCGTGCTCGACAAGGACCGCGGACTCGAGCGCCTGGTGAGGTCGCTCGGTGGCGAGTATCTGACTCTGCGCAATGGGCATGCCACGGGTTTCAACCCTCTGCAGTTGCCGGGGGGTCCGGATCATCTGGAATTCCTCCGCAGCTGGCTGCAGCTTCTCGCGCGGCCTCCCGGCGCGCGGCCCCTCAACGTCCGCGAGCAGCGGGACTTGGATCAGGCATTGCGCGGCGCGTTGTCACTTGCGCCGGGCGCACGGCGTCTCGCGCGATTGCTGGAGTTCCTCGATCCCACCGATCCCGAGGGTCTGCACGCGCGGCTCGGCCGCTGGTGCGAGGCGGGCGAGGGCGCGTACGCATGGGTATTCGACAATCCAGGCGACTCGGTCATAGGGCGCCTCGAGGGACGGCCGGTGATCGGCTTCGACGTCACGGAGTTTCTCGACAACGACATCATCCGCGCGCCGGTCACGATGTATCTCTTCCATCTGGTGCGCCAGATGCTCGACGGTCGCCCGCTCGTGTGCTGGATGGACGAGTTCTGGCGGCTGCTCCAGGACCCTGCATTCGAGAGTTTCGCCAAGGACGGGCCAAAGACCTGGCGCAAGCTGAACGGCGTCATGTGCCTTGCGACGCAGAGTGCAGGTGACGTCCTCGAGAGCCCCATCAGTCGCACCATCATCGAGCAGACGCCGACAAAGATTTTCTTTCCCAATGCGGACGCCGCGCCTGAGGAATATACCGCGGGCTTCGGTCTGACGCATCGCGAGCTCGCTCTCATCAAAGAGGAGCTCGAGCCGGGGGCGCGGGCATTCCTCGTAAAGCAGGGGCATCACAGCGTCGTCTGCCATCTGGACCTCCACGGTTTCCAATCGGAGCTCGAGGTACTGTCCGCACGTGCGGGCGGGCATTGAGCAAGGAGCGTGTCATGTCATTCGTCAAGACTTCGTTGCCGATCGTCGCTCTCGTCTTCATGGCGGCCGCGCCCGCGGCGCACGCCCAGTTCGCGGTGATCGACGTCGCCGCAGTCGCTCAGCTGGTCACCGAAGTGCAGAATCTCGAGCAGGCGCTCACCGTTGCGCGCGATCATCTCGCGGAAGCCGAGACGGAATTACGCTCCATGAGCGGTGATCGCGGTATGGAGCAGCTGCTGGCGGGGGTAAATCGCAACTACCTGCCCGCCGACTGGGGACAGCTGACGGCTGCCCTCAGCAACACCAACTCCGCATATGCGGGCCTATCGTCCGCCATCCAGCAAGCGCTCACCGAAGATACGGTGCTGACGGCGCAGCAGGTCGCCACTCTATCGCCGGGCACGCAGCAGCAGCTGGTGGCCGACCGCGGCACGGCAGCCTTGCTGCAAGCCGTCTCGCGCCAAGCGCTTGCGAACACCAGCAGCCGCTTCGCCGACCTGCAGCAGCTCATCAATACCATCGGCGCCGCGAGCGACCAGAAGGGGATTCTCGACCTGAATGCGAGGATCGGCGCCGAGCAGGCGATGCTCGAGAACGAGCAGACGAAGCTCGCTGTGCTGGTGGCCACCGCCGAGGCACAGCGCTGGGCCGACGAGGAGCAGGACCGCGAGCGAGCCATAGCGGGCCAGGGCCAGTTCGCGACCCGATTTCAGCCGACGCCCTGATCGCGGGTGCCGCCATGGAATTCTTCCAGACGTTCTCGACTTGGTTGAACGGTGAGCTCGCGAGCTACATCGGCCAGAACACCGCGCGAGTCGCATCGACTCTCGAGCCGGCGATCGTCACGCTGGGAACGGTGTACGTCATGATCTGGGGTTATTTGCAGCTCACAGGCCGTATCGAGGAGCCGTTCACCGTGGGCATGAAGCGCATCGCGACGCTCGCGGTGGTCTTTGGGGTGGGGCTGCACTTGTGGCTCTACAACACTCTTCTCGTCGACACGTTCTACAACGCGCCGACGGAATTCGCCGCAGCGGTCGTTGGGGCCTCCGACCCCGTCCATACCATCGACGCCATTTGGAACCAGGGCGGGGCAGTGGCCGACCAGCTGTTTCGCGGTGGCGTAGGCTGGGGTCGAATCGGATTCGCCATCTCGGGTGCGGTGGCCTGGGCGCTCGTCGGTCTGCTGTGTGTGTACACGATGTTCCTGCTGGCACTCTCGAGCATCGCTCTTTCGGTCCTTCTCGCCCTGGGGCCTCTGTTCGTC
>JBOHME010000223.1:0-2473 GCA_050729795.1 Allostellaceae bacterium | reverse complement strand
CGCCACCGGCGAGCACCATCCAGCGCGGCCCGATGTGATCGACGATCCAACCCTCAAACGGCACCAGCCAGGTTTCGCACAGGATAAAGATCGTAAAGGCGACCTGGATCTCGGCCTTGCTCCAGCCGAAATGGTGCTGGATCGGCAGGACGAACAGCGTCCAGCCGTATTGCAGGTTGGCCACCGAGGCCATGCAGATGATGCCGAGGATCAACTGGAGCCAGCGGAACCCCGGAGAGGATCGGCCCGTGGCCGTCGTGGCCTGAGACAGGCTGCTCATTCTTTGTCCCCCTTTGTATAGTCTCTTGTTTTCCGGGTGCGTTCCTCTGTACCCGCGTTAGTCTTACAGGTTTTCTAAAGGTCCTGTCAGCATCGAACAATCGAATTGTCAGCCGGCATCGCGCCGAATCGCGCGCAGGACCGCCATATTATTGCAGAGGTGGAAGGATTGATGGGGAGATTGCGGATTGCGACAAGGAGATCGCGCGGACACCGCCGAACCGGGACGGCCCGGTTGCGGCCCGGCATGGCGATGGCATGCGAGGTCAAAGGGTGCCGCGACCGCCTCTAATCGATATGAACGATTTATATGATCAATATAATTTGTTGGATCGATCGTGGGTGGCTCCTCATATCGGGGACATCCGCTTTGATCCTGGAGATCCAATCATGCTGACCGTTGGCGACAAATTTCCCACCTTTGCGTTGACCGCGGTGACGGGACGCGACCCGAAAACCGCCTTCACCCCGGTGACAAACCGGAGCTTTGCCGGCAAATGGCTGGTCCTCTTCGCCTGGCCAAAGGACTTCACCTTTGTCTGTCCGACCGAAATCCTGGGTTTTGACGCGATCGCCGGCGAGTTCCGCGACCGCGATGCGCAGCTTCTCGGGATGTCGGTTGACAGCGACTTTGTCCACCTTGCCTGGCGGCAGAGCCGTGAGGATCTCGGTCGGGTCGCCTTTCCGTGGCTGTCCGACGGCAAGCGCGAGTTGGCCTCGGCGCTCGGCATCCTCGACAAGGAAGAGGGTGTGTGCCTGCGCGCGACCTATATCGTCGATCCCGAGGGGGTCATCCGCTATGCCGCGGTCAACGATCTGTCGGTGGGCCGCAACCCGCAGGAGATCCTGCGCATCCTCGATGCGTTGCAGACCGACGAGTTGTGCCCGTGCAACTGGCACAGGGGCGAGGAGACATTGCAGGCGGCCTGATCCCCCCGGCCGTGGACGGTGCTGCGGCGCCGCCCGCGCCATTTAGAGAGGTGAATGCGATGACGATCGATGGGCTGAAGGAGCGGCTGCCCGATTATGCGCGGGACCAGCGGCTCAACCTCGCCGCCCTTCTCACCGACACGGCGCTCAGCGAGCAGCAGCGCTGGGGCACGCTGGTCGCCACGGCGCTGGCCTCGCGCAACCGCGAAGTCATCGCCGCCATCGTCGGCGAGGCCGGGGGGCATCTTTCCCCCGAAGCACTCGACGCGGCCAAGGCCGCCGCCTCGATCATGGCGATGAACAATATCTATTACCGCTTTACGCACATGGTCCCGGACCCCGATTATCGGACCATGCCGGCGCGCCTCAGAATGAGCGTGATCGGCCGCCCCGGCGTTGCCAAGGCCGATTTTGAGCTGTGGTCCTTGGCGGTATCGGCGATCAACGGCTGCGAAGCCTGCATCGCCGCGCATGATCACGCCTTGAAGGAGGCTGGCGTGTCAAAGGAGGCGGTCCAGCAGGCGGTGCGCGTCGCTGCCGTGGTCCATGCCGTCGCCGCCACGCTCGACGGCGAGGCCGCGCTGGCGGGCTGAGCGGTGGCGATCAGCCCGCCTGCCGTCGCCGCCGCACCAGGGGGAGACCGGCCGGCGCCAGCACGATGACGGCAAGACCGGCAAGGATCAGCGCCATCCCGGCATAGCGCAGCGGGCTGAACACCTCGCTGAGGAGAAAGGTGGACGAAACCACGCCGACGCACGGCGCCAACAGGGCAAAGGGAGCGACGCGGGCAGCCGGGTAGCGCTGCAACAGATCGCCCCAGATCGCATAGCCGAGCACGGTCGCGAGAAGGCCAAGATAGAGAACGGCGCCAAGCCCGAGCCAGGAGGCGCCGGCCAGAGCGGCCGGCAGCGAGGTCTGATCCTCCAGGGCCGAGACGAGAAGGGCGGGCAGCGGCGGTATGAGGCTCGCCCATACCACCAGCGACAGGACCGGCACGCTGGGCAGCCGCTTCACGAGGATGTTGCCGATCGCCCAACTGAACGCGCCGGCGAGCGCCAGGCCGAGCGCCAAAGGCGGCAGATCGCCGCCGACCGTTGCCGCGATCAGCACCAGTCCCGAGAACGCGATCACCATGCCGACCGTCTGCCGGGCGCTTGGCCGATCGCGCAAAAAGACCGCCGCCAGCAGCACCGTGAAAAACACCTGGCTCTGTTGCGTGACCGAGGCGAGACCGGCCGGCAATCCCGCCGCAAAGGCGGAGAAC
>JBOHME010000222.1:0-2521 GCA_050729795.1 Allostellaceae bacterium | reverse complement strand
GGCGGCACTGCTGGCGGCGCGAATCGGCAAGCGGGTGGTCGCCATGGCCGAGCTCGAGCACGCCAAGGACAAGGTCATGATGGGGGCCGAGCGCCGGAGCCTCGTGATGAGCGAGGACGAGAAGCGCATGACGGCCTATCATGAAGGCGGTCACGCCCTGTGCGCACTGCACGAGCCTGAGTGCGATCCGGTGCACAAGGCGACGATCATCCCGCGGGGCCGCGCGCTTGGCTTGGTGATGAGCCTGCCTGAAGGCGACCGCTACTCAAAGAGCCGCTCCAAGCTGCTGGCTGAGCTGACCATGGCGATGGGCGGACGCGCTGCAGAGGAAATCGTGTTCGGCGCGGAGAAGGTTTCGAACGGCGCCGCCGGCGATATCAAGATGGCCACTGAGCAGGCCCGCCGCATGGTCACCGAATGGGGCATGAGCGACCGGCTCGGCATGATCCTCTACGGCGACAACAGCCAGGAACTGTTCCTCGGGCACTCCGTCACCCAGCACAAGAACGTATCCGAATCCACTGCCCAGGAAATCGACGCCGAAATGAAGCACCTGATCGACAGCGCGTACGCGAAGGCCCGGCAGATCCTGACCGAGAATCTCGACGAGCTGCATCTTCTGGCGCACGGTCTCCTCGAATACGAAACTCTGAGCGGTGAGGAGATCAAAACCGTGCTGCGTGGCGAGCCGGTGATCCGCAAGGTAGTGGACGAGCCGGCCCCTGAATCGCGCCGCGCCTCGGTGCCGACCAGCGGCCGGCCCGCCATCCCGCCGGCTGGCGCCCCCGCCCCTCAACCTGGCTGATCCCCTGTTGCGGCTCATCGAGCCGCTCGGACTTCTCGATGGACCCGCCGCCGAGGCCGCGATCACCGCCGGCACCGCCCTGCCGCTCGCCGGCGGTCCGCTCGCCTTCAGCTTGGCCCGTCTGCTGCCCGCGCGCGAGCCAAGCCCGATCAGCGACCTGCCTCCAGAGTGGGCGCAAGCCCTCGCCCGCCTGACCCGCCCGCCCTCCGCCGGCTGGCTGCGGCGCCCTGCGGTGATGGGCATCCTCAATGTCACGCCTGACAGCTTCAGCGACGGGGGCGATCATTTGGATCCGGGGCGAGCCATCGCCGCCGGTCTCGCGATGCACGCGGCCGGTGCGGCGATCGTTGATGTCGGCGGTGAGAGCACGCGCCCCGGCGCCGTGCCGACCGCACCCTCGACCGAGCAGGCACGTATCCTGCCGGTGATCCGCGAGCTTGCCCGCCAGGGTATCAGAGTTTCCGTTGACACCCGAAACGCGGTGACGATGGCCGCCGCACTCGATGCCGGGGCCACGCTCATCAACGACACCTCGGCACTCACTTACGATCCTGAAGCGGCCCCGCTGCTGGCTCGCGCCGAAGTCCCCATCGTGCTGATGCACATGCGCGGAACCCCGGCCACCATGATGGCGGAGGCGATCTATCACGATGTTGCCGTCGAGGTGACGAACGAGCTCGCATCTCGCCTCGCTGTCGCCGAACGCGCCGGAATCGCCAGCGAGCGGATTTTGCTCGATCCCGGAATCGGCTTCGCCAAGACAACCGCGCACAATCTCGAGCTGCTCTCCCGCCTGCCCCTGTTGCTCAATCTCGGCTGCCCATTGGTGCTCGGCGCCTCCCGCAAACACTTCATCGGGCGGATCGGTGGAGAAACGGCACCCAGGCGTCGCCTTCCCGGCTCGCTCGCCGCGGCCCTGTTCGGCCTCGCCCGTGGCGCCGCCATCCTGCGTGTCCACGACGTTCCCGAAACGATCCAGGCGCTCGGAGTCTGGCAGGCTCTCACCACGGCGCCGCTCGCGAGCCTGTCACTTGCCCGTGCCGCCGGTTAGCGCAACAACCCCTCTCCTGACCGCCACTGTTCGAGACCCTCATGAACGTCTTGCGACGGCTCTTCGGCACCGACGGCATTCGCGGCACCGCTAACGCCGATCCGATGACGGCGGCGACTGCGCTCTCGCTCGGCCAGGCGGCAGGGCTTCTTTTCAGGCGCGGCAGCCACCGCCACCGGGTCCTGATCGGCAAGGACACGAGGCTGTCCGGATACATGCTCGAGCCCGCGCTGGTCGCGGGCTTCATCAGTGCCGGCATGGATGTCTCGATTGCCGGCCCCTTGCCGACGCCTGCCATCGCCATGTTGACGCGCTCGCTCAGGGCTGACCTCGGCGTGATGCTTTCGGCCTCGCATAACTCCTTTGAGGACAATGGCATCAAGCTCTTCGGCCCCGACGGCCAGAAACTGTCGGATGCCGCCGAGGCCGAGATCGAATTATTGATGGCGGCCGATCTCTCGGACCGCCTGGCGCCACCCGAGCGACTCGGCCGTGCGATCCGCCTCGAGGACGCGACCGGCCGCTACGTCGAGGGCGCGAAAGCCACCTTCCCGCGCGGCCTCAGGCTGGACGGTGTCCGGATCGTCGTCGATTGCGCCAACGGCGCGGCCTACCGGGTTGCCCCCGCCGTGCTCTGGGAGTTGGGCGCAGATGTGACCTCGCTC
>JBOHME010000221.1:0-2525 GCA_050729795.1 Allostellaceae bacterium | reverse complement strand
TCTCATAATTGACACTGATGTCCCTGCGCCTCTTCTTCTCGAACGTCTGATCCAGAGCTGGGTTGAGACCATCCTGTCGCCGGCCAGCGCCATTCCGAAACTGGTTATGGCGGAAGCGGGCAATTTCCCGGACCTGGCAAGTTTCTATCTGGACGAGGTCGTGCATCGCAGCATGGCGCTGGTGCGGCGCGTGCTGCGCATCGGTATCGAACGCGGCGAGTTTTGCCCGGCCGATATCGAGAGCGTCGCGGTGTGCGTCATCGCCCCCCTGCTGCTGACGATGCTGTGGCGCCATTCGCTGAGCCGTCACGAGCCGGGTATCCAGGATCCTGAGACGCTGAGCGCGGTCCATCTGCGGCTGCTGTTGGATGGGCTCGCGGTCCATCCCTCCGGTGCCGGCACGCGCGCTCCCGCTCCCCGCGAGCAGGAAAGAACCGCGTCATGAGCCTGCTCGAGGAGCCTTCGCCGCCCGCGGCGGAGCGCCAAGCCCCGGCCCAGCGCGCCGCCGAACCCCGGCAAGCCGATCCGGCGGCGACGGACGGAGTGGCGCGGCCGCGGTTCCGGCGGCTGCTGCGCATCGGCCTCATCGTTGCGCTGGTGATTGCCGCCGGCATCGGCGGCACGCTGTGGTGGCTCAGTGCGCGCGATTGGGTCAGCACCGACGACGCCTTTATCGATGTGCACATGGTCCAGATCGGCCCGCAGGTCGCGGGTCGGGTGGCCCGGGTCCTGGTCAAGGACAATGAGGAGGTCGCAGCCGGCCAGCCTCTGCTCGCCCTCGACCCCGCCGATTTTGCGGCGCGGCTCGCTCAGGCCGTGGCGAACGAGAAAAGCGCCACAGGGATGCTCGCCCAGGCACGGGCGCAACTCGCGGTGTCGCAGGCCAATCGCGCCGAATTGCAATCCGAGGTCGGGGTTGCCAAAGCCAGCGCCGCCAACGCCGCCATCGATCTCGAACGCGATCAGCGGCTCAGCCGGATCAACTCCGCGGCGCTGTCGCTCCAGCAACTGGACAATGCCACCGCCACCGCCCGCAGCGACACGGCGAACCTGGCCGCCGCGCAGCGCAAGGTGGTCGCCGCGGAGGCCCAGATCGGCTATGCGCGCACCCAGATCGCAACCGCCGAGGCCGGGGTAGAGGCCGCGGCGGCGCAGGTCGAAGAGGCGCGGCTCGATCTGTCCTATACAAAGCTCACCGCGCCCGCGGCCGGGCACATCGCCCACAAGAATGTGGCGGTCGGCGATTATATCCAGATCGGCCAGGCCCTGATGGCGCTGGTGCCAAACCGCGTCTGGATAACGGCGAATTTCAAGGAGACCGATCTCGCTTATCTGCGTGTCGGACAGCCGGTCGAGATCGAGGTCGACGCCTACCCCGGCAGGACCTTGCACGGTCATATCGACAGCTTTCAGGCCGGCAGCGGTGACGCCTTCAGCCTGTTGCCGCCGGAAAACGCCACCGGCAACTACGTCAAGATCGTCCAGCGCGTGCCGGTCAAGATCGTCTTTGACGATCCGCCGAGCGCGGTCCGGCTGCTCGGCCCGGGGATGTCGGTCATCCCCTACGTCAAGATCCGGTAAACCCGATGGCCGAGGCAGTCGGTGCGCGGCACGGGGCGGCGCGCGCGCCCGGTCGGGCCGGGATCTCACCGTGGCTGATCGCCCCGACCGTCGGTCTGGCGGCGTTCATGGAGGTGCTCGACATCTCGATCGCCAATGTCGCATTGGAGCACATTGCCGGCAGCCTGTCGGCGACCCCGGACGAATCGACCTGGGTGCTGACCTCCTATATCGTGACCAACGCCATCGTCCTGCCGATCAGCGGCTGGCTGTCCTCGACCTTTGGGCGCAAGCGCTATTTTCTTGCCTGCATCATCGGGTTCAGCCTCACCTCGCTGCTCTGCGGTCTGGCGCCGACGCTGACCCTCCTGATCATCGCCCGTGGTCTGCAAGGCGCTGCCGGCGGCGGGCTGCAACCGACCGCGCAGGCTTTTCTGACCGACGCCTTCCCGCCCGAGAAGCGCGGCCAGGCTTTCGCCATGTATGGCCTGGCGGTCGTCTTTGCGCCGGCGATCGGGCCGACCGCGGGCGGCTGGATCACCGATAATTACAGTTGGCACTGGGTCTTTCTGCTCAATGTCCCGGTCGGGCTGGTTCTGACGGTGCTGGCGACACGGTTTCTCGCCGATCCGCCGGAGGAGGTCGCCGCGCGCCGGACGCGAAAGGGGCGCGGCCTCAACCTCGACTATCTCGGGTTTGCCCTGCTTGTCGTCGGCATGTGCGCGTTGCAGGTCGTGCTCGACAAGGGGCAGGAAGACGACTGGTTCGCCTCGTCGCTGATCACCGATCTGGCCATAACCGCCGTCCTCGCGCTCATCGCCTTTGTCGTCTGGGAATTGCGCCGCGCCGACCCGATCGTCGATCTGCGCCTGCTGGGCAATCGCGGCTTTGCCATCGGCAACCTGCTGATGTTCACGCTCGGCTTTGTGCTGCTCGGGACGACGGTGATGCTGCCGCTGTTTGTC
>JBOHME010000220.1:0-2576 GCA_050729795.1 Allostellaceae bacterium | reverse complement strand
GCATCCGGCAATCCAATCATCCGCTCACCGGCAAGCATGATCGAGGTGGCGCTCACGACATTCGACCTCGATGACCACGCGGTAAGCATCGGCGGCTATGCAGCGATTGTCGAAGCCATCGCCGCCGGGGGCGGCGGATGGCATTCGCAACGTCATGGATGTCGGTCTCCTCACTGGACGGACGGCCAACCGTCGGAGTCGAACTGCAGATCGTTCATGCCCAGCGTCGGCGTGCCGTCATTCGTACCGTCGTAGTAGTGATAGACCATCACCGGCTGTGAGCCAACCAGCAACACGCTCTGGCCACCAGGTCCGTAGATCGTCCCGTGCGTGCTGAGCAGAATCGTGCCGCCGCCGTCCATGAGATCCAGACCGCCGCGTGTCAGTGTCAGCGGCAAGCACAGGCATGGACTTCCCCTTCGGCGACGTCGCGCAGCGTATTGTCTGAGTATTGATATACTCAGACAATATTCAATGTGACGCAAGCGTCCGACCCGACCTGTGGCGTGGTAGTATTGTCTTAGTTATCCGAGGATCCATGCGCAGCGAAATAAGATCGGGCGATCGGCGATCGAGGCCGGCAAGGGCTTGGCAAACCTCGAGCAGCTTCGACGGCGGCCGGGCGCTGCGGCTGCACGGCACCATCGCCCGCGACATCGGGGTGCGGATCGTATCCGGGCGCATCGCGCCGGGCCGGATACTGAATGGCGAGATCGACGCGAGCGAGCGGCTCAAGGTATCGCGCACGGCCTATCGCGAAGCCATTCGCATCCTCGCGGCCAAGGGCCTGATCGAGTCACGGCCGAAGACCGGCACCCGGGTGAGCGAGCAGCGATACTGGCACCTGCTCGACCCCGACGTGATCTCATGGATTTTCAGCGATACGCCCGACGAGCGGCTGTTGGGTGGGATTTTCGAGCTGCGCACCGTCGTGGAGCCGGCGGCCGCCGCGCTCGCCGCCCAGCGGCGCACTGCGGAGCAGCTGCAGCTGATGCGCCGGGCTCTCGATGCCATGGCCGCCACCTCGTTGGCGGTAGATGAGGGTCAACAGGCGGACTGCGCCTTTCACACGACGCTGCTCGAAGCGTCCGGGAACCCCTTTCTCGCCTCGCTGATGAGCGGTATTGCCGCCGCCGTTACCTGGACGACGATCTTCAAGCAGCGCAAACGACCGCTACCCCGCGACCCCATGCCGGACCATGAGCGGGTGTATGACGCCGTGGCGGCCCGCGATGCGACGGCAGCTCGTGAATCGATGGCCGAGCTGGTGCGCCTCGCGTTGCTGGACACCACCGGCGAGGAGCCGGTCAGCTTGCGAGCTGCTCGTCGTACAAAGCGGAGATAACTCAGACAAGAACGGCGTGCTTGGTTTATGATCCGGGAGCCGGCAGGCGTCCCGGCGCGAGTGCTCTTGCGCCGTCATATGTGCTTTTTCGGTTGAGGAGGTTGCATGTCGTTGCGGCTGGTACAGGTTGAGCTTGGGGGTGGGGCGCGCTGCGTCGCCGCAATCGAGGCCGGCCGCCAGGACGGGTCCCGCGGCGGGATCCCGGCCGTCCGGCTCGGCGGTGTCACCTCACTCTACCAGCTCGCGGGCGCTGCCCTCGCCGAAGGCAGGTCACTGCAGGACGCCGCGGTCGCGCGCCGTACGGCGGAGGTCCTTGAAATCCGCGGCAACGGCTCCGGTGTCCGACTGCTGCCGCCCATCGATCATCCCGATCCCGCGCACCTTTACCTCACTGGCACGGGACTCACGCATCTCGGGTCGGCGGCGAGCCGCGACAAAATGCATGCGCTTGCGGCCGCGGGTGGCGCGCAAACCGATTCGATGCGCATGTTTCTCGACGGCCTGAAAGGCGGCAAGCCCGCCGGCAGCGGTGTCGGTTCGCAGCCCGAATGGTTCTACAAGGGAGACGGATCCAGTGTAGTCGGCACCGGGGTGGCGCTCGAGATGCCGGCGTTCGCGCTGGATGGAGGCGAGGAGCCTGAGATCGCCGGCATCTACCTGATAGACTCGCGGGGCGAGCCGCGGCGGCTCGGATTCTGCCTTGCCAACGAGTTTTCCGATCACGTCACGGAGCGCGAGAATTACCTTTGGCTCGCCCACTCGAAGCTTCGCCCGGTCGCGCTGGGGCCGGAGATCCTGACCGGGCCTCTGCCCGCCGACGTGCGCGGCACCAGCCGCATCGTCCGCGGCGAGCGGGTGCTCTGGGAGAAACCCTTCCTCACGGGCGAGGCGAATATGTCGCACGCCATCGCCAACCTGGAGCACCATCACTTCAAGTACGGCAACTTCCGCCGCCCGGGCGATGTGCACGTGCATTTCTTCGGCACCGCAACTCTGTCGTTCGCCGACCAGGTGCGTGTGGAGCCCGGGGACCTGTTCGACATCAGTGCGGACGCCTTCCTGCTGCCGCTGCGCAACCCCCTCGCCCGCGCACCGTCTCACTCCGTCGCCGTGCGCCCGCTGTAACCGGGGGCGACAGTTGAGATCGGCGTATTGGCGTTGTCTCGCCGCATCGCTCCTGGTAGCGGCGCAAGCAGCGGTTGCAGCCCCGGCGCCGCCGATGGGCTGGAAC
>JBOHME010000219.1:0-2601 GCA_050729795.1 Allostellaceae bacterium | reverse complement strand
GCCTTGTGCTGACCGAAAAGGCGCGGCCCATCCTTGCCTCGATCATGGAACTGTCAAACACGGTGCGCACCGAGGCTTTTGCCGGTCTCAGCGTCGGCGAAGGCCAGGTGCTCGTCGCGCTGCTGCGCCGCGTCCACGGCAACCTTGCCGAGCGGATACCGCCCCCCTCAGAACCCGAAGCTGCCGAAGTCGAGACGACCGAGGAGGCGCTGACCCTCGGCCCTGCCGGCGACTGTGACAAGGTGGCGAAACTGTCGGCCGTCGGGAGCAGGGGCTGATGACCTCGGTCGAGAACGAAGCCCCTCCGGCGGTCGGCGCGCGGCGGTCGGCGACCGACAGCCTGCCCGCGCGGGTGCGGGTGCGCCGCTCCTGGCGCCAGAGAGTGCGCCTGCCGCTGATGATCCTCGGGCCGTTGCTGGTGCTGCTGCTCGCCGGCTACTGGTATCTGACCGGCGGTCGCTATATCTCGACCGAGGACGCCTATACCGAAACCGGGCGCGTGTCGATCAGCAACGATGTGTCGGGTCGCGTCATCGCCATCGACGTGCACAACAACCAGGAGGTCAAACAGGGCCAGGTCCTGTTCCGCATCGATCCGCGGCCGTTCCAGATCGCGGTCGAACAGGCCCGCGCCAACCTCGCGGGGACCCGTCTTCAGATCGAGGCATTGAAGGCCACCTATCAGCAAAAGCTGGCGGCGGTGAAGGCGGCGGAAGCAACGGTCGCCTACGATCAGCTCCAGTTTCAGCGCCAGCAGCGCCTGTTGGCCTCGGGCGCCGCCTCGCGGGCGCAATTCGACCAGGCGAGCCACGACTATCAGGTCGCCCAGCAAACCCTGATCGCCAACCAGAACGATCTCGCCAATACTCTCGCCAGCCTGGGCGGCAACCCGAACATTCCGATCGCTCAGCATCCGACGGTCGAGGCCGCCCAGGCGGCGCTCGACAAGGCCCTTCTCAATCTGTCCTACACGGTCGTGCGGGCTCCGCAATCCGGCATCGTCACAAAGGTCGATCAACTCCAGGTCGGCAACTACGTGCAGGGGGTGGACACCGGCGCGCCGCCCACCCCGCTGTTTTCGCTGATGTCGGACAAGCACATCTGGGTGACGGCCAACTTCAAGGAAACCGAGCTGGCTCATATGCGCCCGGGCGACAAGACAACGGTCGAACTCGACGCTTATCCCGGCATCGTCTTTACCGGCCGGGTGGCGAGCCTGTCGCCCGGCACCGGCCTGACCTTCTCGCTGCTGCCGGCCGAAAACGCGACCGGCAACTGGGTCAAGGTCGTCCAGCGCCTGCCGGTGCGCATCGTCCTCGACAACCCCGATCCCAACAGGCCGCTCCACGCCGGACTGTCGGCCTATGTCGATGTCGATACCGGCTATCGCCAGCCCTGGCTCGGGCGGCTCGACCACCTGCTCGCATGGTTCGGCTTTAGCAGTCCCTCGCACGCGGCGGAGCGGTGAGTGACATCACCTCGGCGTGGTCGCCCGTCCGCAACCGGGCGGCGATCACGGTGTCGATCATGCTGGCGACCATCATGCAGGGGGTCGACACCACGATCGCCAATGTCGCCCTGCCGCACATCCAGGGCAGTCTGTCGGCGAGCCAGGACCAGATCGCCTGGGTTCTGACCTCCTACATCGTCGCGGCGGCAATCATGACGCCGATGACCGGGTGGCTCGCCGGGCGCTTTGGCATCCGATACGTCTTTCTGATCTCGGTCATCGGCTTCACCGTGGCCTCGGCGCTGTGCGGCGCCGCGGCCAGCCTCGTGCAGATCGTGATCTATCGCCTGTTGCAGGGGATCTGCGGCGCGGCTTTGGTGCCGCTGTCGCAATCGGTGCTGCTCCAGATCAACCCGCCGGAGCGGCACGGCCAGGCGATGGCGGTGTGGGGCATCGGGGTCATGCTCGGCCCGATCCTCGGACCCGCGCTCGGCGGCTGGCTGACCGACAATTACACCTGGCGCTGGGTCTTCTATATCAACATGCCGGTCGGCATCCTGTCGGCGCTCGGCATTTTTCTGTTTATCAAGCAGAACCGCCCGGTGCAGCGCGAAGCCTTCGACCTTTTCGGCTTTCTGACCTTGAGCGTCGCGATCGGCGCCTTGCAGATGCTGCTCGACCGCGGCCAATTAAAGGACTGGTTTGGTTCGAGCGAGATCTGGGTCGAGATGGCGCTGAGCGGCCTCGCCCTTTATCTCTTTATCGTCCACACCGCGACTGCGGCCGAGCGCTCGTTTCTCAACCGTAACCTGTTGAAAGACCCGAATTTCCTGGCCGGCGTGGTGCTGATGTGCGTGATGGGGGTGATCCTCAACGGCACCTCGATCCTGCTCCCGACCATGATGCAGGATCTGATGAACTTTCCGGTCGTAACAACGGGTCTGGTCACGGCGCCGCGCGGCATCGGCACGATGCTCGCGATGTTTCTGGTGGCCCGCCTGATGGGCCGGGTCGATACGCGGCTCCTGATCCTGACGGGGCTTGTCCTGACCGGGGTGTCGCTGTGGCAGATGAGCGGGTGGACGCTGATGATGGGCATGACCCCGATCATCACCACCGGGGTCCTGCAAGGGTTTGGCATGGGCTTTATC
>JBOHME010000218.1:0-2602 GCA_050729795.1 Allostellaceae bacterium | reverse complement strand
CGGTCGCTGACCAGGATCACCGCATTGATCCCGCGCGCGTGCAGCAGTTGCGCCGTCTCGCGGGCGTTTTCAAAGGTGTTGCGCGAGCGCGGCTCGACCAGGAGCGCCGCCTCCGGCACACCGGCGTCGCGCGCGAGAGTGCGCATTACCTCGCTTTCCGGCACGCTGCCGGCGCCGCCGCCGGACAGCACGAGAACGGGCGCCACGCCCTGCCGGAACACCTCGATCCCGCGCGTGACCCGCCGGCGCAGGGCGAGGCTCGCCGTCCCGTCGGCGCGCAGGCGGCAGCCGAGGACGACAATCGCCCCGGCCCTCAGGCGTCCCCCGCGAGCGCATCGGCGCCGGTGATCTTCTGTGCCAGCGCCGCCGCCAGAAAGCGGTCGAGATCGCCGTCGAGCACCGCTCCGGTATTGCCGGTCTCGACCCCGGTGCGCAGGTCCTTGACCATCTGATAGGGCTGCAAGACGTAGGAGCGGATCTGATGACCCCAGCCGATCTCGCTCTTGCCGGCGTTCATCGCCTCGGTCCTGGCCTCGCGTTTTTCCAGTTCGCGCTCATAAAGCCGGGCGCGCAGCATGGCAAAGGCGCGGGCGCGGTTCTGATGCTGCGAGCGCTCGCTCTGGCATTGCACGACGATCCCGCTCGGGGCGTGGGTGATGCGCACCGCGCTGTCGGTCTTGTTGACGTGCTGGCCGCCGGCGCCCGATGAGCGATAGGTGTCGATGCGCAGATCCTTGTCGTTGATCGCGATCTCGATCTTGTCATCGACCACGGGATAGACCCAGGCCGAGGCAAAGCTGGTGTGGCGGCGCGCATTCGCATCAAAGGGCGAGATCCGCACCAGGCGGTGCACCCCGCTCTCGGTCTTCAGCCAGCCATAGGCGTTGGCGCCGACGATCCTGAGCGTCGCCGACTTGATCCCGGCCTCTTCGCCGCCGCTCTCCTCGAGCCATTCGACCTTGCAGCCATGCGCCTCGGCCCAGCGCGCATACATGCGCAGCAGCATCTCGGCCCAGTCCTGAGCCTCGGTGCCGCCGGCGCCGGCGTGGACTTCGAGATAGCAGTCGTTGCCGTCGGCCTCGCCCGACAGCAGGCTTTCAAGTTCGCGCCGGGCGGCCTCCGCACGCAGCGCCGCGAGGGTCGCGGCGGCCTCATCGACCACCGCCTCCTCGCTCTCGGTCTCGCCGAGTTCGGCCAGTTCGAGCGCCTCATCGAGCTCACGCTCGATCCGGCGGCAACTCTCGATCGCGGAATCAAGATGGGTGCGCTCGCGCAGGAGCTTCTGAGCCGCTTCGGGATCGTCCCACAACCGCGGATTTTCGGCCGCCTCATTCAGTTCGGCGAGGCGCCGCGTCGCGTTGTCCCAGTCAAAGATGCCTCCTCAGCAGCGCCAGCGACCGTCTCGTGTCGTCGGCGACCGCCTGGATCTCGGCGCGCATGGTTCGCTCCCGGAATCGGTGTCGAGGTCTCTAATATAGGCCGCCGGTGCCCGATCCCGGAGCGTTGTTCGCCGGCAGCGGCATCGGATTTGGCAGCGCGCCGCCCGCGGCGGGACCCGCGACCCCGATCCGCTCGGCAACCGGCGTCACCCCCGGCCCGTTCCTCCCGCGCAGGGCGAAGTCGCGGTCCTTGCCGGGCGCGGTGCCGGGCTTGTAGGGCATGTAGACGGCCGATCCGCCGCTGGCGGGCAGTCCGGTCCGGGGATCGACACGGTAGAGTTCGACCCCTGGCGGGATCTTGAATGCTTTTGGCGGCATTCCCTTGAGCGCGGCGATGAGAAAGTCGCGAAAGATCGGGGCGGCGACCACGGCCGCCTGCTCGCCCTTGCCAAGGCTCTTCGGCTCGTCAAAACCGACATAGGTGCCGGCGGCCAGATCGGGGGTGAAGCCGACAAACCAGGCGTCGCGAAAATTGTTGGTCGTCCCGGTCTTGCCGGCGACCGGCCGGTTCACGGCGCGCACCGCCCGGCCGGTGCCGCGCTCGACCACCCCTTCCAGCATCGAGACGACCTGAAAGGCCGAGGCCGGATCGGCGACCTGCGGGCGGGTGTCGGGGAGCTGCGGCACCGGCTGGTGCGTCCAGGCGACGTGGCTGCACGCCGGGCAGGCGCGCTGGTCGGCGCGGTAGATCGTGCGGCCGTAGCGGTCCTCGACCCGGTCGATGAGGATGGGAATGATCCGTTTGCCTCCATTGTCAAGCATCGCATAGGCTGCGGTCAGACGCAGCGGCGTCGTATCACCCGCGCCGAGCGCCATCGAGTACTGCCGCGGCATATGGTCCATGATGTCAAAGCGCTCGACCGTCTGGGCGATCGCGTCCATGCCGATCCTCAGCGCGATGCGGGCAGTGGCCGCGTTCAGCGAGTGGGCGAGCGCGACCATGAGGGGGACCTTCCCCATATACTCGTTGTCGTAATTGGTCGGGGTCCAGGGCGGCAGCCCGTGGCCGAGCGGGATCGACACCGGCGCGTCGAGCACCAGGGTCGAAGGCGTGAAACCATTGTCGAGCGCGGTCAGGTAGACAAAGGGCTTGATCGCCGAGCCGGGCTGGCGCTCGGCCTGGATCGCCCGGTCGAACTGGCTCAGCGCAAAGCTGAAGCCGC
>JBOHME010000217.1:0-2615 GCA_050729795.1 Allostellaceae bacterium | reverse complement strand
CATCCAGGACGTGCGAAAACAGCCAGCCAACCACGGCATCCCCATAAAGCAGGGCGATGCTCGTGTCGATGAGACAGTCCCGTTCGTGGCGAAAGGGGTCGAGTTCGTCGGGATACCAGCCCGGCTCGCATTGGCGCCGTTCCCGGATGGCGGCCTTCTGCGCTTCCGTCACCTCGGCCCAGCCGACGATCCGATACCCTTGCGGCAGGCGGGCAAAGGCACTGAGCGGCGAGGCGAGAATCCGCTCGGGCGTGGTCCGGCAGATGACCTGACGGATCGCCGGGCGCGACCAGCCCTGGCGCATCAGAAACCGCGCAAAGCCCTGATCGCCCTCATTGACCGTGAAGAAATGCGCGCCCAGCACACAGCCTTGCGCGCGATAATGGTCTTCGAGGGTGCGCAGCAGCCTGGCGCCGATCCCCTGGCCGCGCCACAGCGGCGAGACATAGAGCGAGAGCAGCTCGAACTGCCGGTTCGGGGCGGCAAAGCCAAGACTGAGACCGATCGGGTCGGCGCCCGAGCGCGCGCCAAAAACCGCGGGCGGCGTCGGCCGCTCTTTTTCAAGCAGCGGGCGAAAGTCCGGAAAGGTGAAGGCGCCGTAGGGCACCCTCTGATCCCTGTCGAGGAGGGCAATGGTGATCACGCAGGATAATCCTGCCGGCCTGCGTCGGGCGCGGCGCCGTATCGGCTTTTACGAGGCCGCCCGGAGCACCTGTCTGCCGATCTTTCCCGAGAGGGGGTCATCGTCAAACACGCTGAGGTCAAAGAGCCGGCGCAGGAGGGCCGCGATCTCGAACACGTCGCCGCCCGACTGAACCATCGCCGCCACGATATCGCCGGCCGTCCGGTTCCCCTTGGCGATCAGTTCGCCGAGATAGCGCACACCCAGATTGTCGTTGCGGATCGCATACTTTGTGCCGCCCGCGCCGGAGAGTTCAAAACCGTCGGCAAGCGGATTGAACGAGAGATCGGGGCGGAAGGCGAGAGTGTGCTCGCCGGTCAAATCCTCCGGCATGTGCGCCTCGATCATCGCGGTCACCACCGCGCGGAATTCTGCGGCGGTGGCGAAACGCTCTTCCGCATAGATGCGATAGCCAAGCGGCCAGCGCTCGTTCGCGCGCGTCGGCGCGACAAGCTGCACGGTCCGGGTCATCATGTTGACGAGAAAGCCGCTGACGCAGGCGATCGTCGGCTGGTCGGTTTCGAGGATGGCGAGGCGTCCCGGTTTGCCGTCGCGTTCGAGCCGCTGCTTGCGCTCCATCGCGCGGCCGGCATTGGCCTTGCCGGTCAGCGCGTCCTTGTTCTGCAACACCAGCTCGACGCCAAAAATTTCTTCCGCCGTAAAGGTGGCATGAACCTGCTGCAGCGCCTTCAAGGTCAACAGCGAAAAGCGGTTGCAGACAAAGCGGTGCCTGCCGAAGAGGGCGAGGACCTCGCGCGTCCAGGCGAGGTTTTTCAGCGGCGCCGCCGTTGTCGTCTGCGGCAGCCAGCCGACGACTTCGTAGAAATCCTCGATGAATTTCGGGTAGTCCGGATTGTCGCTGGGATCGGTCGCCCAGTAGCAGAAACCGGTCTCTGCGCCAGTCCCAAAAAGGTCGCTCAGCTCTGCCAGCACGGCCCGCCACAAGGTTTTGTTGGCCTCGTCATAGGGCCAATACCCCCGGAACCGCTCGGCCGAGATGCCGCAGAACCAGCAGCCCACCGAGCATCCTTCGGACAGCTCAAACGCGACAATCGGGAACGTGATCGCCTTTGCCGTCGTACCGATCTCGGAATGGCAGCGGGCGATCTGGCGCTGACGCCAGGCATGAAAGCGCGGATTTGCCGCGGACGTGTCGCCGAGATCGCGCAGCATCTCGCGGTTGCGCAGCATCTCGGTCATATAATCGTCCCACATCCTGGCGAGCGGGAACTCAGCTTCTTCTTCGGTGAAGCGGTATTTGAAGTGCGACCGCGAGAACAGCGGCAGCATCTCGGCCGGATCGGCATCGATGCCGTACTGATCGGCAACGGACCGCAGGTTGTCCATGTTGTCGGCAAGCTTTTTGCGGAACCCGGGATCGCCGGCGAGGCATTCCATAAAGCGCTTGACATGCGCCAGCTTGTGGAGTTCGTCCGGGCTGCGCCGGTCCCACATCTCGCGATAAAACCGCGCGGGCTCACTGATCGGTCTCGACACGAAACTCTCCCATTCGCTGCGGGCGGATCAAAAAAGCACCGCGGGTTCGCGCTCACGGGCTGCCGGTGAGCCGGCCACATCCAGCCTTGCCCCTCGCCAATGGAGGGGCAAGAACCCGCGCCGGTATGCGTATGCTTGTGCAGAAGCACCCTGCCTGGCAATCCCGGTGTCGCCTCAGGTCGCGATGATCACGCCGACGGCGAAGACCGCGATTTCGGCCCCGGCCGCTTCCGTCGTCACCGCCGCTGCGGTTTGGACACTGACCGCCTGGGTGACATTGATGGCTGTGCTGATATTGGTCACGCTGCCACCGCCGCCGCCGCCCTTGCCGCCGGCAATGCGATCGAGCTGTTCGTCACTCAACTCGCGGTGCATCTTGCCTTCGATATAGGACTTGGCGTCGTTGACATCGATCGAATAGCCGTTTTTGCGGCCA
>JBOHME010000216.1:0-2619 GCA_050729795.1 Allostellaceae bacterium | reverse complement strand
CGCCTCGGCGTCCTTGACCATGCGCTCGATGTCGGCCTCGTTGAGACCGCCCGACGCCTGGATGCGGATCTGCTGTTCCTTGCCGGTGGCCTTGTCCTTGGCCGAGACCTGGACGATGCCGTTGGCGTCGATGTCAAAAGTCACCTCGACCTGCGGCATGCCGCGCGGCGCCGACGGGATGCCGACCAGATCGAACTGGCCGAGGAGCTTGTTGTCGGCGGCCATCTCGCGTTCGCCCTGAAACACGCGGATCGTCACCGCGGTCTGGTTGTCTTCGGCGGTCGAGAAGGTCTGGCTCTTCTTGGTCGGGATCGTCGTGTTGCGGTCGATGAGGCGGGTGAAGACACCGCCCAGGGTCTCGATGCCGAGGGACAGGGGGGTAACGTCGAGCAAGAGAACGTCTTTGACCTCGCCTTTCAGGACGCCGGCCTGGATGGCCGCGCCGACGGCGACGACCTCATCGGGATTGACGCCGCGATGCGGGTCCTTGCCAAAGAACTGCTTGACCGTCTCGATGACCTTGGGCATCCGGATCATGCCGCCGACAAGGATCACCTCGTCGATCTCGGAAGCCTTCAACCCGGCGTCCTTCAAGGCGTTGCGGCACGGGCCGATGGTGCGCTGGATCAGGTCGTCGACCAGGGCTTCGAGTTTCGCCCGCGTCAGCTTGATGTTGAGATGCTTGGGGCCGTGCTGATCGGCGGTGATGAACGGCAGGTTGACCTCGGTTTGCACCGAGGACGACAGCTCGATCTTGGCCTTCTCCGCCGCCTCCTTCAGGCGCTGCAGGGCGAGCCGGTCGTGGCGCAGGTCGATGCCCTGCTCCTTTTTGAACTCGTCGGCGAGGTAGTCGATGATCTTCTTGTCAAAGTCCTCACCGCCGAGGAACGTGTCGCCGTTGGTCGATTTGACCTCAAACACGCCCTCGCCGATTTCGAGGACCGAGATGTCAAAGGTGCCGCCGCCGAGATCATAGACCGCGATCGTGCCGGTGCCCTTTTTCTCCATGCCGTAGGCGAGCGCTGCAGCGGTCGGTTCGTTGATGATGCGCAGAACCTCAAGCCCGGCGATGCGGCCCGCGTCCTTGGTCGCCTGGCGTTGGCTGTCGTTGAAATAGGCGGGGACGGTGATGACCGCCTGCGCCACGCTCTCGCCGAGATAGGCTTCGGCTGTCTCCTTCATCTTTTGCAGGATGAAGGCGCTGATCTGCGAGGGGGCGTATTTCTTGCCGCGGCCCTCGACCCAGGCGTCGCCGTTGTCGCCGCGGACGATCTTGTACGGGACCAGCTCCATGTCCCGATTGACCATCGGGTCGTCAAAGCGGCGCCCGATGAGGCGCTTGATCGCGAAAAAGGTGTTCTCGGGATTGGTCACCGCCTGGCGTTTGGCGGCCTGACCGACGAGACGCTCGCCGGAATCGGCAAAGGCGACCATCGAGGGTGTGGTGCGCGCGCCCTCGCTGTTCTCGATCACCTTGGCGTTGCGGCCTTCCATCACGGCGACACAGGAATTGGTCGTCCCGAGATCGATACCGATAACCTTGCTCATGGACACCTCGTGCAAAAGCAGAACCCGACGGCCCGGGAAAGCACCGTCGCGATCCCCCGGGAAGTGATTGTTCGATCACAATCCTTAGAGCCTGTTTGAGTGATCCTCATGAGCCGCGCTGCGTGTCGCAAAGGGCCGGATGGTGGGAGCGGCGCGAAGCGTGATGCCGGACATCGGGCGAGCGGCGCGACGCATCAGCCGGCCCTTTGCGCCGCAGCCCTGCGGGACGCGCCGATTTTGGCCGATTGCGTTGTCGCCGCCCCTTGCCGATGAGTGGCATCGCCGGCGGAGCAGCTCCTCGCACTCGGCTCAAAATCGGCAGCGTCGCGGCCATGACGATCACTCAAACAGGCTCTTGCTACAGCGAGGTTCATATATGTCCCGTCGCGGGCGGGTACAACCGGCCCTCCGGGATCAGCGGTCGCGCTGCTTCGATCGCCAGGACCGCGACCGAGACATTGTCGATCCCGCCGGCGGCGAGCGCCGCCCCGACCAGAGCCGCACACGCTTCGGACGGTGCCAGGCGTCCGATGAGGGCGCTGATTGCAGTGTCATCGACCAGTTCGCTCAGACCGTCCGAACACAGCACAAAAACATCGCCCGGGCGGAGCGGCAATCCCTGCGGCCAGACGGCCGGCTCGGCCACCGGCTCGATACCGAGCGCGCGCAGGATGATATGGCGTTGCGGACTCTTCGCCGCCTGCTCCGGGGTCAGCCTGCCGTCGCGCACCCGTTGGGCCACCAGCGAATGATCCTCGCTGATCTGCCGCAGCCGGCTCCCGCGCAGCAGATAGGCGCGGCTGTCGCCGATATGAGCGAGAAAGGCGGCGTCCTCGTAGAGCGCCAGCGCGGTGCAGGTCGTCCCCATCCCGGCGCAGGCGGGATCGGCCGCGCTGCGCCGCCAGATGGCCTCGTTGGCGGCGGCGAACGCCACCTTCAGCACCACGTCCGGCGAACCATGGAGCTCATAGCAGATACGGCGCACGGTATCGGCGGCGATTGCCGCGGCCACCTCGCCGGCGGCGTGCCCGCCCATCCCGTCCGCGACCAGGACCAGGACGCCGCGCGCCG
>JBOHME010000215.1:0-2639 GCA_050729795.1 Allostellaceae bacterium | reverse complement strand
GGATTCATCATTTTGGCATCCTGGTCGAGGATGTCGCCGCCTTCTCAAAGACGCTGGAGGAGCTTGGCGCCACCTATTACATCGACCGCAACCAGCACGAGCCGAACGCCGGCTATTTCGAGAAGAAATTCTACGGCCCCGAGCACGTGCTCTTTGATATCGCCGAGCATCCCTGGGCCGGCTGCGCTCCGCTCGACAAGACCGGCAAGCCGGCGCAGACAAAACTGCGTCATCTCGCCATCGCGGTCGAAGACCCCGACGCGATGGCCGCCTTCTTCAAGAATGTCTTTGGCTTTGCCGAAGCCCGCCGCACCGAGGGGCCCCTCGCCACCGGCACGCATCTCAGCGACGGCACGATCGATCTGGCGATCCTCAAGTTCAAGACCGATCAGATCGGCAAGGGTCTCGATTACACCGGACTGCACCATTTTGGCATCCTTGTCGAGGATCTCGAAGCGCGGGCGAAACGGGTCGAGATGCTCGGCGGCCGGCATTACATGGACCAGAGCGACGGCCGGGTCGGCGGCTTTGAGACCAAAATGTACGGTCCCGAAGGCATCCTGTTCGACATCGCCGAGCATCCCTGGACCGGCGGGGCGGCGCTCTCGGCCGAAGCGGCTGCGGTCGCCGCATAGCGGCGCGGAGGGTGCGATCGGGGTGGTTCTGGGAGGGGATCTGTGCTAGAACAAACTGTGAACTGAACCCCTCCAAGAGGTTTCCATGAGCGATCTCCGGCCAGGCAGCGAAGGCGATACCCTGCTGGCGGCGTTGCGGCAATCGGCCGATCCGATGGTCGTCGAAGCGATCGAGCGGCTGATCCGGGAGGGTGCGGACAGCGAATTGTGCCGCATCAATGTGCCGGCCTTTGCCGCTCGCAGCGATCTCGCCGAGGAGCCGGCGATTGCCGGCTTTCTGCACGCCGCCCGGCTGGGTCTGTTTGAGCTGGCGTGGAACGTCTTGTGCCCGGGCTGCGGCGGTGTGCTTGAAGCGAGCGCGACGCTCAAAAGCGTTGATCGCGAGGAATATCACTGCTCGTGGTGTGCGGCGGGCTATGCCCCGACGCTCGACGAGATTGTCGAGGTCACCTTCACTGTCAACCGGCGGGTGCGCCGGATCGCCGCCCACGACCCGGACACGCTGCCGCTTGCCGAATATCTGCGCCAGATCTTCTGGAGTTCGGCGATCGATCTGCCGCAAGACCTCGACCGGGTCATCGATGACATCGCCCTCGAAACGGTCGAGTTGCCGCCCGGCGGCAAGGCGCTCCTGTCGCTCAACCTGCCGGCAGAGTTTGTCATCATTCTCGATCCGGTGACGCACAAGGCGCAGTTTCTCGATGTCAAGGGCGAGCCGACGCGCGATCGGCGCAACCTGTCCCTGATCCTCGACCGGATGCGCACACCGACCGAAACCCTGGAATTGCCGCCCGGGCCCCTGCGCCTGACTATCGAAAACCGCACCGACAGGCGGGTCCTGCCGGGATTGTGGATCGCCGGCGCGGCGCTGCACCAGCTTCTCGGCCGCCGCCGGCCGTTTCTGAGCGCCCAGCGGCTCCTGACCAACCAGGTGTTTCGCGACATCTATGGCACCGACACGATCGCCGCCGGCCAGCGCCTGAAAATCACCAGCCTGACCTTTCTCTTTACCGATCTCAAAGGCTCGACCGAGTTGTACCAGCGGGTCGGCGATCTCGCCGCTTTTGATCTCGTTCGGGCGCACTTCGTCCTGTTGCACGAGATCGTCGCCGGCGAGTCCGGGGCCATTGTCAAGACCATCGGCGATGCGGTCATGGCCACCTTTCCCACCCCCGACCGCGCGCTCGCCGCGGCCTTGCGCATGCGCCAGGCGATGCGCGGCCTCAATGATGAGCGCGGACGCGACGATCTCCTGCTCAAGATCGGCATCCATGAGGGGCCGTGTCTCGCGGTCGTGCTCAATGATCGGCAGGATTATTTTGGCCAGACCGTCAACATCGCGGCGCGGGTGCAGGGCTTGGCCGACTCGCAGGGCATCCTCACGACCGGCGCGGTCGTGGCCCATCCGCAATCGGCCCGGCTTCTGCAATCGGCCGGTCTTGATCCGCTGGCGCAGCGCCGCCAGTTGCGCGGCATCACCGACGAACTGGCGGTCTACGAGATCCCCTGATCCCGGCCGGCTACCACGCCAGTTCGCGCCCGCGGTAATCGACAAACCCGTGGCGCAGAGTGCCGCGACGGGCGGCGATGACGTTGAGGAGGCCGCTGACGCTCTCTTCGACACTGAGCGGCGCCTGCGGGCCGCCCAGGTCGGTGCGCACCCAGCCCGGCGCCATCGCCAGCACCGTAAGGCGGCGCCTGCCGAGCGCCGCCGCGAGGCTGCGCGCGAGGGAATTGAGCGCGGCCTTGCTGGCGCTGTAGAGTTCGCTGTAGCCGTGGGTATTGTCGGCGATGCTGCCGAGACCCGAGCTCATAAAGGCGACGACGCCCGAGCCGTCGCGCACGCGGTCGAGAAACTGCCGGGCGAGACGCACCGGCGAGACCGCATTGGTCTGAAAGACAAGGGCGATCTCGTCCCGGTCGGCGCGCAAGGCATCGTGCCCACAAGCCGGCGTGATGCCGGCATTGACAAAAAGCAGGTCAAAAACTCGCGCGTCGAGGCGC
>JBOHME010000214.1:0-2879 GCA_050729795.1 Allostellaceae bacterium | reverse complement strand
TCTCACCCGCTCCACGCAGCAGGATCAGCGAGGCCGCGTCGCGCGGGCGCGCGACGATCCTGCGCAGCCTCAGCGGCGCCTCGGACGCATCGTTCATCGCCCCACTATCGCCGATCGCGCCCGGTTTGGCGATGCTCCCTCGGAATCCATGTCTCTACCCCCGGTTCGGGTGTAGCATCGCGCGAGGGCCCGCCCGGAGGCTTGCGATGGATATGCCGGAAACGCGCTATGCCAGGAGCGGCGATCTGCATATCGCCTATCAGGTCGTCGGCAGCGGCGCACTGGATCTCGTCGTTGTCCACGGCGCCTTCACCAATCTCGAACTGCTTTGGGAAATCCCTAGGTCCGCGCATTTCCATAAACGGCTTGCTTCGTTTTCCCGGCTGATCCTCTTTGACAAGCGCGGTATGGGTCTGTCCGACCGGATCGCCGGCGCGGCGACATTGGAAGAGCGCATGGACGACGTGCGCGCGGTCATGGATGCGGTCGGCTCGGAACGCGCGGCGATCTTCGGCTCCTCCGAAGGCGGGGCGATGAGCATGCTGTTCGCCGCGACCTATCCCGAGCGCACTCGGGCGCTTGTTCTCTATGGAACCTTTGCCAGGTATGCGGGCTGGGTGTTCCTGCCCGATCAGCTCGAGGAAATCATCGCGGGGATAGAGCGCAGCCATGGGACTGGAGAGAGCCTGCGCCGCTATGCGCCGAGCCTGGCGGCCGACAAAACCGCCGTGCGCGCCTGGGGACGGTTTGAGCGGCTCAGCGCCAGCCCGCAGGCGATGATCGCGCTGCGGCGGATGAACGCCGAGATCGACATCCGCCACGTGCTGCCGGCGATCCGCGTGCCGACCCTGGTGCTTCATCGCAGCGGCGATACCGCGATCAGCGTCGAGGCCGGCCGCTCTATCGCCGCGCAGATCCCCGGCGCCAGATATGTCGAACTGCCGGGCGCCGACCATTTGCCGACGGCCGGCGACAGCGATCGTCTGACCGACGAGATCGAGGAGTTCCTGACCGGATCGCGCCATGAAGTCGAACCGGACCGGGTCTTGGCAACGGTGCTCTTCACCGACATCGCCGGTTCGACCGAGCGCGTCGTCGAACTCGGCGATCGCGCCTGGCGCCAGGTGCTCGGCCGCCACGACGAGATGGCAAGGCAGGAGATCGCGCGCTTTCGCGGGCGCGCCGTCAAGAGCCTCGGCGACGGGTTTCTCGCCACCTTTGACGGGCCGGCCCGCGCGGTGCGTTGCGCCGCGGCGATCGCCGAGCGCGTGCGCCCGCTCGGCATCGCGGTCCGAAGCGGCCTGCACACCGGCGAGATCGAGCTGATCGGCGAGGATGTCGGCGGCGTCGCCGTCCACATCGCCCAGCGCGTCTCCGGCTTGGCGGGAAGCGGCGAAGTGCTGGTGTCGAGCACGGTGCGCGATCTCGTCGCCGGCTCCGGCCTCAGCTTCACGGACAGGGGCAGCCATGCGCTGAAGGGACTGCCCGAAGAACTGCGCCTCTTTGCCGCCGCCGTCTGAACGGCGAGCCCGGCACCGCGCTCGGTCTTTTGCCGGGCATACCCCCCGGCCGCGTTACGAGGCGGCGAGGGGGAGCACTTTCGACCGGCAATCGGTCGGCAGGGATTTCGCCGCAAACCGCTCGTCGGCCGTCGCCAGATCGCAGGACAGGCTCTCCGCCAGTGCGAGATAAAGGCAATCATAGGCCGGATGGTCGAGAGCAATAGCCAGCCTCGTCGCCCTTTCCAGCAAAGGGCGCATCGGCATCAGCTCGATGTCGGCGCGTTGCAACAGCCGGGCGGCAAAAACCGCCTCGTCTTCCGTCAGCTCTGCGAGCCGCGCTTTTCGCCACAGAGCATTGGCGCATTCCGCCACCAGCAGTTCGGGGGCGAAGAGGCGGTTGCCGCGGCGCAGCGCCAGAGCCTCCATCGTGCCGCACTCCGCGATGACCCACTTGATCGCGACGCTCGCATCGATGACCAGATCGGTCACCTCCGATCCCGCTCTTCCCGGATCAACTGTTCGGCCGGGGTATGGCGGCGGCCGGCGGTCAAGGCACGAAATTCGGCGGCGAGCCGGTCAAAATCGATTTCGGCCTCCCTCATCAATTCCCGGCGCAGGATATCGCGCACTTCCGCCTCCGCCGAGCGCCCGTGCCGCGCCGCGCGCCTCTTCAACCGGATGAGCAGATCCTCATCGAGATTGCGCACGCTCAGACTGGCCATGATCGCAGCCTCATGCCATCAGTGATCGCATTGATGGCATATAATCCGGTCATGCTGCAAGCCCGCCTCCCACTACGGAGAGAGGGCCTTTACGCGGGTTCGGCGACGGTGGCCGACCACGGCGACATCACGTCGGTGATGCCGTGATTGCGCCCGTCCTCGCCGTGCAGAACCAGGTTCGGGCAGGCAAAGCGCGCCGGCCAGGCGACATGTTCGACGCGCCGCGCATTCGGCTCGGCGAGGAGTCGCTCGCAGACCGCCGGCGGCAGCCGGTCGTCGATGTCGAGATGGACGCCGCCGCTGAAATCGATGCGCGGATGATGCGCCGCGCTTTCCGCATCCATGCCAAAATCGACGATAAAGCTCGCCATCTGCATCACCGCGCCGAGGATGTGCCGGCCGCCGGAGGCGCCGAGGCCAAACCACGGCCGGCCGTCGCGGCTGACCACAAGCGGGCACATGTTGGTCAGCGCGCGTTTGCCGGGCCCGAGCGAATTGGGCCGACCCGGCTGCGGGTCAAACCACATGACGCCATTGTTGATGAGGATGCCGGTGCCGGGCAGCACAGTCCGGCTGCCAAAGAGCGACAGCAGCGTCGTCGTCAGCGCCGCGATGCCGCCGTCGCGGTCGATCGCGGTGATGTGGGTCGTCGAGG
>JBOHME010000213.1:0-2917 GCA_050729795.1 Allostellaceae bacterium | reverse complement strand
GTCTCATCGTCGTGGCGATCGGCAGCAGCGCGCCCTACTGGTGGTGGGGCTGAATGCTGCCCGCAAGGCCGTCATGGGCAAAATCGGCCGGATTGATGCGCCGCATCCCGGCCTTCATCGAGTACCGACCATTGCTTGAGATCCAGGTGGCGGCAAGCCCGCCATCGTCGCGCGGGCGAAAGCGCAGGGTGCTCATGCCGGGCGCGGCAAAGACAAACTCGCCGTTGACGATGCGGCCTTCGCGCCGGCTCCATTCCGCCGGTTCGCCCGGTTTGATCCCCGGGCCGATGGCATAGACGGCGCCGACATGGCGGCCCTCTACGGTCTCGATGGCGAGCAGCACCTCGCGCCCGTTCGGGTAGAGACCGTACCAGGCCTGGCGCACGGGAGCGGCGGCGACCGCGCTGGTCGCCCGCGGCGAACTGCCGGACAGGGCCGTCTTGATTGGCCGATGCGGGTGCAGGAGTTCGCTCGGCAGGCTCAGATCGGCGCTCGGCTCGTTGCCCCAGACCGGATCGCAGGCGAACCGGCCCTTGAGCGAATCATCGGCGATAAAGGTGCTGATGCAGCCGGCAAAGCGCCGCATGAACAGCCCGGTCCCGGAAGCCCAATGCCCGGTCAGATATTCGGGCTGGTTGATGACCGCAAAGGGCAGATCGCGCCCGGCGAGAATCCGGCGCGATACCGGACCGCGTCCGCCCGGATCAAAATCGTCGTCGTGAAAGTAGAACAGCATGACCCGCGCCCGCTTGATCCTGGCCAGGATCGGATAGAGCCGGGTCGCATTGAGCCGCCACGAATCGTAGAACTCGTCAAAGCTGCCAAAGGCTGCCGGTGCCGTCGCCACCACCGCATCGACGGCATTTGATCGGTCCGCCGCCATCAGCGACAGAAAGGCACCAAAGGACTGCCCGGCGAGGACGACGCGGCGGTATCCCTCGCTCTTCAACTGATTGGCATAGGCCGCGAGGCGCCGCGAACTCGCGCCCAGCGTGTCCTCATCGCGCAGCCGGTCAAAGCGCATCACATCCCACCCGGCCGCGCGCAACGCTTCGAGATAAGGCGGATTGGGCGATTTATAGTCTTCGTAGCTGAGCGAGCGCCCGTGGCTCCAGACGACAACCCCCATGGCCCGTTGCGGACCCAGTAACTTTCCGTGAAAGGCTGGATCGAGCCCCATCGCCCACGTTCGGGCTCCAACCAGCAAACCAAAGACGAGAACAACACCCGCCACAATACGTCTTTTCATTCCCCCTGACTCCCCTGCTCACCTTGCCGGAAGGTGCGCGGGGCAAGTTTATCGGAGTGTTTCGCTTTGTGTCACTTCGTAAACGGCGGCTGAGTCAGAAAATTCGCTTGAAACGTCTGATCTACCGGGAAAATTCCGCGGGTCCTGCGACCTTCGGGCGCACGGATTGAACAGCGCCCGCGCGAGCGGTCATTCCTGGCGCAGCGTCATCAGCACACCAGCGGCGATGAGAACGCCCAATGCTTCAAAGCCGGTATTGATCTGGCCCAAGGCCATGCTCAACAGTGTGCTGGCAATGATGGCGGCTCCGATGACGCGCGGCATGGCGGCTTCCGGCGGTGGAGGAACGGGACGGACCCCGGCTTAACGGCCGGTCCGGCGGCGTTATTCCCGACCGCGAATCGCCATCACCTGCCGCGGGCGGCGCAGGGGGGGATGGGATGGCAATTCTCTATGTGGCGCGCAGCGCGAAGCTCTCGCGCTGGGCTTTCGAGGTCGGTTTTGGCAAGCACGTCTACAAGATCGGGGTCGGCGAGGAGGCGCCCAAGGCGCGCGCCGCCGCCGGCTGGGCTGGCGAATCGGACTGGACGATCGTGCGCCAGCAAAGGGTGGAAGATTTGAGCGAGGCCGAGGCGCTGGCCCGGCTCGGCCGCAAGGAAAAAGCGATCGATCCCAAGCTCTATCCCAAACTCAAGGGCGCGGCCGGGGTCTTTCGTCTCTCGGCCGAGCGGGTCGAGAACCACATCCTCGTCAAGCGCGCATTGGCTGGCGAAAGCGACCGCCTCCAACTCAAGCTGAAGCCCACCGATTTTGCCGATTATCTGATCGCTAATGCGCTGCGCTGAACCTGCGACAGCAGATTTTGGCGAAACGGTGTGAGGCGCCTCACACGCCCGTTTTTGCAACGGTGGTTTATTGCGGGGTGTCCTCAGGATCGCGAGGACAGCACGGGAGATCACCATGCGAACCGGAATTTCCCTGAAACTCGGCCGCACCCATCGCACCTACGATCCGCGCATCCCGCACTTGAGCGCGCTGTTGGCCGGCCAGGTCCTGCCTCCGCCGCCTCCGCAGGCGGACTGGTCGAAAGGGATGCCGACGGAACTCGGCATGATGAGGAACGACACGCTCGGCGACTGCACCTGCGCCGCAGTCTATCATGCGCTGCAACTGTGGACCTTTGATACCGGCGGCCAGATGGACACCGAGCCCGACAACGATGTCGTCAAGCTCTACATCCTGGCCTGCGGCTACAACCCGCGTCTGCCCGGTGAAGGCCCCGGCGGCAACGAGCAGCACGTCCTCAAATACCTGCTCCGAAACGGGGCCCCGGTCGGCCCCGAGGGAGGCAACCGGCACAGGATTGCCGCCTTTATCGAGGTCGACCCGCGCAATACCGACGACGTGAAGCGCACAATTAACGATTGCGGCGTCGCTTATATCGGCTTCAACGTGCCGCAAAACATCGTGCCGCAAGGAGCGCCGCCGCCGGCGGTGTGGAGCGTCGATCCGAGCGACCCGCCGATTGTCGGCGGCCACGCAGTGGTGCTGCCGGGCTATACCAGCGACGGCATCAAGGTCATCTCGTGGGGCGAGTTCTACACGATGACCTGGGAGTTTTTCGCCAAATATGTCGATGAGGTATACGCCATCGCCGATCCGACCTGG
>JBOHME010000212.1:0-2942 GCA_050729795.1 Allostellaceae bacterium | reverse complement strand
AGTCGCGTCGCGGCCTTGCCGGGCTTGAGCGGCACCGTTCGGGTCTCGGTCGGCGAGTGGGCGGCGAGCTTTCTCGCCCGCTATCTCACCGGCGTCGGCGGTGCTGTGTTGCCCGCCGGGATCACTCTCGAACTCGTCGAATCGCAGCAGACCGCCAATCTTGCGCGCCGCGAAGCCGATCTCGCGCTGCGCCACCACCCGCCGGAAAGCGGCGATCTTTACATCACCAGGGCCGGGGTCTTCGCCTGCGCTGTCTACCGCCGGCGCGGCGCCGAGGGCAATGCCTGGATCACCTATACCGAGGAGCAGGCGCACTATCCGACCGCGCGCTGGGCTCAGGAACGGGTGCGCGAAACCGGCGGTGCGGTGGCGTTGCGCGCCTCGAACATGCCGATGCAATCGGCCGCGATCCGCGCCGGTGCCGGCCGCGGCATCCTGCCGTGCTTTATCGGCGACACCGACCCGCTGCTCGAAAGGCTGAACCCGCCGGTGCCCGAGATCGCCGCCGAATACTGGATCATCGTGCATCGCGATCTGCGCCGGGCGGCGTGCGTGCGCGCGGTGATCGACTGGATCCGCCGGCTGTTCGATCAACAGCAGCAAGCCCTCGCCGGAACCGCGACCGGGGCGGCACACGATCCTCAGGTGCCCGCTCGCGTCCCGCTCGCCGCCGCTGGGTGAGGCGGTGCGCCCGCCGGCTCGCGGGTGTCTGCTACTGGACGGATGCCTGTCGTTCTGGTATTATACTCATGCGCCGTTGACGATGGGCTTCCGACGCGATCCGCGAGCTTTATTAACGAAGTTACAATTGGCGATGCAGCTCAGACTGTTCAGGCATTTTGTCCCCGTCTCGGTCGTGCTGCTGATAACGTCGGACGCGGTGCTCATCACTGCTGCGTTTTATCAGATGCTGTCTCAGTCGAACGCCAGTTCGGCGCAGATCTTTGGTGTCGCGAGCTTTCCCGCCCAGCTGGCGGCCGGTTTGTCGCTCGCCGCGATCATCGCGATGGTCTCGATCGGGCTCTACGGCCCGCAGAGCTTTATCGATTTTCGCCTGCTGCTGAGCCGCGTCGCGGTCGCCTTTGTCATCGTGCTGATGCTGGTGGTGATCTCGGCCGCGTATTGGCGTGAAGGGCTGCAGCGGCTGCCCGACGCGACCACCTTGCCGCTAAAGGCCGCGCTGTTGTGGCTCGGCTGCATCCTTTTGACCCGCGCCACCTTTCTGGTGACGCTGGGCCGCGGTCTGTTGCGCCGACGGGTCGTTGTGCTCGGCAACGGCACCAAGGCCGCGCGGATCGCCAATCTGGTGGCAGCCGGGGAGAACCACCACTTCGTCCCGGTCTCGTTTGTCCGCATGCCGGGGGAGCGGGGCCTGCCGATTATCCAGACGCGCGAGGCCACCCGGACAAACGAAGCCACCCCGACGCGCGAAGCCACCCAGACGCGCGACCTGGTCGAGGGGCGCGAGACGGGCGAGGCACGCGATTGGGCTGCAGCCGAGCCGGGCGCGCTCGCCGATCTTGGCTGCCGGCTCGGTGCGAGCGAGATCGTCGTGGCGACCGACGAGCGCCGCGGTCTGCCGGTGCATCAGCTCTTGCACTGCAAGATGACCGGGATCCGCATCACCGATTTTCTCGATTTCTGGGAGCGCGAGACGCGCACCGTCGATCTCGAGGCGCTGCGTCCGGCCTGGCTGTTCTATTCGGACGGGTTCCGCTGCGGTATCACCGACGCATTTCTGAAGCGCTCTTTCGACATCACGGTCAGCTTGGCGCTGCTGATCTTCTCGTTGCCGCTGCTTGTCGCCACCGCTTGTCTGATCAAGGCGGAAAGCGCCGGACCTGTCTTCTATCGCCAGGATCGCATCGGTCTGCATGGTCGGGTCTTTACGATCTTCAAGTTCCGCAGCATGCGCGCCGATGCCGAGCGGGACGGCAACCCGGTCTGGGCGGCAAAACGCGATCCACGCGTCACGTATGTCGGCGCGGTGATCCGCAAGCTGCGGATCGACGAGCTGGCGCAAATCCTCAACGTGCTGCGCGGCGATATGAGCTTTGTCGGACCGCGCCCCGAACGCCCCTATTTTGTCGACGGCCTGAGCCGGATCATCCCCTACTATGCCGAGCGCCACTGGGTGCGTCCCGGCATCACCGGCTGGGCCCAGATCAATTACCCCTACGGCGCCTCGACCGAGGATTCGCGGCGCAAGCTGGCGTTCGACCTGTATTACGTAAAGAACCACAGCATCTTTTTGGACTTTTTGATCCTGCTGCAGACGGCGCGCGTGATCTTCTGGAATCACGGCGCGAGATAGGATCGAAACCAGGACAACGAAGCTGGACAGCGCCGTCGTCGAAACCGTCTATTCGGGTTGCGCGCTCGCCTTCGTCCTGATCGTGGCGCTGATGGTGCTGCGCGGTGGCACCAGCCGGACCGGTTGGGCGATCGTCGGCTGCTGCCTCGTCTCCGCCGCCTGGGCTGCCGCGGCCGATGCGGCGGTCCTGCTGCCCCAGGGCGTGCCGCCGCTGCTCGATACGCTGCGGCTCGCCGCCTGGCTGCTGTTTGCCGCAACGCTGGTCACAGCACGCGCCGCCGCCAGCTCCGAGGTCGGGCGGCGCTATCTTGCAGCAGCCTTCGTCTTCTGCGCGCTGGCGATCGCGATCGATCTGCGCACGCTCTTGCACGGCGAAGATCTGTGGGGTCTCTACGCCCAGCTGCTGATGCGGGTCGGGTTCGGCGTCTTTGGTCTACTGACGATTGAGAATCTGTGGCGCAACACCGAGCCGGAACGACGCTGGCAGGCTTGGCCACTGTGCCTCGGGCTCGGCTTTCTGTTCGCCTACGAGCTGTTCCTGTTTTCCGACGCGTTCATCACCCGCGGCCAGGTGGATCCCGGTCTGGGGCTGGGGCTTCTTTTTGAATCAGCGTTCATGGTGCCGATG
>JBOHME010000211.1:0-3018 GCA_050729795.1 Allostellaceae bacterium | reverse complement strand
CACTCATCTCGCTTCGCCTCCGATGGCGCCGGCCAGGAGCCGGCGTGCGCGCCACAGCCGCGACATGACCGTGCCGATCGGCACGTCGGTGATCTCCGCGATCTCGCGGTAGGACAACTCCTCCAGTTCGCGCATGACCAATGTTTCGCGCAGACCGAGCGGCAACCGCTCGATCAAGGTGTCGAGCAGCTCGCGGTCGCGGACGCGGATCAGCGCGACCTCGGGATCGTCGCCCGGGTCGATCAGTGCGACGCCGGGATCATCGTCCTCGCCGGTCTCCTCGGCGAGCGGCACGAGCCGCACGCCGCGCCGGGTACGCAAGACCGAATAGGCGGTGTTGCGCACGATCTGCAACAGCCAGGCGCGCGCGCTCCCCTTGCGAAAGCTCGGGAAATACGTGAGTGCGCGCACCATTGCCTCCTGCACCACGTCCTCGGCGTCCTCGACGCCGCCCATGATCCAGCGCGCGAGGTTGCAGGCCGCGTCGAGATGCGGCAGCAGCACCGCCGACGGCGAGGGTTCGGGTTCCGCGGCCATTGGGAGAGGATCGCAGACCCGGCGATTTTATTCCCACAAAAAAACTTGCCGGCGCCGCGAATATCGGCGCCCGCGCGCCGGTCTCCTCCCGCGGCACGGCTTTTGGTGCCGCAGCGAGGAGACAGCGACATGAGCGACCCCTTCAAGCCCGAGACTCCCGGCGGGACGACCCGGCGCGGCCTGTTGAAGTGCATGACCTGGGCCGGGACCGGGGTGGTATGGACCTTGAGCGGCGGGGTGCCAAAGACATTGGGGTTGATCGGCGAAGCCTCGGCCGCCACGGCGCGCGGGCACAGCCTCCAGTTTGTCCAGATCAGCGACAGCCATATCGGCTTTCACCTGCCGCCAAATCCCGATCCGACGGCGACGCTCGCCGCGGCGATCGCCAAGATCCGGGCGATGCCGAATGAGCCCGCCTTTCTTGTTCATACCGGCGACATCAGCCATCTGTCCAAAGAGGAACAGTGGGACATCGCCGACCAGACGATCAAGGCGGCGGGCAAACAGGTCTTTCATATCCCCGGCGAGCACGATGTCGCCGACGCCGACAATGGCAAGGCTTATCTTGCCCGCTACGGCAAGGGGACAGAGGGGCGCGGCTGGTACAGCTTTGATGTCGCCGGAGTGCATTTTGTCGCGCTGATCAACGTCTTCAACTTCAATCCCGGGTTCAAATCCGCCGGTCTCGCCACCCTCGGCGACGATCAGCTCGAATGGCTCGAAAAGGATCTGGCGCACCGTTCGGCCAGCACCCCGATCGTCGTCCTCGCCCATTTGCCGCTATGGACAATCTACCAGCCCTGGGGCTGGGGCACCGCCGATTCCGGCCGCGCCTTTGGTTATTTGAAGCGCTTTGGCTCGGTCACCGTCCTGAACGGCCACATCCACCAGATCATCCAGAAGGTCGAGGGGCATGTGACCTTTCACACCGCAGCCTCGACCGCATTTCCGCAGCCCGCCCCCGGCACCGCCCCGCATCCGGGGCCGATGACGGTACCGGCCGGAGAACTGGGCAAATTCCTCGGCGTGCGCGATGTCGATTTCATCCGCGGCCGGGGCGCCCCGGCGCTGACCGACAGCCCGCTCGCCGCTTGATGCCATCAGCCCCTTGAGGACAGAGCCATGCTGAAGATCGCCCTGGCCGCCATCTTCTTTGCCGCCGCGCCCGCCGCTGCCTTTGCCGGCGGCGCGGTGCCGGCAAAGGCAGCCTCGGCCGCCGTCGAGATCCGGAATATGCAGTTCATGCCGCAGACCCTGACCGTTACCGCCGGCACCACGGTCACCTGGACCAACGACGACAGCAGCCCGCACACGGTGACCGAGAAGGGCCGCGTCTTTCATTCGGCTGCGCTCGATACCAAGGACATCTTCTCCTACACCTTCAAGACACCGGGCGAATTCACCTATTTCTGCACCATCCATCCGATGATGGTCGGCCGCATCATCGTCAAGCCGGCCGGCTCCGTGTCCTGAGGCGAATCCCGGATCCTTGATAAGGACCCATATTTTCGGCAGTCATTGCGAGCCCACGGGTCCGCGCGGAGCCTGTCCTCGGGCGGGCCAAAGGCCCGGCCCGTGGGCGCGGCCCGAGGATAAACTCCGCGAAGCAATCTCGTCAGGCAATACGCGCCGTTGCAGAGATTGCTTCGCCGCTGCACTCCTCCCCGCGGCAAGCCGCGTGCAGGTTTCCCAAACGGAGGCTGGCATGACGGGATTTTGGAAGCGGTTTCCAGTCACAACGCGCGCAGGCGCGGCATCAGCTGCTCGGCCGTGGCAAAATCGATCTCGTTCATCGCGGCGCGGCCGTACCCCCGCCTCTCCAGCCCCGTCGCCGTCATCGCGGTGGAAAAATAGGGAAAGTCGCTGCCGAACATGATCTGCGAAAACGGCACGATCTTCAGGAGGCCGGCCATGCTCGGCGCCCAGGCTCCGTTTGCCGTGTCAAAATAGAGCCGCTCAAATTCCGCCATCGCGCCGTGCGGCGCAATCTCTGCGATATCCTTGCGGCGTTTCATAAACACGTCGATGCGGCCGGCCAGCGAAGGCAGGCTGCCGCCGGAATGGGCGAATACCCATTTGATGTCGCGGCAGCGGGCAAAGGTGCCGGAGACCATGAGGCTGACGATCGCCCGGCTGGTGTCAAACGGCACCTCCAGCATCGCGTTGTTGTTCAGCCCCGGGATCAGGTTGTGGCAGCAGTTCGGCGTTGTCGGGTGGAAATAGACGACCGCCTTGCGCCGGTTCAACTCGTCAAAGATCGGCTTGAACGTTGCGTCGCCCGGCCATTTGTCGCCATAGCTCGAACACAGGCCGATGCCGTCGCATTTCATCACACCATAGCCGTATTCGATCTCTTTGAGGCTGGCCTCGACATCGATCATCGGCAGCGAGCAGTAGTATCCGAACTTGCCCGGATGCTGCCCGGCCAGTTCGACGACGTACTCGTTGCATTCATGGGCAAGGCTCGCCGCGGTCCTGGGG
>JBOHME010000210.1:0-3111 GCA_050729795.1 Allostellaceae bacterium | reverse complement strand
ATGCCGAGCGATCATAGGCGAACGCGATCGTGTCGACCGCGATGAAAAGACCTTCAATCTGGGCCTGGTCAGCCGATGCGAGGGCCCGCGCCATGAGCTGCGGCAGGAGGCGCGGCGCCGTACCCGGCCGGTGTTGATCGATCACAATCGCGGTCTACACCGCCAGCCGCAAGGGGCGCACCGACCGACTGCAACTCACTAATCGTGAAAATACGTGGCTCCGCCAAAAGACGGATACGGACTGGGTATACGAATACGATGCTTGGCATACACAGCTTGCTCGCCCTGAGAGTTCTACATTTTGAGTTCACATGCCCCTCCGCCAGTTGCCCATGAGCGGCCGCGAAACATTTGTGAATCGGCATGCAAAAAGGACCCCGTTTTCGGGGTGATCGGCATCCAAACGGGACCCCGGGGCTTGGGGTCCACATTGGCTTCCTTGATTCTAGGAAGCCGAGGTTGGGATGCTGGTTTTGGAAACGATTGCGAAGATTCGTCGGGCGTTTTTTGGGCAGGGCAAGTCGATCAAATTGATCTGCCGTGAACTGGGGGTGTCACGGAAGGTCGTGCGGAAGATAGTCCGGTCGAAGGCAACCGAGTTTCACTATGAGCGGGAGGCGCAGCCGCTTCCGAAGATTGGCCCGTGGACTGACCAACTCGATGACCTGCTGTTGGCGAACGAAGGCAAGGCAGCCCGCGAACGCCTGACGTTGATCCGCCTATTCGAGGAGCTGCGGGGCCGCGGCTATGGCGGCGGCTACGATGCGGTGCGGCGTTACGCCGGACGGTGGAGCACGGAGCGCGGGCACTCGACGGCCGCAGCTTACGTGCCGCTGACCTTCGCGCCGGGAGAAGCCTATCAGTTTGACTGGAGCCACGAGATCGTCCTGCTGAACGGCGTGACGGTGACGGTGAAGGCCGCCCATGCCCGACTTTGTCATAGTCGCATGCTGTTCGTGCGCGTCTATCCGCGCGAGACGCAGGAGATGGTGTTTGATGCCCACGACCGCGCCTTCGCGCTGTTCAAGGGGGCGTGCGGGCGCGGCATTTACGACAACATGAAGACGGCGGTGGAGACGATCTTTGTCGGCAAGAACCGCCTCTACAATCGCCGCTTCCTGCAGATGTGCAGCCATTACCTCGTCGAGCCGGTTGCCTGCACGCCGGCATCCGGCTGGGAGAAAGGACAGGTTGAGAATCAGGTCGGGCTCGTCCGCGAGCGCTTCTTCACGCCGCGGCTGCGGTTCAAGAACCTTGACGAACTGAACGCCTGGCTGCTCGACCAATGCATTACCTACGCCAAGGCACACCGCCATCCGGAACTGACCGAGCAGACGATCTGGGAGGTATTTGAGGCGGAGCGGCCGAATCTCGTTCCCTATGCGGGCCGGTTCGATGGCTTCCACGCGGTGTCGGCGTCGGTCTCGAAGACCTGCCTGGTGCGCTTCGATAACAACAAGTACTCGGTGACCGCCAGTGCGGTCGGGCGTCCAGTCGAAGTCCATGCCTATGCGGACCGCATCGTGATCCGCCAGGACGGCCGGATTGTTGCCGAGCATCCCCGCTCGTTCGATCGTGGCGACACGATCTACGACCCTTGGCATTACGTGCCGGTGCTGGCCCGCAAGCCCGGCGCTCTGCGCAACGGCGCCCCCTTCAAGGACTGGGTGCTGCCGGCCGCTATGGAGCGCGTGCGGCGCAAGCTCGCCGGCGCCGACGACGGCAATCGGCAGATGGTCAACATTCTCACCGCGGTGCTCACCGACGGGCTGCCGGCGGTCGAGGCGGCCTGCGCCGAGGCGATCGCACATGGCGTTCATTCCGCCGACGTCGTTCTCAACATCCTGGCCCGCCAGCGCGATCCTGGGCCGCCCGCCACTATCCTCATGCCGGCCGCCCTGACGCTGCACCATGCCCCCATCGCCGATTGTGCCCGTTATGACAGCCTCAGGAGGAGCATCTGATGGAACGATCCAAGCTGTTCGAACTCATGGACGAACTCAAGCTCTACGGCATGAAGGCCGCCTTCGATGAGATCATGGCTACCGCCATCAAACGCCAGTACGAGCCCCAGCGCATCATCGGCGATTTACTCAAAGCCGAGACCAGCGAGAAACAGGCGCGCTCCATCAAATACCAGCTCACCATCGCCAAGCTCCCACTCGCCAAGGACCTCGATGGCTTCGAGTTCCGTGACACTCCGATCAACGAAACGCTCGTCAAAGATCTCGCCGGCGGCGGATTCATCGCTCAGCAGCGCAACGCCGTCCTGGTCGGTGGAACCGGCACCGGCAAGTCTCACCTTGCCATCGCCATTGCCCGAAGCTGCATCCGATCCGGCGTGCGCGGCCGGTACTATAACGTCGTCGACCTCGTCAACCGCCTCGAAGCAGAAACGCGTGCCGGTCGCCAGGGCCGGCTCGCTGATCATCTGACTCGCATGGACTTCGTTGTCCTCGATGAACTCGGCTATCTGCCCTTCGCCCAGTCCGGCGGACAGCTCCTGTTCCATCTGATTAGTCGGCTCTACGAGCGTACCTCGGTCATCATCACCACCAATCTTGCCTTCGGGGAATGGCCCAGCGTCTTTGGCGATGCCAAGATGACCACCGCGCTGCTCGATCGCCTCACCCATCACTGCGACATCGTGGAAACCGGCAACGAGAGCTGGCGCCTCAAGAGCCACGCCTGATCGGTTCGGCACAAAAAGTGCCGCTGATCGAAATTGAGGGGGTACCAACATAGGTCACCCCTTCAAAAAACGCACCAGCGGTCTTCCTACAAGGTCGTTTCGTCGGCTCGAAGCCAGCTTGCCGCAATCCCACTCCCCAAACCGACCGCAAGCCGCTCTCTCGCTACAGCGCTACCTGAGGGCGCGCTCGCTCGCGGCTTGCTCCGCCGTGCCACATCCAAACCGTTCCAAACGTCGGAAAGCGGGGTCCCGTTTGGATGCCGATCCGGGGTCCCTTTTGGATGCCGATTGACAACATTCGCCAACTTGCAATAAAAGTCCGCTTTCCTAGCAAGTTGAAAGCTCCTTACCGGCTAACCAAATTTTGAATCTTTCTTATCCGCAATGGCTTTCTTGTATATTTAGGGCAACCAGAATCG
>JBOHME010000209.1:0-3125 GCA_050729795.1 Allostellaceae bacterium | reverse complement strand
CTTGGCAACCTTCCGAATCACCCGCACCGGATGCCCCGCCCGAACCCGCTCCTCCAGGTCTACGTAGCTGAAAAGACTGCCGCAAATCTCGTCGTCGCCGCGCATCGCTCCCCCCATCCCCACCCCCAAGGGAGCAGAGTACGCGAAATCGGCAAACCCTTTTTCAGCAGCCTGCTAAGCGTCAATCCTGGGTCAAAGCTGGGCGTTTCGGCGAGGATGGGCCGCTGATTTCGCTTGCGCGCGACGCCGATCAGACATTGATAACCGAGCATGCTGGCGCGACGGAACGGGGATCGATTGTCGAAAAAGCGGAGGACGGGTGGCGACCGGGCGTAGATAATAGCCGCCGGTTGCCGCTAAGGGAGAAACGCTCATGCCATTGCCGCGACAAGAGACGGATGCGACCACGCCCAAATATCTGCGCGACAAATATGCGGTCGTCGGGGTCGGCGAGACGACTTATACCCGCGGCTCGGGCAAGACGACGCGGGCGCTCGGCACCTGGGCGGTCAGAAACGCGATCCTCGACGCCGGGCTCAAAGCTCCCGATATCGACGGGATGCTGTCCTATTCGGGCGGCGATTCGACCTCGGCCACGTTCATCTCCGGCGATCTCGGCATCCGCCTTAATTACTACATGGATGTCCAGGGTGGCGGATCATCGACCGAGGCGCTGATCGGCATCGCGATCGGGCTGATCGAGGCCGGCTGCTGCCAGACGGTGGCGATCTTCCGCTCGATGAACGGCTATTCGCAGGTCAGAATTGGCGGCACCGGCGCCCGCTCGGCTGCCCCGGTCGCGGGCGACGCGCTGCATAACCGCGCCTATGGCTGGCAGAGCGCCGGGCAGAGCTTTGCGCCGACCTTTATGCGCCACATGTACGATTACGGCACCCGGCCCGAGCAGGTCGCTGCGGTCAAGGTCGCGCACAGCAGGCACGCCTCGAACAATCCGAAGGCCTATTACAAAAAGCGCTTTACGGTCGAGGACGTGCTGTCGAGCCGCTTTATTTGCAAACCTCTGCATCTCTTGGATTGCTGTGTCGAGACTGACAACGCGACCTGCGTCATCGTCACCAGCGCCGAGCGTGCCCGCGACATGAAGCAGCCACTGGTGCTGATCCGCGGCGTTGTCGGCCGCTGCTCGAAGCCGCGGCTCGACATGCATTATCAGCACGGGCCGATCTCGACCGTCGCCGGACATTACGCGGCGAAGATCCTGTGGCCCAATGCCGGGGTCGGGCCGGACGACATCGACGTCACCGGCTCCTACGACGCCTTTACCTTCACGACGATGCTGCAGCTTGAGGATTACGGCTTCTGCAAAAAGGGCGAGGGCGGGCAATACGTGTCGAGCGGCGCGATCGAGCTCGGCGGACAGCGACCCAACAATACCAGCGGCGGCCATTTGTGCGAGGGCTACACCCACGGCATGAACATGGTCATCGAAAACACCCGCCAATTGCGCCACGACGCCGATGATTCCTGCCCGGTCGGACCCGACGGCAAGCGGCAGCACACTTTCGATTACCGAGAAGGCGGCTGCCGGCAGGTTCGCAATGTCGAGGTCAGCGCCAATCTCGGCTGGGCCAACCCGGCGACCGCCTCGGCGATGGTGATGCGACGCGGTTGAAACATCGGTCGCCCGATCGGCGCCACGGGCGGTGGCCGAGCGCGGAGCAGCCGCCAGCGCCGCCAAACGGTGTGCGCGCCCCGATCCGACCACCCGTCTCCCCGCATTGCCGGCAGGTCGTGATGTAGCCATTCAAAGGCACGCCACGATCCAGCGGTTGCGATGACCAGCCCGATGCAATCCGCTCCGGCCGCGGGGTTCGCCAGGACGGCGCAGCTCGCGGTGGCATGGGCGAAAACCCCGGCGGGCATTCTGATCCTGCTGATCTCGCTCACCGCGGTGGCGAGGCTGTTGTTTGCCGCATCGCTTGGGCTCGGCATCGACGAAAGCTACATGGTCGCCTCCGGGCGCGAGCTCCATCTCGGCTATTTCGATCACCCGCCGATCGCCTGGTGGCTCGCCTGGGCGGCGGCGCATCTCGCCGGCAGCGATGCCGCAATTGTCGTCCGCGCACCGTTCATCGCGCTGTTTGCGCTGACCACGTGGCTGATGTACCGGCTGACCGCCTCGCTGTTTGGCCGGCGCGCCGGATTGTGGGCGGCCGCGCTCGCTAATCTGTGCCCGGTCATCGGCGTCACCACCGGCAGCTGGGTCCTGCCCGACGGACCGCTGTTTGCGGCGCTGCTGGCTGCCGCGTGGTGCATGGTCGCGGCACTGCCGGCCGAGGGCCGCGCCGCCTGGGGCTGGTGGCTCGGCACCGGGGTCTGTGCCGGGCTGGCGTTAGCCTCCAAATATTCAGCCGGGCTGACGATCCTCGGCGCGCTCGGCTTTTTGCTGACCGAGCGCCAGAGCCGACGCTGGCTCTCGCGTCCGCACCCCTATGCCGCGGGGTTTGCCGCGCTCTCGATGTTCGCCCCGGCGCTGTGGTGGAACGCCCGGCATGGCTGGGTATCGTTTCTGTTTCAGGGCGGCCGCGCTGTCGGCCATCTCGATCTTCTCGGGCCAATCCGGGCCCTCGCCGGCAACAGCCTGTTTATTCTGCCGTGGATCTGGCTGCCGCTGATGCTGTGCGGCATCACCGCATTGCGCCGCGGTCCCGCCAACCGGCGCAGCTGGCTGTTGCTGTGTCTCGCAGCACCACCGATCGTGTTCTTCACCCTCGTCGCCCTGTGGAGCCGCGTGCTGTTCCACTGGGCGGCACCCGGCTATCTGTTTCTGCTGCCGCTGCTCGGCGCCGCCATCGCCGGTGATCCGGCGCATCGGGTCCGGGCGCGCAACTGGCTCGCTGCCACCGCGGCACTGGTCGTGTGCGCGATGGCGGTGGTCGCCACCGATGTCCGCTTCGACTGGCTGCCGTCGATCATTCGCCTCGATAAGGATCCGGCTCTTGCCGCGGTCGATTGGACCTCGCTCAGTCGTGAGCTCGAGGCGCGCGGTCTCACCCGCCGTCCGGGGCTGGTCGTCGCGGCGACGCGCTGGCTCGACGCCGGCAAGATCGATTATGCGCTCGAAGGCCGGCTGCCGGTGATCTGTCTCGGCGACGATCCGCGCG
>JBOHME010000208.1:0-3148 GCA_050729795.1 Allostellaceae bacterium | reverse complement strand
CCGCGACGAGCAGCACAATGATGCGGTGGTCCTGCGCCACGTGCTGCTCGAACGTGCCGGGCGCCGGTAACGGAGCGGGGATTGGCGGCGGCGCATGTCCGCCGCGACCGCGATGACGAGGATGGCAACCGGCTCTCAGCCGAGAAATTCGTGAAACAGGGGCTGGAGCCGATCGGGTTCGCGCAGAAACCCGCCATGACCCCACGCGCTCTCAAGCTCGACATGCCGGGAAGAGCCGCCGGCCGCGCGCACGGCGCGGTGCATCGCCTCGATCTCGGCGGGCGGGTAGCGCCAATCTCCCGAATAGCTGACAAACAGCACCGGCGCCGCCACGTCCGCAAAGGCGGCAGCGAGATCGGAAAAGCCGCGCGCCAGGTCGAAATAGTCGATCGCCCGCGTCAGGTAGAGCAGCGCATTGGCATCAAGCCGGTTGCGCGCATTGGCGCCGACGCGATGCAAAAAGGCCTCGATCTCGAATTCGGGCGCAAAGCCGTAGGCGAGCGGACGGGACTCGATCGTCCTCAGGCCAAACCGCTCGGCGAGCGTCGCCCGATCCATCCAGAACAGCGCGCCAAACATCGCCAAGAGCGCGATCCCGGCCTCGGGCCGCGGCCCGTCATAATAATCGCCGCCGCGCCAGTTCGGATCGCACCGGATGGCCTCGCGCATGACCTCCCAGAGCGCGATGTTGTGCGTCGAGGTGCGCGGCGTGGCGCTGATCACAATGGCGCAGGACAGGCGATGCGGATGGCGGCGCAGCCATTCGAGAACCTGAAAACCACCCATGCAGCCGCCGATCGCGGCATGAAAGCGCGCGATCCCGAGAGCGTCGGCAAAGCGCGCCTGCGCATCGGCCATGTCGGCAATGGTGACAAACGGGAAGCGCATGGCGTAGGGCCGTCCCGTCCGCGGATCGATCGCGGCCGGGCTTGACGAGCCGCCAAAACTGCCGAGGGCATTGGTGCTGACAATGCAGTAGCGCCGGGTATCGAGGGCGCAACCGGGACCGATGGCCTTGTCCCACCAGCCCGGACGCATCGCTCCCCCGCTCTTGCCCGAAACCGCGTGCTGATCGGCGGTGAGACCGTGGCAGAGCAGGATGGCGTTGTCGCGCGCCGGATTGAGCCGGCCATAGATCTCATAGGCGATGGCGACGCCGGGCAGCGACTCGCCGCATTGCAGAGGCAGCGGGCCGTCAAGGGTGAAGGTCCCAGAGGCAATCTCCATCGACGACGCCCCCGCCTATTGGCGCACGGCGGCTCTGACCTCGGGCGGGATGCGGCGCGCCGAGAAGTGGCCCATCGGCTCATTGAGGTAGGGATCGAGCGGGGCCACCGGATCGTACAGGACGAGCGAGAGCAGAGCGCCGTCGAGAGCGAGGAGCAGGCGGCGATCGATCAGGTCCTGCACGGCCGCGTCGATTTCTGCCGCGCTCGCCTGCTGCCCGGCGGCGAGACAGGCCTTGGCGATCTGGTGCGGCCGCATGATGGCGTCGCAGGTGTCGAGCACGAGCGCCGCGAGCCCCTCCAGCCGCAGGCTCGGGGCCGGCGCGCAGGCGCGCGTGTCGGTGATTTCGAGACCGCCTCCCTGCCGGCGCGCGTGCAGCCTTGGCACTTTCTGCTTCCAGCGTCCGACCCAGAGGGTGACGAGATCGCGCAACGCTTCGAGACCGGGGCGTCCGGGGATCGGCCCTTCCTTGAGGTAAGGCGGCAACGAGGCGGCGCGATCCTCAAAAAAATAGACCTGATCCTTGAGCCGCTCGGGCGCCAACGGGTAGGCATGGCGGTAGAACCGAACGGGATCGAGATCGAGACCGTAGGCGAGCGCGTCGTTGAAATAGGGGCTGAAGCGGTCATAGCGCAGCGCGACCAGCGAGCACGGCTGCAAATGATCGATCACCGGCAGCCATTGGGCAATCTCGGCATACCAGGCATCCTCCTCGCCGGGAAAGCCGGCGATCATGTTCCAGCCGACCCGGATGCCGTATTGCTGGCACCATTTGAGCAGCTGGACGTTGCGGATCGCGGTCACCCCTTTGCGGATCAGCTTCAAGACCTCGCTGTGCAGCGCCTCGATCCCCGGTTGAATCCAGCGGACCCCGGCCCGGCTCATCAACTCGACTTGCGATTTCTTGAGATTGGCCTTGGTTTCAAAGAAAAACGAATAGTCCCGCCCGCTTTCGACCAGGGCGGGCAGCAAGGTGTCAAAATAATCCATCTCAATGATGTTATCGACCACCTCAAAGCGCGTGGTGCGGTAGCGCGCGTGCAGGGTGTCGAGATCGGTCAGCACGCTCTCCATGCGCTTTGACCGATAGTTCATTCCGTGACCGTTGAGACCGCAGAAGGTGCAATGGTGTTTTGCTCCCCACCAGCACCCGCGCGCCATCTCGACCGGGGTTCCGGGAATGATGTGGCGGGCGTAAAGCGAGCCGTCGAGTTCCTGGTAGTAGTCGTCGTAATCCGGGGTCGGCATGCCTTCCATCGACGCCGTGATCGCGCGCGGCACACCGTCGCCATAGGGGGCGCTTGGATAGCCCGCTTCGCGGTGCACCGGGCCAAACACGCCTTCGGGCAACTCCGCCGCCGCGAGCGCGCGGCCGTGCTTCAGGATCTTGCCGCAGAGCTCCGCGATATAGCCGTCGGATTCGCCCGAAGCGACATAATCGACCCAGGGGAAATTCTGATGCGTCGTCCGGCCCATGATGCTTTCGCAATTGCCGCCGCCCATCATCGTGACGATCTGCGGGTCACGCTCGCGCAGGCGGCGCAGCAGCGCCAGCGAGGCGACGTGCTGCTGAAAGGTCGAGGTGCACCCGACGATGCGCGGTTTCTGGCTGAGCACGGTGTCGGCGATCCAATCGATAAACTCGCCCGACCGCCGCCGCAGATCGAGCAGGCGCGCGACCAGCGACGAGCGATCGGCCTTGCGAAACATGGTGTTCTGGCTGCACAGCGCATCGAGATAGGGTTCGACCGGCGGGTCGTATTCGGGAAAGGCGACCGGGCTGAACAGCCAGTCGACCAGCGCTTCCTCGGGCCGGGCAAAGCCGAGCAGCCGGTAGGCATCGGGTCCGAAATATTCGAGATAGCGCAGGTTGCCATAGAGGACCTTGGCGGGGATGTCGTGGCGCGCGAGGATGGCCTTG
>JBOHME010000207.1:0-3160 GCA_050729795.1 Allostellaceae bacterium | reverse complement strand
TTCTACGACGAGGTGGACAAATTCCGGCCCGAGCGGGTCCAAACCTTCGAGATCGAAGCCCTGCAGCAATGCGAGTGTTTGCAGCAGCACCGGGCCTTGGCTCCACGGCCCACCCTTCATCACCGTCCAGCCGCGGTAGTCGAATGCGACCGGCCGCTCGACCGGCGGCTGCCAGCGCGCCATGTCGTCGCCGCTCAGCAGCCCGCCATGCCGCTGTCCCGACGAATCGATTACCTGCTCATGGCGGCAGAAATGGTCGATCGCCTCGGCGACAAAACCCTGGTACCACGCGGCTCGGGCCCGCTCGATGCGGCTTTCACGGCTGCCGGCGCCGCTTTCTTCGAGCAGGCGGCGATAGGTAGCGGCGAGGGCCGGGTTGCAAAACAGCCGACCCGGAATGGGCGGCCGTCCGTGCGGCAAATAGACCGCGGCCGAGCTCGGCCATTCGCGCCGAAACATCGGCGTCATCGCGGCGATCGTCTCGCTGATCCGCTCGACCACCGGATAGCCGCTTTCGGCATAGCCGATCGCCGGCGCCAGGACATCGGCGAGCGGCATCGTCCCCCAGTCGCGCAATAGCCGCAGCCACGCGCCCATCGCACCGGGAACCGTGGCGGCGAGCAACCCGGTGCCAGGAATCAGACCGAGCCCGACCTCGCGGAACCGACCGATCGTCGCCGCGGCCGGGGCAACACCCTGCCCGCAGATCATCTCACAGCGCCGGCGCGCCTCGCTCCAAACAAGGATCGGTGCCTCGCCGAGCGGCCCGTTCAGATGCGGCTCGACCACTTGCAGCGTGAACCCGGCCGCGGTGGCCGCGTCAAACGCATTGCCGCCTTTTTCGAGTATGCTCATGCCGACCGCCGAGGCCAGCCAATGGGTCGAGGCGACCGCGCCAAAGGTGCCGCGGATCTCGGGCCGAGTGGTAAACTGCGCCATCGATTGCTCTCTTCACCAGGGCCGCCAGCTATGGCGATGCAAAATTAAACTACATCCGGCGTCATTGGAACGCCCGCCCATCGCAATCGCCACCGCTCGCGCCTATTTATCCCGCGGTCGGCGCTCGCCCTCGAGCGCCCATGATTTGTGCCCGGCCTGTGAAAGGACCCCGCCCCTGTCTGCGACGCCCACCCTCGCCGAAATCGAACCGCCGGGCCGCGTCGGCGGTGAAGAATACTTCCGCACCGAAGGCGCCTATACCGGGCTCGGCGCACCGATCCTCGGCGGCAGGATCGGGCGCTGGATGCTCGAAGAGGGGCCGAACATCGAAAGCGGCGTCGAATTGTTCGACGAGCTGTGCTGGCGGCTGCTCGGCGACAACGTGCCATTGTCGCGCGCGGCGCTGCATATCGGAGTGCTGCACCCGCAGATCCGCGGCATCGGAGTGCGCTGGCTGCGCGACCGCAACATCGTCGAGGAATACCATATCCTGCATGGCTCAGATGCGACCGACGAGTTTCGCTTGAGCCCGATCCGGGGCACGATCGAGCGCGGGATACCATTCCGCCATCGTCTCGACCGACCGGTGCCGGAATATCCGTTGCTCGAAAAGCTCCGCCAAGGCGGGGCCAGCGATTATTTTGCGCTGCCACTGAACCGGATGTCGCGCCGCTTTCCGGTGGTCAGCTGGGCCACCGACCGGCCCGGCGGCTTCACCGACGACAATATCGCCAGATTTACCGATATCAATCCAGCGTTGGCTGCGATCGTCGACACCCGCGCCGAACGCCGGCTCAGCATCAGCCTGCTCGACACCTATCTCGGCCCGCAGGCCGGGCGGCGGATCCTCGCCGGACAAATCCTGCGGGCGCAAGGTGAGCGGATGCGCGCGGTGATCATGATCACCGACATGCGCAACTTCACCGGGCTGTCGGACCGCCTGTCCGGCGACCAGGTCATCGAGCTGCTCGACGATTATTTCGACGCAATCGTGCCGCCGATCCAGGAAAACAAAGGCGAAATCCTCAAATTTATGGGCGACGGCGTGCTGGCGATTTTTCCCGCCGACGATGACGAGGATTTCGCGCCGTCGAGCCTGCGCGCCCTCGAAGCCGCGACGCAGGGGCTCGAGCGACTCGCCGAGAGCAACCGGGTACGAGGCGAAACCGAGCAACCCGTGCTGCGCACCGGGATCGGGCTGCATCTGGGCGAGGTGATCTACGGCAATGTCGGCGCCGCCGACCGGCTCGACTTCACCGTGATCGGCCCGGCGGTCAACCTCGCTTCGCGGATCGAAGGGCTCACTAAACGCCTGTTGCGACCGCTCCTGACCTCCGCCGCTTTTGCCGAGATCTGCCCACGGCCGCTGGTGTCGCTGGGCTTTCACCCCGTTCGCGGCCTGTTTCAGCCCGAAGAGGTGTTCGGTCTGCCCGGTTGAAGAAGATCGCACCGCGCGGACACCAGATCGACCCTCAGCCGGGTGGTGCCGGCATTAGCGGGTGAACAGCCGCACCGGTGCACCGCCGACGCTCGCGTTCTGCTGCAGATAGGCGATCAGCTCGGGCATCGAATATCGCCGATCGCGAGCAATCGCCGCGGTCGGGCCCCAGCCTTCGAGCGCCGCCGGGCGGGCGTAGAGAATTGATGCCTCGTCGCAGCGCAGCGAGCCGAGCAGGAATTCGTCGACGATGTGGCTGCCGAGCTGGCCGAGCCGCTCGGCATGTTCGGTCCCTTCCGCCTCGGCCAGCACGTAGAGCCAAAAGGGGGTGCGTGCATCGAGCGCGCGGGGATCAAAGCCGGCTCGCTTCAGATGCTCGCCCAGCACCCGCTCGACCGCGGGCGTGCTGTCGGGGAGATCCCTGATGCGTCGGCGGGCATAGCGCTCGACCTCCTCGCCGGTGGCCAGTCCGACCGCGCCAGTCAGCACCGAGCTCGGCTCCGAGGCACGCAGGATATTGCGGCGCGCAAGATTGCGCTCGCTCGGCGTATCCTTGCCATCGGCGCCCGGGCCGGGCGGCAGCGCGGCAACCGGCAGCGAAAAGAGGGTGTCCGAAATCAGCGTATCGAGCGGCCGGCTCGGCTGCGCGGTGTCGCCGCCGACATCGAAAAAATAGCTCCAGTCGATCACGTCATCAGGTTGCAGCGGGTTATCGCCAACAAGCCCGGCAGCTGCCGGCTGTCCGGCGCGGGCGAAGATCGGCCGCTCCTGACCGGTCAGGAG
>JBOHME010000206.1:0-3236 GCA_050729795.1 Allostellaceae bacterium | reverse complement strand
TTCGCAGGTGCTCGACAAGGCGCCCCTTTGGTGCAGCGTCGATTTGCGCGATGGCAACCAGGCGCTGATCGAACCGATGGGACCGGAAAAAAAGCGCCGCCTCTTTGAGCAGTTGCTGAAGCTCGGTTTCAAGGAGATCGAGGTCGGCTTTCCCGCCGCCTCCGAGACCGATTTCGCCTTTTTGCGCGAGATCATCGAGGAGGACCTCATTCCCCCCGATGTGACCATCCAGGTGCTGACCCAGTCGCGCGCCGAGTTGATCGACCGGACCTTTGCGGCGATCCGCGGCACCCGGCGCGTCATCGTCCACCTCTACAACTCGACCTCCGAATTGCAGCGCCGCGTCGTCTTTGGTCTCGACAAGCAGGGCATCATCGACATCGCGACGACCGGGGCGCGACGGATCCGCGCGCGCGCGGCCGAGATGCCGGAGACCGAGATCGTCTACCAGTATTCGCCCGAGAGCTTCACCGGCACCGAACTCGACTTTGCCGTCGAGATCTGCGAGGCGGTGATGGATGTCTGGCGGCCGACCCCGCAGAAAAAGATGATCGTCAACCTGCCCGGCACGGTCGAGATGGCGACGGCGAACGTCCACGCCGACCAGATCGAATGGTTCGCCCGGCGGATCAGAAACCGCGAGGCGCTGGTTCTCAGCCTGCACCCGCACAACGATCGGGGCAGCGCGGTGGCTGCCACCGAACTCGCCCTGATGGCCGGGGCCGAGCGCGTCGAGGGCACGCTGTTTGGCAATGGCGAGCGCACCGGCAATGTCGATATCGTGACCTTGGCGCTCAACCTGTTCAGCCAGGGCGTCGATCCGGGTCTCGTCATCACCGACATCGATGAGGTGGTGCGCACCGCCGAATACTGCACGCAACTGCCGGTGCACCCCCGCCATCCCTATGCCGGCGAACTGGTGTTCACGGCATTTTCCGGCTCGCATCAGGACGCGATCAAGAAGGGATTTGAGGCGCTGGCCAAACGCAATGACGAGTTGTGGGAAGTCCCCTATCTGCCGATCGATCCGAAGGATCTGGGGCGCAGCTACGAGGCGGTGATCCGGGTCAACAGCCAGTCCGGCAAGGGCGGCGTCGCCTATGTCCTGAAGGCCGATCACGGTCTCGATCTGCCGCGCGGTCTGCAGATCGAGTTCTCAAAGCGCGTCCAGGAGGTCGCCGACCGCACCGGCAAGGAATTGACCGGCGCGGCGCTGTGGTTGCTGTTTGAGGAGGCCTATCTGCGCGGCGAGGGCCTCGCGCTGGTCGATTACAGCCTCTATCCCGAGCCGGGCGCTCCCGAGCAGCGGCGCGTCGCCGCGACCATCCGGATCGGCGGTGCCGAGCGGCAGATCGAAGGCGTCGGCAACGGTCCGATCGCCGCCTTTGTCGATGCGCTGTCGCAGGGGTGCGGCATCGCTCTGACGCTCGCCGATTACCGCGAGCACGCTCTCGGCGGCGGCGCCGATGCGCGAGCGACCGCCTATGTCCAGGTCAAGACCGGCTCCGGACCCCAATCCGGGGGCGGCGAAGCGGGGATATGGGGTGTTGGCATCGATGCCAACATTATCACCGCCTCGCTGAAGGCGGTGGCCAGCGCCGCCGCCGGCACCCTGCGCGGTGCCCCTCCGGCTGGCTGAGTCGGCGCGGGAAATTGTTCAATTTGCAAGTATTTGGACGTGCGCGTCCCGTCGCTGTGGGCTAAATATACTATAGCGGTAGAGCAGGCGATCACGCGCGGCACAGGTGCCGATCCGGTTCCTGTCGCGCGTGAGCGTCACATTGTGCAGCGGCCGGTCAGCAGCCCCGATCCCCCGTCCGGTCGGAGCCGGGAGGCTGCTGCCAGCCCGCGGACGCTGGTTTCGGGAAGCCATGACAGAGAGTGGGTCGGGATGACAAAGATGGGTGCCGCGCCGGTTGCTGCACCTCGATTGGCTGGGAGCGGTAAGAATGACAGCCGTAGGCTCGGAAACGGCGGGTGTTATCATCGATGACACGGGCATGCCGCTGCCGGCCGACCCCATGTACCTGGTGCAGAAGCTGGGCTGTCCGACCGGCGATCTCGATGCGATCGCCCATGCCGTGCGCAATCTCGGCTACATCCAGGTTGCGCCGGTGCGCGGCGCGCTGCTCGTCCGGTTTGAGCCGACCACGGTGCGCCGTCTGGCAGCCATCGCCGCCTTTTATGAGATCGCCGGGCGCGCCCCAAAGCGCCTGATCCTGGCCTGCCCGGGCAAGGCCGGCACGCCTGACCGGTACGAGATTTTTCATGATCTGAGCGAGGGGCTGAAACGCCTGGAGGCTGCGTTTGACGACCGCTGCGAGGCGCAGATCGATCCCCGCGCACCGCCCCGGCAGCCGCCCGCCGCCCGCGGCGCGGGCAAGCCTGCGCGCCGGAGATCGACAGGCGGAGGACGGGTCGTCTCCTTCTGGCGGCCCGACGGGCTGGCGATCCGACGACAGGCCGATGATTTCTCAAAACGGTTGTGCCTGCCGCTTGATGCCATTGCCTCGCAGGACGCCTGGTTTGGCCAGTTGCTGGAGTTGTGGCGCAATGCGCGCCCCGGCTGGCGCCTGCCGGCAGCCTCGTCGCTCGACACGCTCGAAGCGCTGAACATTGCGCGCGGCCGAGCGCATATCGTGGATACGCGGGATGCCGACCCGGCGGGCTATCGCTTTCGTCTGTGGGGAACCGTCAATTCCTATGGCGACGGCCACGCCAACCATACCCTCGCCCAGATGCCGACCGGGCTGATGCGCGAGGACGCCCTCGAGGACTACTGGGAAGTCGTCACCACCGGGGTGCCGACTTATCAATTGATCCATCACGTCGAAAACGGTCTGATATTCTCATATGCCCGGTTGCTGCTGCCCCTGGCAGCGGATGGCCGAAATGTCGATCAGTTGCTCGTGCTGATCAACGAGCGCTCTCTGCCCGAGCTGGGGCCGCCTTAGCCGGGCGATGCCGGAGGGCGGCGCAACCAGGGAAGCCAGGGCTTCCTCTCTTGTCGCGTGGCACAGATGCATGATGGCCTCGCGGTCCTCCGGCGGAAACCACCCGACGACAAACCTGTGCACGCGGGCGAACCCGTATGTGCGCAGTCCCATAACGGCGGCCTTGCGCTCGCTGAGCCGCGGCACGTCGCAGGGGTCGTTGCGGATCATGCCGCTGTCGTGATCAAACGGAGCGGTGCGCAGGGCGATGGCGCGGGCCAGTCGGGGCAGGATGAACGCCAG
>JBOHME010000205.1:0-3237 GCA_050729795.1 Allostellaceae bacterium | reverse complement strand
GCCCCGAACCAGGTCGCTCCCGATTGCAACAACTGGCGTCTCTTCATTGTCAACCTCTCTCCGGCGGTTTCAGTGTAGGGCACGTCCCGCATCAACCGCAAGCGCGGCTCCGGTTACGTACGCCGCGGCCGGAGACGCGAGGAACAGCGCGGCGGCGGCGACTTCCTCCACACGCCCGATTCGCTTGATGGCATAAAGCGCTGCCGGGAACTCCGGATCTTCACCGCGAGCGCGCCGACTCTCGAGTGTGGCCCGCGCCATCGGCGTGTCGATCATGCCAGGACATATGGTATTGGCGCGCACGCCGTACTCGCCATATTCGCATGCAATAGAACGTGTCATGCTGACGAGTGCCGCCTTGGATGCAGAATATACCGCCAGTCCTGCTGTCGGTCGGAGACCCGCCGCGGAAGCGACGTTAACGATCACGCCGCTCCGCCGTGCAACCATCAACGGCAACGCCGCCTGGCACATCAGCCACGGACCGCGAGCATTCACGGCAAAGACGCGGTCCCACTCCTCGTCGGATGCTTCCCCAAGCTTGCCGACCGCCAGCGCCCCGGCTGCGTTCACCAGGAGGTCATAGCGTCCGAAATCACTCTCGATCTCTTTGGTCAGCGCCTCGACCGCCAACCTGTTGGAGACGTCGCAGAGATGCGTGGCTTCTACCCCCGGGAGACGGTCGCGCTCGAGCGATGCGGCGATGTCGACGGCCACTACCCGCGCCCCGTGCTCCGCAAACAACGCCGCTGTGGCACGGCCGATGCCGGATGCGGCACCCGTCACGACCGCGACCATTCCAGTCAGCATCTCGGTGGCCAAGCGCCTCACTCCGCGTAATGAAGGGCGCCTCCATCGGCAACCACCAGGAGATGCCTCGTTGGGCACGCTCTCGCAGCCGGGCGAGAAGGTCAAGTGCATGATCGAAGAAGTGAGAGCGTGTGTCCGCCACAGTCCGTCCGATATAAGGCTCACTGCACCCGATGAACCGCTTCATCCACGGTGCATCGGTCACGGGCTTGCTGCCGCCGGATCGGACCGTTGCATCATCTCCAGCCTTCAACCGTCGAGGTGATGCACGCGCAGCCGCTCCGGCAGGATGCCCTCGGGCCGGATCCTGAGCAGCAGGAGAAGAAAAACGCCGATCACCGCTTGCCGCAAGCTCGCCACCTGCAGCGCCGAAAGCCAGGGCAGCAGTCCGCCCAGAAAGCGGGTGCCCTCGGTCAATGCCACCACCAGAACCGAACCCAGCACCGCCCCCGCCATGCTGCCAAGGCCGCCCGCCGTCAGCGCCAGCACCACCAGCAAGGTTACCAGCACGTCGAAGCTATCCGGCGCGACGTAGCCGACGTAGGCGGCGTAGAGGCTGCCCGCCAGCCCCATCACTCCGGATCCCGCCGCAAACGCACTGACCTTGAAGCGAAGTACCCGCTTGCCGGCAACGGCAGCCACGGTCTCATCCTCGCGGATGGCGCGCAACACACGCCCGTACGGCGCTTGCGAGAGCCGCCTCAGCAATACGGCAGTCACGATCAGTACCAGCCACACGATTGCCGCCGCAGCGAGGTCGAAATGATAGGACGAGAGATGGCCCCGTCCCGGTGCCGGAATCCCGGCCAGCCCGTCGGTGCCGTTGGTGAGCCAGATTTCATTCGCTGCCAGCAACTGGATGACTTCGGCGAAGCCGAGCGTTACGATCGCAAGGTAATCGCCCTTGAGCCGCGCGGTCACCACCGCCAGCACCGCGCCGGCGCCGGCGGCGATCAGGCAAGCGAGCGCCGCCGCTGCCGCCAGCGGCAGATGCAATCGAAGCTCCACCAGTGCCGAGACATAGGCCCCGATCGCAAACAGGCCTGCGAGGCCGAGATTGACCATGCCCCCGATGCCCCAGACCAGGTTGAGGCCGAGCGAAAGCAGACCATAGAGTCCGGCGAACACCGAGAGCGAGACGAGATAGTCGAGCATCAGACGGCGCGTTCGCCGAGCAGCCCGCCCGGACGGAACGAGAGCACGATCAGGATGGCAAGAAATCCCATCGCGGTGCGGTAGGTCGGCGGGACGAGGAGGGTGGAAAGTTCCTCCCCGATCCCGACCACGAAGGCGCCGGCAACCGCGCCTGGAATGCTGCCCAGGCCGCCGACCACCGCGGCTGCAAAGATCGAGAGCAGCACGCGGAATCCGGTCAGCGGATCGAGCGAGGTATCGAGCGCCACCAGCATGCCGCCGATCCCCGTGAGTCCAAGACCCAGGAAGTTGGCGGCCCAGGCAACGCGGGCCGGGTCGATCCCCTTGCTCTCGGCCAGCGCTGCGTTGTCGGCGACCGCCCGCATCGCCTTGCCGATGCGACTCGTCCGCAGCAGCAGGAAGATGGCGGCCATCGCAATGACCGCGAGCACGGCATCCTCGACCTCCTGAGGGCCGATGCCGATCGGACCAAGGCGCCAGTTGCGGAAAACCGGGAGGTCGTAGCCGCGCGGATTGTTGCCGAAGAAAAAGCGCGCGCCGTTCTCGAGTACCAGATCGAGCGCGACCGAGCCGATGGCGGCAGCCAGCGCGCCGAGCGGACGGAGCGACTTCAGGCACACCTGATCGCTGATCCCGCCGATCGCGCCCGCAACCACGAACGCCGCCAACAGCGCCGCGGGCGCCGGCCAGCCCAGTTCGGCATTGGCCACCCATCCCGCATAGGCGCCGATCGTTGCCAGGCTGGCGACCGCAAAATTCGGGAATCTCAGCACCGCATAGACGGTGTTGAAGCCAACCGCCGGCAGCGCCAGCACCGCGCCCGCGAGCGCGCCGTTCACCAGCGCCTGCAGGATGGCCCAAATCAAGAAATGAAAAGCGTCTTGTTGTGTTGGTGCTCCGCCACCTGGAACAGGAACTTGCAACTCGTTATGTCGCCTATCGGCGTGAAGTGGCAAGGTCCCGAGGCCCCGTCGTAATTGATCTCCTTGCCCTCCGCCAGGAGCTTGAGCCCTTCCACCGGATCGCTCAGGTGCTGCCCCGGCCCCTGACTGATCTTGCGCACATTGTCGTGGATCGCGAGCCCGCTCGCCGTGCCCGCCTTGCCGATCGCGAGTGCGACCAGCGCCACATGATCGTAGACTTGGCAGGAGTAGGGATCGGGATCCGAGACGCCAAGAATCGTCTGCACCGCCTTATAGGCGAGGCTCGTCACGTCCGGTGACGGCGCAAAGCTCCAGAGGCCGTTGGTCACCGCCGCCGGCAGCGCCTTGA
>JBOHME010000204.1:0-3264 GCA_050729795.1 Allostellaceae bacterium | reverse complement strand
CGTAGTGCTCACCACCCCACCGAATCGACAAAGCCGCCGCGCCGGAAGCCGCCATCTGCCTATCGCGGTCGATTTATCCGCGACTGTTGCAATCCAGACTCACCCTGGCACGCCAACCCAGGCAGCGCCGCAACCCCGATCCCCCTATCGGGCATCCGAATCCGCCACGCTTGGACAAAATGAGAATTGCTGGTCATCGAGGATGGAAATTGCCAGCTTGCCGAGATCGCCGGCAATCGACGACTCGGGGCGCGACGCATGATAGGGGGAGGGCGGTGCACCGACCTCGCCCAGAGGCAGGCGTACGGTTCCGCTGCCAAGGCTCAGTATGCGCAGTTCGTCATGCCGGTAGCCGAGGGTGATCGCTTCAATCGCGGCGGCCAAGGCCGGGTTGTTGTGGCCGCTGATCCCACCGTCCCAGTAACGGTCGACATCGCCAGGTAAGCGCGCGGGCGCATCGAAAAAGTTGACCGGAGCGTTCGTCGAAGCATGCACGGTCGCGGCCAGAGAAAGCGCGGCCGGTGCGCCGTTGCCCCAGGCAGCGCCGCCGGCCGGGGCGGAGCGGAAGAATGCCGCGCGATTACGGTCATAGTCGAAGCCGATCACAAGAAGATGCACCTGGCCGCCGGCTGGGCCCATGATACCCGCCATCACCTGGCGGAACGCCGTGTTGCCGTTCCGCGGCAAAAGCCGCTCCAGCGCGGGAAGTTTGGCGGCGGCGCTGTATTTCGGGCCGATGCCGGTGAGGGTCTGCAACGCCGCGTGGCCGGGATTGGCGGTCGGAGAGAAGATGGCGCGGCGGCTTGCTTCCTGTTGGAACAGCAGCAGGATCTCGCCCAGGGCCTTGTTCTCAACCAGGCCGGCGAGGACGAGGCTGCCGGCCGAGCAGCCCGCCACCACATCGAAGCGTTGCAACAGCTCATGCCCCGCCGTTGCGGCTCCGTAGATCTCGATCAGTGCACGGACTTCGATCAGACCCCACGTCCCACCACCGTCAAGGCTGAGAATCCGGCACGTCATAGTGGCAATCCTCCGCGCCCTTTCGCACAAATCGATATGGCAACGATACGCCCCGTATCCAGTGGACTCAAGGAAAATTCAAACCGCTGCTCTAGCCGGTTGCTGCAACGGGCCGTCGAGGCTGTGGCCAGGAAAATATGCGGGGCCCCGCACGCAGCCATTGGCAAGCCATTGGCATCCCTTCTCTTGAAGTTCGGGGGTCTGGAACCTCAGGCCCCCAACGTCCCATTGGGCAGGTCAAGGGCGGAGCCCTTGCCCTGGTTTTTCAGCAAACTGCCAGGTGCGGAGCGGTGTCATTCAGAGTTGGCGCAGCTCGTGCCAGATGACGAATCACGCCGCCCCGCCTGCCGCGTGCAATTTCCGGAGATCCGAAAAGGTACTGTCTTTTGCTTCGTCAATCAGTGCCAGTGGGCGTCCAGCGTCGCCGAACTCATGGCTGAGCATCAGAGCAAGGCGTGCCAGGAAGTGCGACGCACCGCCTTCTCCGACGGCGTCTGCGCCGCGGCTGATAGCCTCGAACACGCGCTCGAGCCCGGACTCCCCGAGCCCGATCACCGGCGGGCTCGAAGGCTGCGCATCGGCGGCCCGCGGCGGACGGGCCGCAGGTGCAACCGTCTGCTTGCCGAGTGCAACCTCGAGCGCGATCAGCAGAGCCGCGGGGTCGATCGCGGGCAGCCTGGCAGCGACGTGCTCATCCGGCCGCACCAGATAAAGCGGGAACTGCTGGGCCGCAAATCTCTCCCAAAGCGAGCCGTCAGGGTCCGCGATCCGGCGCTCGGATGCCGGTCCTCTTCGGGACGGAAGGTGCTGCTCCGCCCCGATCAGCACCAGAGCGAGCGGCACGCGGCTTCCTGCTGCAACCCTTCGAAGCTCACTCAGCACATCCGGATCAGTGCTTGCGCCGATGAACAGGAGGACGGCGAACCCGGAGCGCGGCAGGACCTCATGCAAATACCGGTGAGGCGCCGCGACGCTCGCGATCGTGCTCGCCGACAGCTTCAGATTCGGCAGCGAATCGCCCGGTTTCACCCCGATGTCACGCGGGTCTCTATCCGGCAGGATGATCGGCGAATCATCGTAGGAATGGGCGGAGGACTGACGCGGATTAACGAGCGCACTCGCCCACTCGTGCTCGGTCGCCAGCGACAAGGCGGCGTCTCTGAGCAACCGGAACCCGGCACTCGGTGGTGACATGAACCAGGTGCTCTTGATCGCCTGCTCGTGGTTCTCGCGCGTGGCTCGTCTGCGCTCGTGGCTGTAGCTCTCGAGCAGCGACTCAGGGGCTTTTCCGCCGATCACCAGCGCGAGCTTCCAACCAAGATTGTGCGCATCGTCGATCCCGGAGTTCAGGCCCCGCACCCCGAAAATCGGCACCAGGTGCGCCGCGTCGCCGGCGAACAACACCCGGCCATGGTGGTACTTTTCGAGCGACAGCGCCAATGCCTTGTAAAGGCCTTTCCAGATCAGACGCCAGCGCGCGCCGACACCCATCATCTCGAGCTGCGCCTGTAAACGCTCCCGGACGTTCTCCTCCCGCAATGCGATGTCCGCATCCTCGTCCTCGCGGAGTTGATAATCGACGCGCCAGATGTGATCCGGCTGCACGTGCAGGATCACGGTGGACCCGGGATTCGACGGCGGATCGAACCACACATTCCGCTCGACCGGCCGCTCGATACCCTCGACCTCGATATCCGCGATCAGGTAGCGGCTCTCGTAGGCGGTACCTGCAAGCGGCAGGCCCATCTCGTCGCGCACCGTCGAACGCCCGCCGTCGGCCGCGATCAGCCAATCGGTGCGAAGCGCATAGGCGCCGTCGGGTCCGGCAACGGTGAGTGCCACTCGATCATTCCCGGGCCGCACCCCGCTCACCCGGCTCTGCCAGCGGACTTCTGCCGCGCCGCCAAGCGTCTGCAACGCGTCGAGCAGGAATTTCTCTGTGTAGAACTGCTGAAGGTTGACGAACGGCGCGTGCCGGTCTCCGGGTGCGTGCGGCATCTGCATCCGGAACGCGAGCCGATCGCGATAAAACGAACGCGCACGGGACCACGGCAAAGCTTTGGCGTCGAACGCGGCGCCGGCGCCGATCCGGTCGAGAATCTCGAGGCTGCGGCGGGAAATACAGGTCGCCCGGCTGGTCCACGAGATGCCGTCCTTGGCGTCCAGCACGATCGGTCGCAACCCCTGCCGCCTGAGCTCGATGGCCGCAACGAGCCCGACCGGCCCGGCGCCGACGATCACGAC
>JBOHME010000203.1:0-3274 GCA_050729795.1 Allostellaceae bacterium | reverse complement strand
GCCCCGCCAGGACTCCCGCAAACCGCCACCGCAAAGCCACCGATCATCAGCGCTCCCTGCGCCAGTTTCTTTTTAGAATTCGAGGTCGGGCGGCAACTGGCTCGGCTTCACTCCTTCCGCCGCCAACGCCTCGATGACCCACTGCCGGATGTCCCCCACGCCCCCATGATACTCCAGCCAGGCATTGAGCACATCGCGAAAGCGGGTGTCCGTCTCACGCTGGATGCCGAGGTCGCTCGGCAGCGCGACCGCGGGCTGGTCGATGAGCCGATAAGTCCCGAGCGAGGGATTCTTGCCGATCATGCCAAGCCCCGGAATCGCCGCCAGCAGGATCGCGTCGGCGCGACCCGATTGCAAAGCCAGAATAGCTTGATCAGTGCTGGTGAGCCCGACCGCAGTCGCCTGCGGTGCATAGCGCTTGGCCAGTGTCTGGTATAAGGAGCCGACAGAAACCGCGATCCTGAGACCCGGCTTGTCGAGATCAGCCCAGGTCGAGGGCGTGAAGCCGGGCTTGGCGATGCAGCCGAACGGATGGATGAACAGCGGCTCGGTAAAGCGGATGGCAACGGCACGTTGCGGTGTCGGGTTGAGGGCAAAGGAGAGATCGACCTTCCCCGACTGCAGGTCGAGCACCGATGTGCCCCAGGTCGAATCAACATAGACCACTTCGGCATCGAACACTTTGGCAATGGATTCTGCCATCGGCACGCAGAACCCGCTCCATTTGCCGCTGACAAGATTCTTGTCGAAATAGGGCTGCTCGCCCGATAGCGCCGAGACGCGCAGCTTCTTGGTACGCATCATCCGCCCGAAGGTGCTCTCTCCTTCCGCCGGTGCCGCAGCCGCGGGGGCGGCGAGCGCGGCGGCCGGCAGCAGTGCCGCCACACCTGCCAACCCACGGCGGCTCAGCCGGCCGCGCCGATCACTTCCCATGGTCCCCTCCCCTTTCGCTTGCACCGCCAAATTTGCGCAGCACGGGCGCGCATGCAACAGGGTCTGATTTCCGGAGGTCACCCTGGAAGCGCTTCCATCCAGCCCCGGGCCACGGCGCCACCTTGCTCTTGCTGCAACCGCGAAAAGAGCCCAGGTAGTGCGCCGTGACTCAGCATCGCGGAGCGGACGAATGCTCGCCGGTGGGCCCACCTCGAACGGCGACCAACCGGTTCCACCCCAGGCCTCGCTGATCCGGATTGTGCTGCCCGGCGACGTCCCGAGCGGCCTCCCGGCAGAACTCGAAGCCGAGCGCGCGCAGGCGATCGCCGACCTCGAACGCGAGAACCGGTTCGCCCCGGTCGGCGCTGCAGCCGGGCCCTATGAACTCAGGCTCTCGATCCAGGACGGCCGCTTGGTGTTCGATATCCGGGATCAAGAATCACAACCCCTGGTTGCTCACCTCCTGGCGCTCGGGCCGTTCCGCCGCCTGATAAAAGATTACCACCTGCTCGTCGAAAGCTACGGCAAGGCCGTCCACGAAGGCCGCGAGGCCCGGTTGCAGGCGATCGACATGGGCCGTCGCGGGCTGCACAACGAGGCGGCCAGGTTGATGACGGAAAGGCTTGCCGGCAAGGTTGCAATCGATCTCGAGACCGCGCGGCGCCTGTTCACCTTGATCGCCGTGCTGCACCAGAGGATCTGACGCCTCGACCGCTGCGCTCGGTCAGTCCAGCACCTCCTTGTTGACGACGTTCTCGCGGATCGGCCGGCCGTCGAACACGCTCAGGATATTACCCACCGCCGCACGCGCCGAGCGGGCTGTTGCCTCCACCGTAACGCCGGCCATGTGCGGAGAAAGGATCACCGTAGAGAGTCCGAGCAGCGGGTTGTCGGAGCCGACCGGCTCGGTCGCGAAGACATCGATCCCGGCTCCGGCCAGGCGATTTTCCTTGAGCGCCTTGGCCAGCGCCCCCTCCTCGACGATGCCGCCGCGCGCCGTGTTGACGAGCAAGGCCGAGGGCTTCATCAGCTTCAGGCGCCGGCCATCGATCAGACCGATCGTCTCGGCGGTCTTCGGGCAATGAATGGTGAGGAAATCAGCACGCAGCAGCGCCGCATCGAGATCCGTGACGGGCTCGCAGCCGGCCGCCCGGATCACCGCTTCCGAAACGTAGGGATCCGAAACCAGCACCGTCATTTCCATCGCCAGGCACCGCGCGGCGGTGCGGGTGCCGATCCGGCCGAAGCCGATCACGAGCACCGTGCGCCCGGCCAGATCCATCGGCATGTCCCGATAGCGCTCGTGCCACCGGCCGCTCCTGACCAGCGAATCCATGACCGTCGCGCGCTTGGCCAGCATCAGCATGACCGAGAGCGCGTGCTCGGCAACGCTCACCGAGTTCGCCGTCCCCGCAATCATCAGCGGAATTTTGCGCGCCGTGAGCGCCGGAACCTCAACCGAATCGTAACCGACACCGATCCGCGCGACCACCCGCATCGCAGACGAGGCGGCCATCTCCCGCGCCGAGTACGGGGTGTAGGATAGGGCGACGCCGTCGGCATCGGCGAGGAAGTCATGAAACGCGGGCATCGCGAGCGAGGGCGGATAGGCAATCGCCTGCACGTCCTCTCTGGTGCGGATCAGGTCCCAACCGGCCGCGGCCAGATTCTCGGGCAGCAATACCTTCTTTCGGTTGACCGGCATCTGTCGGACCCGTTCCTTTCGATTGCGAATGCGAGCTTCAGCCGCGCCGCGCCAGCGCCGCAACGTAGCCCCGGTTCCAGGTCGGCGTGATCAGGATCTCGTTGATACAGACGTGCGGCGGCAGGCACGCGATGTAACGGATCAGCTCGCCGCAATCCGCCGCCTGTAACATCCGCGCGCGATCCTCCGCGCTCACCGGGACCGGCCGTCGGTCAAGAATCGGGGTCGCCACCTCGCCGGGGCAGATCGCGGTCGAGCGAATGCCGTGCACGCACTCTTCCAGGTTGATGCTGTGGCTCATTGCAACCACGCCGTGCTTCGCCGCCGTGTAGGCAGCACCGCTGAGAAGTCCCACGAACCGGCCGGCCATGGAGGCGGTGTGGATCAGCACGCCGTCTTTCTGGCGGCGCATGAAAGGCAGCGCCACGGTCACACAGTAGAACGCGGATTCGAGATTGGCGCCGATTACCTGCTCGATGGCAGCGGGCGCCAGGCGCCGCCACTCGCGTTCGACGATATTGGCCCCGGCATTGTTGACCAGAACGTCGAGGCGGCCGAATTTCTCGCCAATGAAGCGGCCGATCTCGGCTGCGGCCTCGGCGCGGCTGAGGTCTCCGGCACGGGCGTGTGCCTCAC
>JBOHME010000202.1:0-3357 GCA_050729795.1 Allostellaceae bacterium | reverse complement strand
CCGTCCGGTTCGCCTACCCGCACGACGCCTGGGAGCGGCGACAGCGGGCGCTGCGGGCGGCGCGGGCGCGCCGGGAGCGGGCCAACACGCTCGCCCTGCTGCATCACGAGACGGACTTCTCCGGCAGCACCGGCGGCTTCGCCGGGGTCCGCAATTACGCCTATGAGGCCCGCGGCGATGCGGTTCTCGCCCCGCGCTGGGTTTGGGATACGGGCGCGAACACGTACTTCGATTTTCCGGCCCTCCAGCATGTCCCGGCGGTATTCCGCGGCCGGTGCGGCGCGCATGAGGCGACAGCCGATTTCTCGGTGCACGCCGACATGGTCATCGCCACCGGGACCGAGCCGGTCTGGTGCCTGCGCGGCGATCGCAGCGCGATCGAAATCTACAACCTGGCGTGGTCATCACAAGGCAGAACGCCCGCGACCGGGACGATCTCGCCCTTCGTGCAGCGCACGTTGAAGTGACGCCATGACCGATACGCCGACCCTCGACGATGTGGCGGATGAAGCTGAGCGCCGCCGTCGCGCCCGCCGCCGAACGATCATTCTCATCGCCGGCGGCTGCGGCCTCTTTCTCGCGATCCTCGCGTTGCGATGGTGGATGGTGGGCCGCCAGCCCGCGCAGCATTTCGCGCACGGCCCCGGCGTCGGCGGCCTCGGCTTGCCATTCCACGAGACGGCTGCGGCTGCGCCAAAGCCAAGGCCATCCTTCGCTTGCCCCGCTGGAATGATGTCGCAAGCCTGGCCGACCCCGCATTGCGTGCCGATACCCCAACCTCCCGCCCCGCATCGCACGGTCGCGGCTGTCGATCCCGGCATGCTCGCGCCGATCGGCGCTGTCTCGGCGGTGGCGGCTGATCCCCCAGGTTCGGGTGCGGGGCACGCCACCGGCGTCGATCCGCCCGAAGGCGGTGCGCGGGATGCGCTGTCCCATGCCCTGACGCCATCGGATCTCGGCGCCCCGGCCGTGGCGCATCGGATGGCGCACCCGGACTATGTCATCCCCGCCGGCACGATCTTCGACTGCACCTCCGAAACGGCCATCAATTCGCAGCTCCCCGGCTTCTTCACCTGCGTCCTGCCGGCACCCGTCTACGGCGCCACCGGCCGCATCGTCCTCTTGGACAAGGGCACGCAGATTTTTGGCGAGATCAAGTCCGCGCTCCAACAGGGCCAGAACCGCGTGTTTGTCCTGGCCGCCCGCGCGCGGACGCCGCAGAACGTCACCATCAACCTCGACTCGCCTTTCACCGATCCGCTCGGCCGCAGCGGCATCGGGGGGAACGTCAACAACCATTGGCTCGAACGGTTTGGCCCCAGCCTGCTGCTGAGCCTCGTGGATTACGGCCCCGGCCTCGTCGGCTCCGCTCTGAGCGGCAACGGCAGCAACTACAATTTCATCGGCGCGCTCAGCCCGCAGCAACAGATGGCCGGTTCAGCCCTGGAGCGGCAGATGTCCATACCCCCGACCCTGGAAGCCCCGGAGGGCAAGATGGTCTCGATCATCGTCGCACGGGATCTGGACTTCAGCAAAACCTACGGTATTCAACAGGTGCAGCCTTGACCGCGAGCCCCGCCGAACCGCTGCTCCGCGATCTCCTCCAGCCGCTCGCCCCCTGGCTCTCCGACCCGGCGACCGAGGAGATCGCCATCAACCGGCCGGGCGAGGTGTGGGTGCGCCAGCGCGGCGCCTTCACGCGCCATGCCGTCGAACGCGATCTCGACCTTATCGATTGCGAGTCGATCGCCATTCTCGCCGGCGCGCTGCGCCAGCAGGACGTCGGACCCGAGGCGCCGCTGTTGGCGGCGGAACTCCCCGATGGCGAGCGGCTGCAGGCCTGCCTGGTCCCGGTTGTGCCGCACGGGACGATATCGCTGACCATGCGCAAGCCTGGCGCCGATCTCGTCCGCCTGGCTGCCGCCGCCGCCCGGTACAAAACACCGGACTGGAAATACACCAAAGAGCAGCGCCGCTCGCGCCGGATGGCCGAACTCCTGTCGCTCTACGACGCCGGTGACCTGTTCGCGTTCCTCGGTGCGTGCGTCCGCGCGCATCTCAACATCCTGCTGACCGGGAAGACCGGCAGCGGCAAGACGACGTTCTCGAAGACGCTGATTGCCGAGATCGACCCGGCGGAGCGTCTTCTGACGATCGAGGACGTGCCCGAGCTGGTCATCACGCAGCCGAACCACGTGAGGCTGCTGTTCCAGCGCAACGATCGGGACGAAGACATCGTCAAACCGGAAGCCCTGCTGCAAGCCTGCCTGCGGATGCGGCCGGATCGCGCGATCGTCGGCGAATTGCGCGGCCCCGAAGCGTGGGTTTACGCGATGGAGATCATGACCGGCCATCCGGGGAGCATCACGACCGTGCACGGCAGCGATGCGCAGTCGGCGTTCCGCCGCTTTTTCCTGCTTTGCAAAGGGCATGACGACACGGCGGGTCTCGATTCCGAGACGCTCGCTCACGTCCTAGCCGATACGGTCGACGTCATCGTTCCGCACTTCGAGGACGAGGGCGAGTTCAGCATCAGCGGCGTCTGGTTCGTTGCCGATGCCGCGCGCCGCGGCGGGACGGCGGCCGATCTGCTGCGGGAGGGGTGAGATGGTGAAAGACGCAATTTATATGACCGGAATGGCGGTGATCATCGGCTTGCTGGTGGTGGATACGCACTCGCACCTGACTTCGCCAGCGTTGGACCCACCATCCCATTCCTACGCGGAACAATGGGCCAAATATCGGCTCACGCAGGCGAAGTTAGGGTGCCAGGACAGTATCGCCGGCTTGAAGCACGCTAATGCCATGATGGCGGCGAGCGACGCGGCTCTCGGTATCAAACGCCCTGCCTCTGTTTACGCCACCCCCGCGATACCGGGCAGTTGCCAGGGGTTGGAGGGGTATAGGTGATGCGAAGCCCGTCGATATCGCTGCCATTCTGGGCTCTGGTGACAGGCGCCGGCGTGTTCTTCGTCGGCGCCTTCACTTTGTTCGCCTCGCTGATCTTCGTTTACGGCTATGGGGTGAGCGCCTACTTTCCGCAGCCGTTCTGGCAATGGTGGTATTTCCTCTGGTGGTACGGCGGCTTCTATCCCGACATTGACCGCTGGCTGCTGATCTCGGCCATCCCCGCCGCCGCGTTGCCGGGTTCCGTCATTATCGTGTGGCTGATCCAGAAGCCGAAAATCGGCGGCTGGTCGCTGCGCCGCAACCCGTCGGCGACAGCAGCGGTCCGGGCGCCGATCCGCGGCACCACCGACAATTTCGGGCATGCGCGCTGGATGACGCTCGCCGAGGCCCGGCGGCTCTGGCCGGGGCCTGATCCGGCCTATGGCGGCATCGTGGTCGGCGAGGCGT
>JBOHME010000201.1:0-3429 GCA_050729795.1 Allostellaceae bacterium | reverse complement strand
GCTTCCAGCGGCGCTCAGCTCGGTCGCCGCCGCCTTGCCGCCATCTCGGCTGCGAGCCGCAGCGCCGCGATGAGGCTGCCCTCGCGGGCGGCGCCAGTGCCGGCGATGGCGAAGGCGGTACCGTGATCGGGCGAGGTGCGTACAAACGGCAACCCCAAAGTCACATTGACGCCGCCGTCAAAATCGAGCGTCTTGATCGGGATCAGCGCCTGATCGTGGTACATGCACAGCGCCGCATCGTAGGAGGACCGTGCTTCGGCGTGGAACATCGTGTCGGCTGCCAGCGGTCCGCGCGCGTCGATCCCGAGTGCGCACAGCTTCGCGATCGCCGGTGCCACGATCTCGATCTCCTCGTCTCCGAGCGCGCCGGCTTCGCCGGCATGCGGGTTGAGCCCGGCGACCGCGAGCACTGGGCGGGCGATGCCGAATTCGTGCTGCAGCGCCGCCGCGGTCACCCGGCCGGCGATGACGATCCGCGCCGCGCTCAAGGTCTCGATGGCCTGGCGCAACGCCAGATGGATCGTCACCGGCACGACGCGCAGCTGCGGACACACCAGCATCATGACCGGGATCGCGCCGTTGCCGGCGAGCTCGGCCAGGTATTCGGTGTGTCCCGGATGACGAAACCCGCCGCGATAAAGGCTGTCCTTATGGACCGGGTTGGTGACCAGCGCCGCCGCCCGGCCGGCCACGACATCGCCGACAGCGGTGGCGATGGCGCCCACGATGGCCGCGGTGTCGGCGGGATCGGGTTTGCCCGGCCGGCCGCGCAATCGTGTCTCAATCGGCATCACCGGCAGGGCCTCGGGGAATGTTTCGGGAGCCTGTGCCGGGGTATCGATAGCCCGGACCGGCACCGGCCAGTCGAGCCTGGCGGCCAGTGCCGCGAGGCGGTCGGGATCGTCGATGATGTAAAAGGCCGGCACCTCGAAGGCCGGGTCTTCCCGGTGGCGGCCGAGCCACGCCTTCAGCGTGATCTCGCCGCCGATCCCGGCGGGTTCGCCGACGGTCAAGGCGAGAGGCAGCACCACCGGCTCAGACCCTGACATCGACATAGGCGGTGCGCCGCAAATCTTGCATGTAGCGGCGTGCCAGCATGTCGAGCCGCTGGCGCATCAGCGTGTCGGCGACGTCGTCGCGGGTCGGGACCGTCGGCTTTGGCGCGGCTTTGTCACACACCATGATCACACCGACGCCATTGCGCTGCAGGATCGGCTGCGAGGGCTGCCCGACCCCGAGCGCCATCACCGTGTTGCGCATCGCCGGAGCGATCTGGTTCAGCCGTAAATCGCCCTGGCTCGACAGCGGCGACCCCTTCTCCTTGCCGATGCGCAACATGTCGTCGCAGCTTTTTGCCTCGGAGCGGATCGATTGGGCCTCGTCATACGCGGTGCGGCGGGCCGCATCGCCCGATTGCGGGGTGAGCGGGAAAACCACCTGCGCGATGCGCAGCACGGTGTCCTCCTCGCCGGTGGCATGGCCGGGAGCGCGCCGGTCGAGCACGAGCAGCAGGTAATAGCCACCCGGGGTGCGGATCGGCGGCGACAATTCACCCGGCTGCATCTGCTGCACCGCCTTTGCCAGCTGCGGGCTGAGCTCGTCGGGATGGACCCAGCCGAGATCGCCGCCAACTGCTGCGGTCGGCGATTGCGAGAATTGCTGGGCGACCGCGGAAAAACGTGCGCCCTGCTTCATCTGCGCGGTCAGGTGCTCGGCGAGGGTGCGCACCTCGTCATCCTGCGCGGGATTGTCGACCGCGAGAAAGATCTCGGCGACGCGGCTTTCCGGCTCGTTGGCGTCGCGCTTGAGACGGCTCAAGGTTTCATCGATCTCCGCGTCGGAGACCGGGTCGGTGTCGGCCGCAATCTGCCGCACCAGCTTGGCCCAGACGATCGACGCCTTGACCTGATCGACGAGCGCGCTGCGGTCGATCCCGTTGGCCGCAAGAACGGCGTCCAGCTGGCCAGGCTTCATGTTGTTCTGCTGCTCGATCGAGGCGATCGCCTTTTTTATCTCGGCATCGGTGGCGACGATATTTTTGCGCTTGGCTTCCTGCATCTGCAGCTTTTCGTCGATCAGCGTGCGCAGGACCTGTGCCGCCAGCCGCTGGCGCGCCTGCGGCGTGTCCGGGATGCTGGTAGACAGCATCGCCATGCGGATCCGCGATTCGAGGTCGGCGACCGAGATCACATCGTCGTTGACGACGGCCGCGATGCGAACTTCGGGATACGGCCCGGCAGGAGCCGGTGCCGGCCGGGCGCCTGATGCCGGGGCGGCAGCCACCGGCAAACCACCGACCAAGGGCAAACCGCCGACCAAGAACAGCAGCAGCACCACCAGCCAGGGGATTCTCGTCATCGCTTTGCGGCCCTCGCGGTTTTGCTCGCAGGCGCAGGGTACACCTTTGGCAGCGCGCGCCGCCAGCGCCCGCAGGCCGCCTCGCCGGTGGTCGCTGTCCCTGTCGGTTGCGAAATTGCAAGACCTTCGACACATTTTCTCGGCCCTATCCGATCAAGGGCTTAGGTTTGCCGTCAGATATGACTGAAACTCACCCGCAAACACCGCCGTCGCGGCTATGCCCGCGTCAGCACCTACGGGCAGACCCTCGACGCCCAGCAGACGGCTCGCAATATCGCCGGTTTTCGGGTGTACTGCCCCGTCTACGACGAGCGAGCCGACGAGCGAGCTCATGCCCGGGCCGGCGGATTGGAGAGCGAACGAAATAACTCAGTGGTTGCGGCTGTCGCGATAGAGTTGCACGCAGAAAACAGCGAGAACAGTGGTCACGGAATAGGTGCAGAGGCACATCAGATGACCGATTTCATCCTGCGCGGCGGCGAGGTGATCGACGGCAGCGGGCGGGCGAGGTTTCGTGCCGAGGTGGCGATCGCCGGCGACCGGATCGCCGCGATCGGGACCATCGGCCGGGTCGAGGGGGCGCGCGAGATCGATGTGTCGGGCAGGATCATCGCCCCCGGCTTTATCGATGTGCACACCCATGACGATCGCGCGCTGTTTGCCACACCCGAGATGGCGGCGAAGGCGAGCCAGGGGGTGACGACCGTCATCACCGGCAATTGCGGCATCAGCCTGGCGCCGCTTTCGATCGATCATGCGCCCCCGCCGCCGCTCGATCTGATCGGCGACGTTGCCGATTACCACTATCCCCGTTTTGCCGACTACCTTGCCGCGCTGGATCGGGCCCCGGCGGCGCTCAATGCCGCCTGTCTCGTCGGCCATTCGACCTTGCGGGTGGGCGCGATGGCGGCGCTCGACCGGCCGGCCGAAGCGGACGAGCTCGCACGCATGAGCGAATTCTTGCAGGAGGCGCTCGACGCCGGTGCGGTCGGCCTGTCGAGCGGGCTCGCCTATGCCCCGGCCGAGCATGCGCCACCCGCCGAGATCGAGGCGCTGGCAGCGTTGCTGCGC
>JBOHME010000200.1:0-3433 GCA_050729795.1 Allostellaceae bacterium | reverse complement strand
GCACAAAGTCGGGCTGCCGCCGAGCATCATCACCACCTTTGAGGGCGCGGCGCTCGCCTTTGAGAACGCGCTCGGCAGCGAGCTCTTGCTGATCCTGGCGGCGATCATCACCGTCTACATCGTGCTGGGCGTGCTCTACGAGAGCACCATCCACCCGATCACGATCCTCTCCACCCTGCCTTCGGCGGGTGTCGGCGCGCTCCTGGCGCTGATGATCGAGGGCGAGGATCTGACCGTCGTTGCCATCATCGGCATCATTCTCCTCATCGGCATTGTCAAAAAGAACGCGATCATGATGGTCGATTTTGCCCTCGCGGCCGAACGCAGCGAGGGGAAATCGCCGCGCGCGGCGATCTTTGAGGCGGCGCTGCTGCGCTTCCGGCCGATCCTGATGACGACGATGGCGGCGCTCTTTGGCGCCCTGCCGCTGATGCTGGGAACCGGGACGGGATCGGAATTGCGCCACCCGCTCGGCGTCACGATTGTCGGCGGCCTCATCGTCAGCCAGGCGATGACCCTCTTTACCACCCCGGTCATCTATCTCGGCTTTGCCCGCCTCGGCGCCTGGCTGCGCCGCGGCGCCAGCCCACACCCGCAGGCGGGGTAGCGGGCAGTGAACCTGTCGGCGCTGTTTATCGCCCGCCCGGTGGCGACCAGCCTGTTGACCATCGGGATCGCGCTCGCCGGGCTCTTCGCCTATTTCAGGCTGCCGGTGGCGCCGCTGCCGCAGGTCGATCTGCCGACGATCTTTGTCCAGGCGCAGATGCCGGGGGCGAGTCCGGAAACGATGGCAACGGCGGTCGCGACCCCGCTCGAACGCCATCTCGGAGTGATCGCCGACGTGACCGAGATGACCTCGGTGAGCACCGTCGGCTCGGCCCGCATCACCTTGCAGTTCGGTCTCGACCGCGACATCAACGGCGCCGCGCGCGATGTCGAGGCGGCGATCAACGCGGCGCGCGCCGATCTGCCATCGAGCCTCCGGCAGAACCCGACCTATCGCAAGGTCAACCCGGCCGGTGCGCCGATCATGATCCTGGCCCTGACCTCGGACACCCTGACCCGCGGCCAGATCTACGACGCCGCTGCCACGGTGATGCAGCAGAGCCTGTCGCAGATCGACGGCATCGGCGAAGTGACGATCGGCGGCAGTTCATTGCCGGCCGTGCGCGTCGAACTCAACCCCTTGGCCCTGTTCAAGTATGGGATCGGGCTCGAAGACGTGCGCGCCGCGCTCGCGTCCGCCAACGCCCACGCGCCCAAGGGGGCGATCGAGCTCGGCAACCGCCGTTACCAGATTTACACCAACGATCAGGCGACGCGCGCGCAGGATTATCGCCCGCTGGTCATCGCCTACAGGAACGGCGCGGCGGTGCGTCTCAGCGATGTCGCCGAGGTCGATGATTCGGTCGAGAACCTGCGCAACATGGGGCTGGCCGACGGCAAGCCGGCAGTCATCGTGCTGCTTTACCGTCAGCCCGGCGCCAACATCATCGCCACCGTCGATCGGGTCAAGGCGGTCTTGCCGGCGATCAAGGCGGCGATCCCGAGCGCCATCCACATCGACTCGGCGCTCGATCAGACGGTGACGATCCGCGCCTCGTTGGACGAGGTCGAAAGTACGCTGGTCATTGCCGTCGTCCTCGTCATCCTCGTCGTCTTTCTGTTTCTGCGCGATGGGCGCGCCGCCCTGATCCCGAGCGTCGCGGTGCCGGTGTCGCTCCTCGGCACCTTTGGGATCATGTATTTCCTCGGCTACAGTCTCGACAATATCTCATTGATGGCGCTGACGATCTCGACCGGCTTTGTCGTCGATGACGCGATCGTCGTGCTGGAAAACATCACCCGCCACATCGAAGCGGGGATGCCGCGGATGGAGGCGGCGCTCCTCGGCGCGCGCGAGGTCAGCTTTACCGTCCTGGCGATGAGCCTGTCGCTGGTCGCGGTGTTTCTGCCGATCCTGTTGATGGGCGGCATCATCGGGCGGTTTTTTCGCGAGTTCGCGGTCACCCTGTCGGTCACGATCCTGATTTCGCTGATCGTGTCGCTGACAACGACGCCGATGATGTGCGCGTACCTGATCCGCGCGCCGGCGACAGGCAAGAGCGGCTGGTTTGCCGCGGCCGGGGAGCGCGCCTTTGCCGCGCTGCTCGGACTCTACGAGCGCTCGCTGCGGCGCGCCCTGCGCCATCCCGCGCTGATCCTTTTCAGTCTCGTCCTGACCGTGGCGCTCGCCGTCCGTCTCTTTGTCGTCATCCCCAAGGGCTTTTTCCCGGAAGAGGACACCGGCCGCATCATCGGCAGCATCCGGGCCGATCAGAGCATCTCCTTTCAGGCGATGGAGAAAAAGCTCGCGCAGTTCGCCGCCATCATCCGGGCCGATCCGGCGGTCGAGCACGTGGCGGCTTTCACCGGCGGGTTTGAGACCAATGGCGGATTTGTCTTTGCCATGCTGAAGCCCCTGTCCGAGCGCACGGCCTCGCTCCAGCAGGTGGTCGGCCGGCTGCGCCCCAAGCTCGGCCGCGTCGCCGGGGCGCGCATCTTTTTGCGCGGCGCGCAGGACATCCGCGCCGGCGGACGGGCGAGCTTTGCCGAGTACGAGTACACGCTGGAAGGCGACGATCTCAACGAATTGTATCACTGGGCGCCAAAGGTCGAGGCCGCATTGCGGCGGCTCAAGGTGCTCACCGATGTCAACCTCGACCAGCAGCAGAAGGGGCTCGAGGCGAACCTGGTCATCGATCGCGCCACCGCGGCGCGTCTCGGCCTCTCGCTGGCGCAGATCGACAATACGCTCTACGACGCCTTTGGCCAGCGCCAGGTCTCGGTCATCTATCAGCCGCGCAACCAGTATCACGTCGTCATGGAAGTGGCGCCGCGCTTCTGGCAGAGTCCGCAGACGCTGAAGAACCTCTATATCAGCACCAGCGGCGGCACGATCGGCGGGACAAAAGCGACCAATGCGCTCGCCGGGACGGTCCTCGCCCAGGTTCCGGCGCGCAACAGCAGCGCGGCAAGCGCGCTCGCCACCAGCATCGCCGGCGATGTCGTGCGCAATCAGGCGATCAACGCGCTCGCCCAGAGCGGTCACGGCGCGGTCTCGACCGGGGCCGCGGTCAGCACCTTTCCCGAGACCATGGTGCCGCTCTCGGCGGTGGCGCATTTCGCCCCCGGCAACACGCCGATCGCGGTCAATCATCAGGGTCTCTTTGTCGCCTCGACGATCTCGTTCAATCTGGCGCCGGGGGTGCCGCTCGGCCGGGCGGCGGCGGCGATCGATGCCGCGGTCGGCGGGCTCCACATGCCGAACACGATCCACGGCAGCTTTCAGGGCACGGCCAAAGTCTTTGAGCAATCGCTGGCCACCGAGCCGGTGCTGATCGTCGTTGCCCTGCTGACCGTCTATATCGTCCTTGGTCTTTTGTACGAGAGC
>JBOHME010000199.1:0-3518 GCA_050729795.1 Allostellaceae bacterium | reverse complement strand
GGCTAACACTACTTTGGCACTTTAGGTTCGTCAGGTTCTACGAGGAGCAATTTGCAGTGCGGGCATCGCGGGGGCGGAGGCCGTGCGAGGAGGTCGAGGATGGCTTGCCTGATGGCCGGCATGCTGGGTTGCGGCGGCGGTCCGGCGACTCTTTTTTTTCCGTCCCGCGGCGTTGATGCGGCGGGATTGGAGGAAGGCGTAAGCGATCATTGTCATCAGGGCGTGTCGATGTAATCCCGTCCATGCTCGGCCCTCGAAGTGGTCGAGCCCAAGCTCCTCCTTGAGTTGCTGGTGCGCCTGTTCACAGATCCATCTGGCCTTGATTGCAGCGACGAGACTCCTGGTGGTGACATCGGCCGGCAGGTTCGACACATAGTATTTTTGCTCTCCGGTCGACCGCCGCTCGCCGACGAGCCAGACCTCGTCGCCGGGCATGCATTGCATGCGATTATCAAGCATCCGGTGCTTATGGCCATCCGCAAGCCGGACGCGGCGGGCGGCGAAACGACAGGACAGCCGGCCCCGGGTGCCCCGTCGCCAGCTGACCTGTCGCCATTTCTCTCCGGCCAACATCGTCTCTGCGGAAACCGGAGGCTGGTCAGGAATGTGGTATTTGCGGCGCTTCCCAGTTTTTGCGGTGGGAAAGATCAGGGCAACGTCAGCGGGGTAGACATTCTGCCGCCGCGACAGACCCACCGCCCATAGCAGGCCGCGCTCGCTCAAAGCCTGGCGGAAAGGCCCGCTTGATCCATATCCCGAATCGGCGAGCACGCAGCTGAAACGGACGCCGGAGGCGATGACACGGTCGATCTCTTCAATCGCGATCTCCGGTTTTGTCAAAGCGGTCTGCCGATCCTTCGGCACGCGGGCCCGCGCCATACGCTCGGGATCGTCCGTCCAGGTCTCGGGCAGAAATAACCGCAGCCCCACCATCACCGGCACTTCGCGCGATGCCAGCGTCACCGAGACCAGAGACTGGCAGTTGGCAGTCTTCCCAAGCGAGGAGGCGTATTGTGGCGCAACGCCAACCGAGTGACGCCCCTTCTTCGGCAATGCGGTGTCGTCGATGATCAACCAGGCATCGTCGCCGCCAACCAGTTTGTCGGCTTCGATGAGCAGGACGGCTTCAAGCGGGGCCGCATCCCAAACGCCGCTGCCGATGAAATGATGAAGCTGATCATAGCTTACGCCGCTGGCACGTGCCGCCATCGGCTGAATGCTCTTGCGGTCGCCGGGGCCAATCAGCCCTGCAACATAGGCCGGGCATATCCGTGCTCTCGCCTTGTGTCGCAGCGCCGCAGCAAACCGCGCGAGCCAGCGCTCCAAATCAGCTCGCCAGTCCCTATCCATGGCCGGCCCCTCCAAAAAGCCGACCCCCTATGAATCACCGAAACCTCATCTTGGGAATCTCAAAATGCTCGCCAGCTAAAAATATGCCAAAGTAGTGCTAGGCCGAGCAACGTCTCGAAATCCGGGCCACCGTCGGCTGTCCCACGGCGTGCCTGTTTCAGTTGACGCTCGAGCAGGCGATGCATCTCGGGCCTCACGTCTCAGGCTTCGGCGATCGTCGTGATCGTCATGGTCTGGTTATGCAGATCGCAGAGCGACGAATTCTCCAACGGCGCGATCTCGCCGTAGGAATAGAAGCCGGTGAGGCGACAGGCAGCGCCGAGGACGCTTTTGACGGCGTCGACCTCGTCAGCAATCTGCTGGCCCAAGAGCAGCTTGCGGCCGATGCAGCTTACCAGAACGGCAAGCTGGGCGGCGGGCTGCGCGGCGCGGCGGGCGGCGCGTCCAGCGCCGGCGACCAGATTATCGAAATAGCCGAGCATGACCTGCGCGACGTGGCCCTGCGGCACGGTGCCGGCGAAGATCATGCCGCCGGCGGGGTCGATGCCGATGACGGTGCGGACGAGTGCCGCTTCAGGCCGACCCGGCGGATGGATGCGCAGCGGATAGAGCAACGCGCTCGCCGGCAGATTGTCGGCCTCAAGACCCAGGTATTTGCGGTAGAGCGTCAGCGCCGACTGGTCGTCGAGCTCGTAGAGGATGTTGCCGGACGCGCGGGTAACGAGCCGTTGTGGACCGACCGTATCCCAGCCGCCGAAACTGCCGAAGCCGAGGCCCACCGCTTCGCCGTAGAAGCCCACCGCGACGATGCGACCGGGGGTCGGATTGGTGTTGAGGCCGACGCGCGTCGACGCAAAGCGCGCGCCGTCGCCAGCGAGGCCGCCGGTGATGGTGGCATCGGGACCGAGGGCGCTCTGGAGACCGGCGACTAAATCACTGCCGTTGACGCGAGTGCCGTCCGACAAGACGAAGACGCCGCGCAAACCGGCGCGCGGCAACTCGGCGCCTAGCCGCCGCCCGGCGACGAGCGAATCGCCGCCAGCGTCGATCGTTGCCTCGGCAAAGGCGAGGCGGGTGCGCTCGAACTCGATCGCCGTGGCGACGACCGAGCCATCGAGCACATCGACATCGGCGATCTCGCCTCCGGTCGTGCAGCCAAGGATGGCAGCGGCGGGATAGCGCGCCCTCATCTCCGCAAAGCGCGCACCACCGTCGAGTGTGCCAGGGCCGGCAAAGAAAAGAACTAACGTGGGTGCGAGCGGTCCGTCGGAAGCCGCGACCCGCCAGCTTTTCTCCACTTGCCAGATTCGTTGCTCGATTCGCACCTGACGCGCCCTTCGCACCATACGGCTGGTCGCAACAGCCGTCCGAACGAGCCCCATCGCACGGCCGTGCTTAAGAAACGCGTAACGTCCTCGCCATAACGGCGCGTGTTTGAGCAAAACTAGAGCGATATTGCGACGAAACGCGCGGCGACCGACGGCTGGATCGGTCAGTTGCCGGTCTGGAGGCGATCAACCAGCTCGCGCACCGTCGGAATGAACCCGTTGGCGTAGAACGGATCGGAGGTGAAGCGATAGGCGTTGTGGCCCGCAAACATCAACTGAAACTCGACATCCTCGCTGTGAGCGATGTTCTGCAGGGTCTTCTGGATGCAGAAGCTGCGCGGATCGGCTTTCTTGCCGGTCGTGCCTTCCTCGTTCTGCGCCCAGTTCGAGAACAAGCAGGCGGACAGACAGCCCATGCAGTTGATCTGATCGTTGCGAATCTCGAGCCCCTTGCGCGGCGTCACGAAGATGAGGGTCGAATCCGGTGTGCGAAGCCCCTCGGTGAAACCTTGCGCGATCCAGACGAGGGCCTGCTCGCGGTCATGCGGCGTGACGTAGACGATGCGCTTGCGCGCGCCGACTTGGAGCGTCGCCAGATGGTCGCCGACAGCCTCGATCGAATAGGGAATCTGGCGCTCGAAGCGCTCTTCGAGCTCGGCGAGGAAATTGTTGCGCACCGCCGATGAGTAGAATCCCGTCGGACTGAAGCGCTGAAGACGGATGTCGCCGTCCTTGAGCGTTAGCAGTTTATGCTTCCAGGCGTCGGAGATCGGGCTTTCTTTGGTGAGCAACGGCCGGGTGCCGAACTGAAAGGCGATCGGTCCGAGATCAGGATTGCCG
>JBOHME010000198.1:0-3583 GCA_050729795.1 Allostellaceae bacterium | reverse complement strand
GCGCCCTCCCTCGCGGCGACGAAAAGATTGAGCTTAACGCGAGACTGGCGACCGGTGATGACCGAATTTCCGCTACGACCATGGGTATCCGCGCAGTCCCGACGCGACCCGCCTCATCGTGCGACCGGGCGTTCGGCGCCGAGACGGTCTACCCGCCACAATACCTGCGCGCCCGCCCGGAACATTGGCCGGGCGTCGCGTTGGTGCGACGCTGACATTCCCGGCAACTAAGCCAGGAACCGACGCGGTTCAACAATGGTCCGCAGCCAGTTGCCGATCTCGGTCGTCCGGCGCATGGGCTCCATGATCTCGCTCGCAATCCCATACCGCCAAATCAGGTCGCGACGGGTCGGCTCTGCGTCGAGGGCGCGATAGTCGGCTGCGATTGCGACAATCTCGGACGGCTCGGTGCCAAAGCCCTCCTCGACAAGCTCCGTGGCTCGCATCTCGATGAGGGCGGCCGAGACCGCCAGAGTGTGCTCGGGGTGATACTGCGTGCCGGCAAAGCTGCCCCGACACGGCGTTTGTGTGGCGATCGCCTGGATAGCGGTGAGCTCGTTCGCGGCCAGAACCTGGGAGTTTGGCGGCAAGGTTTCGATCTCGTCGAGGTGCGAGCAAAGCGCGTCGAAAACGGCAGGACGGGACGCGAGAAGCGGGTGGGCGCGGCCGGCTTCCGTCACGGTGATCGCCCGAGCGATCGGGAGCTCGCGTCCCCGCGGGTTGCGCCGGACCGATCCCCCGAGCGCCACTGTAGCAAGCTGCAAACCCCAGCAGCTCCCCCAGACGGGTACGCCGGCGGCAAAGGCGGCCCGGGCAAAATCGATCTGCCGCGTGACGCTGGGGGCCGGGTCATAGATATGGAGCGGTGAGCCAGGGATCATCACCCCGTCAAAGTCCGAAAGCGCCGTGCCGAACGGCAAGGCCTCGCCATCGGCGATGTTGAGGAGCATGCAGCGGATGCCCGGGTGATGCAGCTGAACAGCCGAGGCGAACAGCGAAAAGTTGGAAGGGATGCCGAACCCGGCGCGCTGGGTCTGCCAGAGGGCCGGCGTTCCCTCGGCAATCAAGATGTTCGGCATCTGACCCCCGTTGATTTCCGCTTGGTATATTTCGCGGCGGTTCCGGCTCAACGGCCCCTCAGGGGCATGAGCCGCCGCTCTTGATTGAGCCAAAACCGGATCAGGTCAAGGTGGTCGACGGCGCCCATACGGCGCCGCCCTCGGCTTCGACCTTCGGGTCCGGCTGGTCGAAGCGCCACACGTCGAAGCGCCACACCGGGATGCCGAGCTTCCGGGCCTTGTCGGCGAGGTCGTCTTCGAGCCGGGTGCCGGTCAGCAGCGCGCTGAGCGCCGCGACCGCCGCGTTGAGCTGGACCTGGGCGGCCTCGGGCTCGGGCAGCGGCCGCGGATCAGGTTCGTCGGCGCCGGGGCGATAGCCGTAGCGGGCGAGTTCCGCGAGCAGGTACGCGGTCGGGGATGCGGCGTGCGGCTCGGTGTCGGGATCGGTCTTCCCCGGATCAACCCGCGGGTCAAGCCCGCGGGCTGAAGGTCCACCGGGGACAGGCTCCGGGGTGAGGTCGGTATCGTCGTGTGCCATGATGGGTGCTTTCTGCTGGTCCGGCCGCGCCCATCGCGGCCCTTTCGGCAGACCGGGGCACCCTGCCGGTGCACCGGCACCGCCCCTCTTTCCGGCAGACCTGTGATCGCATGCGCGGTCGGCGGCGGTTTCGGGAAAGGGCCCATGGCGCCAATCGGCGAACCTCAAACGCGCCCGCACGATCGCGTCGGTCGCACGGTCGACGATGCCCCGGAGGCATCGGACGAGGGGGATCGGTATGGTTCATTATGGCACGACTGATGCGGGATGACGCGACCAGGGAATGCAGCCACAAGGGATATACCTGTGACCTCCTGCCGGAGGCTCGCCCGGACGGCGCCACAGGCCAGGCGCAGATGTCCGCCATGGGGATTTCGGGATAGCGGCCGTCAGGCTGTTTCGCGCCGAGCTTTGCTCCCCTCTGCGGGCTCGCTCTCCGGCATCGGCGTGGCCGCCAGCCGCTCGCGCAGTTTCGACCAGCGCCGCCGCCCGGAGGTGTTGCGCACCGCGATCGCCACCGCCTTGCGGCTGCCCACCAATACCACCAGCCGCTTGCCCCGCGTGATCCCGGTATAAAGGAGGTTGCGCTGCGGCATCGGATAGTGCGTTGTCAGCAGCGGGATCACCACCGCGGGATATTCCGACCCCTGCGCCTTTCAGAAAAACTGATTATGAAGCAGGTGGAGCAACGAAAACAGGTCTCCGACCGTTTCTCCCTGAGATTCCAGGGGGAACCATGGCGCCTCACCAACCTGACATGACATCGCACTGCCGTGTGTTGCTGATCTGCCCGCGCTTCAGCGGGCAGTCCTTCTGGAACTTCACCGCCGCTTGCGAAGTCTATGGGGCGCGCTTCCCGGCGGCGCCGCTCGGGCTCATCACGGTCGCGGCGTTGCTGCCCGACTCCTGGCAATGCCGGCTGGTCAATCGCAATACCGAAGAGCTTGCAGCCGCCGATCTCGATTGGGCGGACCTGGTGATGACCGGCGGCATGCTGCCGCAGAGGCCGGATACGCAAGCGGTGATCGCGCTGGCGCAACAGCACGGGAAACCGGTCGTGGTCGGCGGACCCGACGCGACCTCCTCACCGGAAGCCTATTCGGCCGCCGATTTCCGCGTGCTCGGCGAGGCCGAGGGGGTGATCGACGCCTTCATCGCCGCCTGGGACGCGGGGGCAAGGCAGGGCCTGTTCGAGGCTGACAAATTCACGATCGATGTCACCAGAACGCCGATCCCGCGCTACGACCTGCTCCGGCGCAGCCACTATGTCTATTACGGCGTGCAGTTTTCGCGCGGCTGCCCGTTCACCTGCGAGTTCTGCGACATCATCGAGTTGTACGGACGGGTGCCGCGGGTCAAGACAGTCGCGCAGATCCTGGCCGAACTCGAAGCATTGTACCATCTCGGCTATCGCGGCCATCTCGATTTTGTCGATGACAATTTCATCGGCAACAAGAAGGCGGTAAAGGCCCTGTTGCCGCACGTGATTGCCTGGCAGAAGGAGCGCGGCTATCCTTTTGAGTTCTCGACGGAGGCTTCCATCAATCTCGCCGACGACGACGCGCTTCTCGCGCTGATGCGCGCGGCAAATTTCTTTGCGGTCTTCATCGGGATTGAAAGCCCCGATGCGGACACGCTGGTCTCGACCCGGAAAAAGCAGAATACCCGCCGCGTGCTGGCCGCTTGCGTGCACAAGATCTATCGCGCCGGCATGTTTGTCACCGCGGGGTTCATCGTCGGTTTCGACAGCGAGCGGGACAGCGTCGCCGATTCTATGGCGGCCTGCATCAAAGACACCGCGATCCCGGCCTGTATGGTCGGCCTTCTCTATGCATTGTCCAACACGCAGTTGACGCGGCGTCTCGCGCGCGAAGGCAGGCTGTTTGCCTCCTCCTCCGTGATCTCCGGGGATCTCGAACTGGGCGACCAGTGTACCAGGGGTCTCAATTTCCACACCACGCGCCCGCGGCGCGAGGTCCTCGCCGAC
>JBOHME010000197.1:0-3595 GCA_050729795.1 Allostellaceae bacterium | reverse complement strand
CCCCCAGCCCCGCTATCGCCCCCAGCCCCGCTATCGCCCCCAGCCCCGCTATCGCCCCCAGCCCCGCTATCGCCAATGCGACCTTCATGCGACCGGCACCGGCGGCCGCCCTGTTGGGCCCGACGCCGCGCACCGGGGCGGGCAACGCGGTCAGGCATCCGGACGCTGCGCCGCGAGCGCGGCGAGACAGCGCTTCAACGCGTCGAAATCAACGGGCTTGGCGAGAAAGGCGGCGGCGCCGAGCTCTTCGGCCCGCTTCATGCGGCGATCGTCGCCATATGCGGTCACCATCAGCACCGGCAATTCCGACCGGCGGTGCTTGATCTCGCTCAGCAGCGCCAGCCCATCCATCCCGGGCATGTTGATATCAGACAGGATGACGATCAATCCCGGCCCGAACTCATCGAGCAGGCGCAGCGCCTCTTCGCCAGATGCAGCAAAATGCAGGACGTATTCACCGCGCCGCGCCTCGCGACGAAAGCGCTGCCGGAACAGCCCGGGCACGTCGGGTTCGTCATCGACGACCATGATGCTGAGCCCCATTCCTGCTACCCCGCACCCGCAGTTGGTCTATCAGAGCGAGCTCACGCCGTCGGGGCGGTCAGAGGATCGGGCCGTCGAGAACACTCGCTGGGGAGCTGCTCTCGATCTCGATCACCCACAAATCCCGGTCCCGGCGGCGCTGCCGCGAAATATAGCTGTCGGCATCGGCTTCGGCGACCGTCGCGGGTCCGGTGGCACGCATCCACACCAGCTCGCCATTTGCGGCGCGCGCCTGGGCGAGCACCGCGCAGCCCAAGTCGCGACCGTTGAGCTTGATCAGAACGGCTCCCGAATCGGCGTCGCCCCGGCATACCACCGCGACCGCGATCGCGGCAAGATCGCAACGCCGAATCAAGGCCTTGATCCAGAGATCGGTCTTCAGCCTTGGTTCCAAGAGCGCGGCCTCGGCTCAACCTCGGCCGGGAGCCAGAGGCAGCCGGATGCGGAACGTCAAACCGTGCGGCGGGCGGTTCTCTGCGATGATCGTGCCACCCATCGCTTCGACATTGCGGCGCGCGATCCACAGGCCGATGCCGAAATAGCTGCCGGGAGGCTCACCGACGGAATCGACCCGTCGCTCGGAGTAGTAACGCTCGAAGATCCGCTCGATCTGTTCCTCGGGCACTCCTGGACCACGGTCGGACACGGTCAGATGGGCAAAGCGGCCATCATGGGTCAGATGCACCAGGATCTCGCCACCCGCCGGAGAAAAGGATGCGGCGTTGTCGATCAGATTGTCGAGCACGGTTTCGATCATCGCCTCGCTGCCGAGAACAAAGAGGCCCGGCAGCAGATCAGCGGTGATCGTCAGATCGCGACTGGCCAGCACGATTGTGACATCGCGTGGATCGAGGATCGCCGACCGGGTCTGGATCATTCTGCCGATGACCCGGCCAAGATCGACCGGCACGAGCGGCTCGTCGATCAGATCGGCACTCGCCTCGTCGATCTCGCGCGCCGATGCGACCAATCCGTCAAGACGATCGAGCGCATGCTCGACGACGCCGATCGCACGCTGAGCGCGGTTGTTGTTTTCGGGCAGGGCGCGACGCAACGGTTCGAGCGACTGGCGAATGACCGCGATCGGGGTCTTAAAGGCATGCGCATTATCCTCGGCCGCCTGTCGGATTTCGGCCGCGGAACGGTGCAGCGCCTCGACCATGCGGTCGAACTCGGCAGCCACCTCGGCCAGTTCGGGCACGTCGGCGCGGGCGCCGAACGATCCGGCGTCGGGCCCCTGATCACGGATCCTGCGCGCTCTGCCGGCAAAGCGGCGCAACCCGCCACGGACGCTGAACAGCGTCGAAAAAGTGATCGCCGCCATCACCAGATAGATCGCCGCAGCAACCCGCACCGGCGGTGTCGCCCAATAGGGCTGGCCAAAATGCGCGCCGGGAAAGGCCTGCTGGGAAAACGAGGAAACGACCGCCCAGCATCCGGCCGCCGTCAACAAAGGCGTCACCGCGGTGACGATTTCCGCCCCGCCGGTCGGGCGGTGGTAGATCAGCGAGAACGGCATCTCGCCGCGGCAGTTCCGGGCGAGATGATCGAGCACGCCCTGCTTGGCGAGAGTCTCGCGTTCGGCTTGCAAATTCGCCGGCTCGACCGTCGGCCATGACGCCACATAGTAAAAGCCGCCTTCGCCAGCGCCAGTTGGCGCCAGCAGCAGCTTGATCGTCGTCACCTCGCCGGCAAAGCGTGTGAGGGTCGGGCCCAGGCTCGGCAGCGAGTCGGTCGTCGCCGTTTGCAGCAGCGGCAGCAGGGATTGAGTGATCACCCTGCCCTCGTCGCGCACGCTGCGCAGCAGCAGCTGCTGGCTCTCCTCGTAAGCGTCGCGGAACTCGATATAGAGAAATGCCGGAACCAATAGAAATATGATCGCCAGCAGGCTCGTCTTGACCGTTAGAGACCACGCCCAACGCAGCCCACGACGCGGCCTATTGCTGCGCCGACCAGCGGTAGCCAAAACCGGCGTAGTTGTGGATGAGGTCGAAGCGGGGGTCGCTGTCGCGGAACTTCTTGCGGATACGTTTGATGAAGGTACGGACATTGGCGCGGTACCCCTCTGCCCCATGACCCGCGATGAAGTCCTTGCCGTGCACGAGATCATAAATCTCCCGGTAGCCAACGTCATGCCCGGCGTTCTCGGCCAGCAGCGTGAGGATCCGGAATTCGGTCAGCGTCAGCTCCACCGTCCTTCCTGCCCATTGGGCGCGGTTGGTGTCGTAGCGCAGCTCCAGCCGGCCGAGGCGCAGCACATCAGGGCGCGTCGGCTCCAACTCTCCGGGTGGGCGCGCACCTTCGGTGATCAGCTGCAGGCGCTTGACCAGGATCGGCAGACGGCGCGCCTTGTCGATGAAATCGACCGCCCCTCCGGCGAGCGCCGCCTCCTCGTAGATATCGTCCGAGAGTGCCGTCAGAAAGATCACCGGGATCGCGATGCCGCGTCCGCGCATGCGCCGCAGCACCTCGATACCGGTCAGTTGCGGCATGCGCCAATCGAGCAGCATTGCATCCGCACCACCACCGTCCTCGAGATAGGCGAGCGCATCGCGGCCATTGTCAAAGCTCGTGACCTCGTATCCCTCATCGATGAGGTTGAGGCCGAGCGACTCGCGAAACAGGTCGTCATCATCAACCAGCAGAAGATGCGCCATCATCATGATCGGCTCTAATTCCCGCGGGCGACGACCAGCGATTTGAGGCAATCCTGCTGGCCGGCTGGATCGAGGGGATTGCCCTTGAACCTATAATGCAGGGTCCGCATCTTGCCGCTACGCAAATCGAGATAAAAGAAGAGCTCGAGCTCGCAGGTGGCGCTGCGATAGCGCCACACGGTCGCCGGCGGTTGGCTTGTCTGTTCGGTTGCGGCGCCGAACAGCTGCCGCACCGCCGGCTGATCGAGCCCGACCAGCTCGCGCGTGCTCGGCGGCGGCACTTCAGGGGGAGAAGCCGGGATGGTGGCGCCTGGTTCTCCCGTCGCCACCGCCTCGCCGGGACCACTCGGCGCATTGGCACCGACGGGTGGCGGCTCCGGCTTGCGGCCAGGCAC
>JBOHME010000196.1:0-3674 GCA_050729795.1 Allostellaceae bacterium | reverse complement strand
AGGTATGGCCAACCCCGCCAACCGCTTTCACTCATGGGTGTACCGCGCGCGCCCGGACGTGAACTGCATCATCCACACCCATGCGGTCCATACGGCGGCTCTCAGCATGCTCGAGGTGCCCCTCGAGGTGTCGCACATGGATAATTGCGTCCTCTACGACGATGTCGCCTTTGTTGCGAAATGGCCCGGCGTTCCCGTCGGCAACGAAGAAGGCGAGCTGATTTCCAGCGCGCTCGGCAGCAAAAGCGCCCTCATGCTGTCGCATCACGGCCTGCTCATCGCCGCGCCGACGATCGAGGAGGCTTGCGTCAAAGCCCTCGCCTTCGAGCGGGCCGCCAAGATGCAGTTGCTGGCCAGTGCCGCCGGCAAGATCCAGCCGATCCAATCCGAGCTGGGCAAAGAGGCTTACGATTGGGTTCTCAAGCCCAAGCGCAACACCGCGGCCTTCAACTACTATGCGCGCCGCACCCTTCGGAATTCGCAGAACCAGGACTGCATCGAGCTTCCACCTGGCCATGCGCGGCAGGGGCGGCATTCGTGAGTCATAGCGCGGCGATCTGGATGAGAAGGTTCTCATCCTGTTTGCCGCGCCGCACGAGCGGGAGCGGCCGTTCAGCCCGGTAATGCGGCGAGGCGCTGTTCGATCCACTCCGGTGTGACCCCTGGCAGACCGGTCGAGATCCGTAGTGGGGCAGAGGCGGCCGATTGCAGCGCCGCAAGCTGCTCTCTGTGGTGATCGCGCTCTGGTGGCTGGTGCCGACATGGCGACGATGATCGCCGCCGGACAACATCTAGTGACCCGCTCAAAAAAGCGGCAATCCGCACGGGTCCCGCGGGATCAAACCCTCCCCGCGGCGATGCGCCCCATTTGTCCTCTGATCGATCCCCTGGTTTGGGGGATAGAGTGGTCAACATCTTGCGCCGGGTCCCGGCGCAGCGCCTCAAGGTGTCTGAGGCTGCTGATCGCTGCACGACAGCCAGGTCATCGATACCCATCGGCGGCGCGTGTTCAAAAACCCCTCCGAGAAGCGCCCCTTGAGGTGGCCGGTTTCCGCGCTGCTCCGATGGCCGGAAGCGTGTAGTCTAAATCTTAGCCTTGCTGGACGGCGTGCTCTTTGGAACATCCAGGGCTTGTGACCACTTTTTGCATGTATCCTCAACCTACCCCATTCAGGGCGGCGAGAGCGGCAAGGAAAGCCGCCCATTCGACCTGGCATGGGCGCGGTTGATGCGCGACCGTTGCCGCGCGGCCGGAACCGCATATTTCCTGAAGCAACTGGGCGACGCCGCACATGAGGGTGGTCGGCCTTATCGTTGCCGCGTTAGGAAGGGCGTCAATCCCGCCGAATGGCCCGACGATTTGCACGTCCGCGAATGGCCGGCGCGGCTGACCGAATCGGTCGAGCAGCGCGAGGTGGAATGATGAATGCTGATCCTGACAACGCATGTACGGCAGAATATCGCGCGGGACCACCTGGACCTGGCATGGATCGAGGCCACCATCGACCGGCCGCAACACACGGACCGCGACCCCAAGGATGCAATCCTCACGCGCGCTTGGCGCCGTATCCCCGAACGGGGCGGACGTGCCTTGCGGGTTGTCTTTCGTCCGGCCGGCGCTGATATCGTCGTGGTGACGGCTTTCTTTGATCGTGGGGCGAGGCGATGGCTGCCGATGTGACATACGATCCCGAGGCGGATGCCCTGACGATCAGCTTCACCACGGCTCCGACGGTTGAAGGAGAGGAGGTCCATCCGGGCGTGATCCTGCATTTCGACGCGACGGATCGCATCGTCGCCATCGAGGTGCTGCACGTGAGCAAGACGCTCGCAGAAGGTGCGATCCCGCTGTTGCGGCAACCTCAGAAGTAGCGCGAAACGGGCGTGTTCCTCGATCAGGGCGCCACCGGACCTGATCAGCGCAACCCTGTTCATGCTGGAACGGAAGCAGCTCAGCCGGCGGCATCGCTGGCGGAACTACGCTCTCTGTCACAAATTCAGTCGGCGCCGCAGCTCGTCCACCGAGGCGATCGGCACCGGCGCAACGTCTCGCAACACACCGAGATCGCCATCACCCGAGACCAGACAATCAACCTTGGCCGCCAGCGCCAGATGGATGAACACGACGTCGTCGCGATCCCGGCACGTGACCGGCAGCACTGGGAGCGGTTCCGGTAGCCGAGCGGCCTCCGCGAAAGGCAGGTACTCAGCGAGCAGCAGATCCCGTTCGGTCGGGGTCAGCTTGAACTTCGGATAGGCCAGCACACGCAGGAGTTCAGCCGTCGTCTCCCGGCAGACGACCGGGATCGCCATGCCCCGAGCCCAGGCGCCGCGCAGCCATGCCAGTCGGCGGCCGAAGACCAGCGCAGAGAGCACGATATTGGTGTCGAAGACGACGCGCACCGGCAACAACCGGGCGTCGGTTCAACATCGCTTGCGCGCCCAGGCCACCGCGTCCGCCACGTCTTCCTCCTGCACGCCAAGCTCTGCCAGCTTGCGTCGCACCGCAGCCACGGTACCGATGCGCATCGGCCGTAGCACGAGGTGATCTCCTTCCACCTCCACCTCGAAATGGGTCACGGCGCCGAGTGCCTCGACAGCCTTCTTCGGCAGGGTCAGCTGATTTTTCGATGTCAGTTTGGCGAGCATGAAGGCAGTGTAGACCCGTAAATGTAAGGATGCAAGGATTCCTTACTTATAGGGAGCCGACTGTGCGCTCCCCCACATCCTTTACGCCTATGAGGCCCGCGGCGATGCGGTTCTCGCCCCGCGCTGGGTTTGGGACACGGGCGCGAACACGCACTTCGATTTTCCGGCCCTGCAGCACATTCCCGCGGTATTCCGCGGCCGGTGCGGCGAGCATGAGGCGACAGCCGATTTCTCGGTGCACGCTGACATGGTCATCGCCACCGGAACCGAGCCGGTCTGGTGCCTGCGCGACGATCGCAGCGCGATCGAAATCTACAACCTGGCGTGGTCATCACAAGGCAGAACGCCGGCGACCGGGACGATCTCGCCCTTCGTGCGGCGCACGTTGAAGTGACACCATGACCGATACGCCAACCCTCGACGATCTGGCGGATGAAGCCGAGCGCCACCGTCGCGCTCGCCGCCGGACGATCATTCTCATCGCCGGCGGCTGCGGCCTCTTTCTCGCGATCCTCGCGTTGCGATGGTGGATGGTAGGCCGCCAGCCCGCGCAGCATTACGCGCACGGCCCCGGCGTTGGCGGCCTCGGCTTGCCCTTTCACGAGACGGCCGCCGCACCGCAATCGAAGCCGCAGGCGCAGCTTACCTGTCCTCTCGGAATGATGCCGCAAGCCTGGCCGACCCCGCATTGCGTGCCGATACCCCAACCTCCCGCGCCGCGCCGCACGGTCGCGGCTGTCGATCCCGGCATGATCTCGCCGATCGGCGCCGTTTCGGCGATGGCGGCTGATCCCCCAGGCTCGGGTGCGGGGCACGGCACTGGCGTTGATCCGCCCGAAGGCGGCGCGCGGGATGTGCTGTCCCACGCCCTGACGCCATCGGATCTCGGCGCTCCGGCCGTGGCGCATCGGATGGCACATCCGGACTATGTCATCCCCGCCGGCACGATCTTCGACTGCACCTCCGAGACGGCCATCAATTCGCAGCTGCCCGGCTTCTTTACCTGCGTCCTGCCGGCTCCCGTC
>JBOHME010000195.1:0-3699 GCA_050729795.1 Allostellaceae bacterium | reverse complement strand
ACAGGCTGAATACCCTTCCAACCGCGTCGCAAGAGGCCGCCCTTGGACGATCTGCTCAGCGTGACCCAGGACCCGGCAGCCGGCTCGCCAACGGTGCCGGCCGATGCCCGCGCCGTCACGGTCCCGGCGGCGCCGCAGCACGTATTTCTGATCGACGGTTCGGGCTTCATCTTCCGCGCCTATTTCGCCCGCGCCCGCGACCCGAAAGCCGAGCGGTTTCAGCGGCAGTCGGACGGCATCCAGACCGAAGTCGTCATGATCTTCTCCAACATGCTGGACAAGTATCGGCGCGAGACCGACGCCGACCGCATGGCGGTGATTTTCGACGCGTCGGGCACCAGCTTTCGCAACAATATCTACGACCAGTACAAGGCGAACCGGCGCGAAATGCCCGACGATCTGCGCCCGCAACTGGAGCATGTGCGGCGCGCGGCCGATGCGTTTGACATCTGCCGGATCGAGATGGACGGGTTCGAAGCCGACGATCTGATCGCGACCTACACGCGGCTCGCGGTGGAGGCCGGCGCCAAGGTCACGATCCTCTCCTCGGACAAGGATCTGATGCAGCTGGTCGGCGACCAGGTCACGATGCGCGACCCGATGAGCGACCGGCTGATCGGTGCCGCCGAGGTGCGCGAGAAATTTGGCGTCGGCCCGGAGAAGGTTATCGAGGTCCAGGCACTTTGCGGCGACAGCATCGACAATGTGCCAGGCGTGCCGGGGATCGGGGTCAAGACCGCGGCCGAGCTGATCAACGCCTATGGCGATCTCGAAACGCTGCTCGCCCGCGCCGCCGAGATCAGGCAGCCAAAACGGCGCCAGGCGCTGCTCGACAACGAGGACAAGGCGCGGCTGTCGAAGGTCCTGGTCAAGCTCGATGACGAGGTGCCGGTGCCCTGCCCGCTAGCGGCCCTCGAAGTCAAGCCTTACGACCCGGAAAAGCTGTTTCCATTTCTCGACGAGATGGAGCTGCGGGCGCTGAAGACCCGCATCACGCAACGGCTGGCGGCGAGCGCCCCGATGGTCGTGACCGAAGACCATCCCGAGCCGCAAATTCCCGAGGTGCCGCGCTTTACCGTGCCGCACAGCTATGCGCTGATCGACACCCTCGAAGGTCTCGACCACTGGATCGAGGCGGCCTACGAGGCCGGCGCATTTGCTATTTGGCCGGTGCCGAGCGCGGTCGTCGGCACCCGGCCGGCCTTGGCCGGGATCGCGCTGGCGCTGTCGCCGGGTCTGGCCGCGTATGTCCCGCTCGCCCATGATCCGCCGAGCGAGCTTGCTCTCGGCGCGCCGCGGACGCTTTCCCAGGAGGTCGCGATCGGCCGATTGGGACCGCTCTGCGCGGACCCCGGCGTCCTGAAGATCGCGCACGATGTCAAGACCGCCGCCCATCTGCTCGGCCGCCATGGCATCGCACTGGCGCCCTACGACTGCACGATGCTGATGTCCTACGTGCTCGATGGCGGGCAGTTCGACCATTCGATCGAAAGCCTGACGCAGCGCGCCTTCGAGCATCCGCTGACCCCGCTCAAGGAGCTGATCGGCACCGGCAAGAGCCTGATCGCGTTCGCCGAAGTAGCGGCTGAGCGGGCCCGCGATTTCGCCGCCGGGCGCGCCGACGCGGCCTTGCGGCTGCACATGCTGTTGAAGGCGCGGCTGGTGCGCGAGCGGATGACCGCATTCTACGAAACCGTCGAGCGCCCGCTGCCGCCGGTGGTGGCGGCGATGGAGCAGGACGGCATCAAGGTCGATCGCGCGGCATTGGCCGAGCTGTCGCAGGATTTCGCGCTGCGCATCGCCGAGCTCGAAGCGACGATCTATCGCGGGGTCGGGAACGAATTCAACATCGGCTCGACCAAGCAACTGGGCGACATATTGTTCGACAAGCTCGGCCTGCCGGGCGGCAAAAAGGGCAAGACCGGCGCCTACGGCACCGACGCCTCGATCCTCGAGGAGTTGGCGCCGCTGCATCCCGTGCCAGGGCATGTGCTTGAATGGCGCCAGCTGACCAAGCTCAAATCGACCTATGCCGATGCGCTCGCCGACGAGATCGATCGCGAGAGCGGACGGGTGCACACCTCCTACGCACTGGCGGTGGCGGCGACCGGCCGGTTCTCGTCGAACAACCCGAATTTGCAAAACATCCCGATCCGCACCGAGGAGGGCCGCCGCATCCGCCGCACCTTTATCGCCGAGCCGGACCACGTGCTACTGTCGGCCGATTACAGTCAGATCGAGCTGCGGCTCGCGGCGCACGTCGCCGATATTCCGGAGCTGAAGCAGGCCTTCCGCGACGGGATCGACATCCACGCCCTGACCGCGAGCCAGGTCTTTGGCGTGCCGCTCGCGGCGATGGACGCGATGACCCGGCGGCGGGCCAAGGCGATCAATTTCGGCATCATCTACGGGATCAGCGCGTTTGGCCTCGGTGCCCAGATCGGCGTGCCGCAAGCCGAGGCCGGCGCCTATATCCGCGCCTATTTCGAGCGGTTTCCAGCGATCCGCGCCTATATGGAGCGGATCAAGATCGATTGCCGCAGCACCGGGTATGTCGAGACGATCTTCGGCAGGAAATGCTGGATCGCCGGCATCCGCGACGCCAACGCGGCGCGGCGCGCCGGGGCCGAGCGCCAGGCGATCAACGCTCCCTTGCAGGGTTCCGCCGCCGACATCATCAAGCGCGCGATGGCCCGCATTCCCGACGCCCTGAGCGACGCCGGGCTGCGCGCCCGGATGCTGCTCCAGGTGCATGACGAACTGCTGTTCGAAGTGCCGCAGGCGGAGGCCGAGGCCACCGCCGCCTGCGTCAAGACGGTCATGGAGGAGGCCTGCGCCCCGCATTGCGAATTGTCGGTGCCGCTCGTCGTCGAAACCGGCTGGGCCGAGAGCTGGGACGAGGCGCATTAGCCGTTATTCGATCGGATCCTCAGCTGGAGCCGCCCCTACAATCGGTCCTCGGGAGGTTCCGCACGCTCTTCGGCCGGATCTCGGTCAACAGCGCCGCGAACCCGTCGCTCTGGCTTTGTGTCGTTTCTCTCGTGTGCTTTATTCTCGCTGCTTTCGCCGATGACCTTTGGTTTCGAGGGTGTCTGTTGGGAATCGGGGTGCTGTCGGTGATCAACGCGTTGATTACGATACAAAGGTTCTTGTGGACCGAGCCGAGATATCTTCGATCTGAAGATCATCACCTGCGCAGCCAGCTCGCCGAGCGTCTTGGCGATGAGTCGAACCAGTTGGAGGTGGCCCAGGTGTTGTTGAATCCGCCGCACACGATCAAGCCGCCACCTGATCCGAGGCAACCGCCCGATGAGCAATAGCACAAAAATTTACGCGATACTGTATGACCGCGATAGCATCGACACCGAGGCTTTGCACAATTTCATTTCTAATAGCGAAACTGTGCACAACTGGTGGCATTACATCAAGAGCTGTTATATAATCAAATCCGACCTTTCAGCGAGAGATATAGCAGACGCGCTACCACGGAGTATGAGAGAGAGCAGCTTTTTGGTTGTAGAGGTGAACCTGAGCAATTCAAACGGGTGGCTAACGGATAAGGCTTGGCGGTGGATTTATCGCCGACAGGACGATGAGCGAGTTTCTGGATCGAGCAAATGAAATCGGCCGGGTACGAGACCCGGCCGATTGGTTCTTGTTTTTTTCGAAAGAGCGGTTGGACCGCTCAGCTGCGGCGCG
>JBOHME010000194.1:0-3725 GCA_050729795.1 Allostellaceae bacterium | reverse complement strand
GATCCGCCCTTTGTCATGGCCCGGCCCGGCGCCGCGCCGCGCCACATGGCGTTTCATCCCTCGGCACCTTACGCCGTTGTCAACAACGAACTCGACTCGACCCTGACCGCCTGTCATTGGGACGGGGAGCGCGGCCGGCTCGAACCGTTTCAGATCGTCCCCTCGCTGCCCGACAGTTTTACCGGCGCCAACACCACCGCCGAGATCGCGATCGAGCCGACCGGGCGGTTTCTCTATGTCTCCAACCGCGGCCACGACAGCATCGGCATCTTTGCGATCGACCCGGCAACTGGCCGGCTCGCGCCCATTGGGTGGGAAGCGACCCGCGGTCGCCGGCCGCGCTTTTTTGCGCTCGACCCGGCCGGGCGATTTCTTTATGCCGCCAACGAGGCGAGCGATACCATCGTGGCGTTCCGGGTCGATCCGCAGCACGGCACGCTCGACCCGACCGGACAGGTCATCGAGACCGCGAGCCCGGCCTGCATCGTCTTTGCCGGTCGGTAGCGCTTCGGTCCCAAAGCAGTATAAGATACAGGGTATGCGGGCCCGCGGACCGGGCCGCGGCGCCCCGGCGTTCGGCCCGGCCGGGCGAATGACAGGACGGCAATGATCACCTTTGACACCGATCCCGCGCGCTGGCGCCATTGGCGGCTCGCCTGCGCGGGCGCCGTCGCCACCCTCACCCTTGCCGTCGCCGAGGAAGGCGGGCTTTATCCGGGCTATCGGATGAAGCTCAATTCCTACGATCTCGGTGTCGATATCGAACTGGCCGACGCCCTCGACCGCATCCGCTTTGAGCACCCCGAGGTGCGCGTTGTTGTCGTCACCAGCGGACTGGAGCGCGTCTTCTGCTCGGGCGCCAACATCTACCGGCTGGCCCAGGCGAGCCATGCCGAGAAGGTCGATTTCTGCCGCTTTACCAATGAGACCCGCAACGCGATCGAGGATCTGAGCCGGCATTGCGGGATCAGATTTCTTGCCGCCGTCAACGGCGCCTGCGCCGGCGGCGGTTACGAACTGGCGCTCGCCTGCGATGAGATCGTGATGGTGGACGACCGCTCGACAACGCTCTCGCTGCCGGAAGTCGCGCTGTTGGGGGTCCTGCCCGGCACCGGCGGGCTGACCCGCCTTGTCGATAAGCGCAAGGTACGGCGCGACCGCGCCGACGTGTTTGCGACAGCGGCCGAAGGGGTGCGCGCCGAACGCGCGCTCGCCTGGAAGCTGGTCGATCGCATCGCTCCGCCCGCCCGCTTTGCCGAACTCGTCGCCGAACGGGCAGAGGCGCTCGCCGCCCCGAGCGATCGGTCAGGCGCTGCCGCGGGCGTCGCGCTGCCGCCGCTCGGCCGCCGGATTGATGCGGACGGCACTCGCTATCACTGGGTCGAGGTCGCGCTCGCCCGCGCCGAGCGCAGCGCGCACGTCATCGTGACCGGGCCGGGTGCGGGCGACATCCCCGACGGGATCGATGGCATTCTTGCCGCCGGCGCAAGCTGGTGGCCGCTCGCCCTGGCACGCGAACTCGACGATGCGCTCCTGTTGCTGCGCGCCAACGAGCATGAGATCGGCACGCTGGTTCTGAAGACGCGCGGCGATCCCGCCCATGTTCTCAAAAGCGATGAAATCATGGCCGCGCATCGCGGCCACTGGTTTGTGCGCGAAGTGATCGCCTCGCTGCGGCGCACGTTGCGGCGGCTCGATCTGTGCGGCAAAAGTCTGTTCGCGCTGATCGACAAAGGATCGTGCTTTGCCGGCGTCCTGTTCGAGTTGGCGCTCGCCGCCGACCGCAGCTACATGCTGGCGGGAGGCGACGATCCGCCGGCGATCGCGCTCGGCCCCTTTGCCTTTGGCGGCCTCGAAATGGCCAACGGCCAGACCCGGCTCTTGACCCGCTTTCACGAGGCGGCGGCCGTGGCCGCACTTGCCCCGCTTGAGGGCCATCTCCTCGATGCCGCGGCAGCCGAGGAACATGGCCTCGTCACCTTTGCCCCGGACGAACTCGACTGGGGGGATGAGATCCGCCTCGCCATCGAGGAGCGCGCCAGTCTGTCGCCCGATGCGCTTTCGGGTCTCGAAGCCAATCTGCGCTTTGCCGGTCCCGAGACCCTGGCGACCCGCATCGCGGGGCGCTTGTCGGCCTGGCAGAACTGGGTGTTTCTGCGCCCCAACGCGGCCGGACCCGAGGGCGCATTGAAGAGCTACGGCAGCGGCCGGCGGCCGCGCTTTGACCGGGAGCGGATTTGACGGGAGGCGGCATGGCCCTCGATACCTTTGAGCGCATTCCAAACAATGTCGATCTCGCCGGGAACCGTGCCTTGCGCCGTGCGCTTGAACACTGGCAGCCGCGTTTTCTCGAATGGTGGCGCGAGATGGGGCCGACGCGCTTTCAGGGCAGCGAGGTTTATCTGCGCACCGCGATCGGTGTCGATGCCGCGGGCTGGGCGAGCTACGGCATGGTGCGGATGCCGGAATACCGCTGGGGCATCTTTCTCGCCGATCCCGAACCCGACCGCCGCATCGGCTTTGGCGATCTCTATGGCGAGCCGGTGTGGCAGCAGGTGCCGGGCGAGCACCGCGCCACCCTGCGTCGGCTGATCGTCACGCAAGGCGACACCGAACCGGCCTCGGTCGAGCAGCAGCGCCTTCTCGGCATGACCGCCCCCTCGCTCTACGATCTGCGCAACCTGTTTCAGGTCAATGTCGAAGAAGGCCGGCACCTGTGGGCGATGGTCTATCTGCTGCACGCCTATTTTGGCCGGGATGGCCGCGAGGAAGCCGAGGCGCTGTTGGAGCGCCATTCCGGCGACCGCGACCGGCCGCGCATCCTTGGCACCTTTAACGAGCCGATCGAGGAGTGGCTGAGCTTTCTGTTCTTCACCTGCTTCACCGATCGCGACGGCAAGTTCCAGTTGAAATCGCTGGCCGAGAGCGGCTTTGATCCGCTGTCGCGCACCTGCCGCTTTATGCTGGCCGAGGAGGCGCATCACATGTTTGTCGGCGCCACCGGGATCGCTCGCGTCCTCGCGCGCACGCTCGAAGTGATGAGGGAGATCAAAAGCGACGACCCGGCGCAGGTGCGCGAAGCCGGCGCGATCGATCTCCCGACGATGCAGCGTTTTCTCAACTTCTGGTTCAGCTCCTCGCTCGATCTCTTTGGCGCCGAGATCTCGTCAAACGCGGCGAACTATTTTGCCGCCGGTCTCAAGGGTCGGCCCGACGAGCGGCGCTATGAGGATCATGTCGCCGCCGCAGCGGTGCTGGCGCTCGATCTGCCGCAGGGAAGCGACAGGACTCGGCAGGAGGTGCCGCTCAGAAGCGCGGTCAACGAGGTGACGCGCCGCGCCTACGCCCACGAATGCGACAATGCGGTCGGGCGCTGGAACCGGCAGATCACCGAGACCGGGCACGATTTCAGGCTCGCTCTGCCAAGCCCGCGCTTTCGCCGTGCGATCGGGGTGTGGGCCGGTGTGCCGTGCGACCCGCAGGGCCGACGGGTTCCGGGCGAGACCTGGCGGGCGCGCCAGGACGAATGGCTCCCCTCCGAGGCCGACCGAGATTTTATCAAGATCCTGATGCGCCCCGTGACCGAACCCGGAAAGATTGCCGGCTGGATCGCCCCGCCCGAGCGCGGCATCAATGATCTTCCTGCCGATTATGAGTATGTCCGGCTGTAGGGCGGAAAAGCCCTGTCCCGGCGCAAGCCGGGGGCGGCGCATTCTGCCCTATGA
>JBOHME010000193.1:0-3766 GCA_050729795.1 Allostellaceae bacterium | reverse complement strand
ATCCTCGTCGGCTATGTCCAGAACGGGATCTATACGGTCAACGAAGCGCGCGCCGCCCTCGGTCTCGGAGCGGTGGCGGGCGGCGACCGGGTGATGGTCTATGGCACCGCCGGCGCCGTGCCGCTCGCCGCTGCGGCCGACACGTCCGCAATCTCCATTCCGGCGATCGCAGTGGATGACGAACCCTTTGCTCATCCAAAATCGACGGCATGAGCCGAGACGCCGCCGGCCCCGATGCTGCGGGGGCGCGCAAGCTGCACTGACGGAGGGGTCAGAAATGCGTCTGTTTTTCCCGATTGCCAAGGTTGATGCCGAGCAGCGCATGGTCTGGGGCTACGCCTCAACCGAGGCGCGGGACGATCAGAGTGAAATCGTCACGCGCAGTGCGCTGGAAACGGCGCTCGGCGATTACATGAAATTCGCCAATGTGCGCGAAATGCATCAACTGTCGGCAGTCGGCGTCGCCAAGGAGGCCGCAATCGACGACAAGGGCCTTTACGTCGGAGCGAAGATTGTTGACGATCGCGCCTGGGCCAAGATTGTCGCTGGTGTCTACAAGGGCTTTTCGATCGGCGGGCGGGTACTGGAGCGCGCCGCGAGTGATCCGAACAGGATCACCGCCCTTGTCCTCAACGAGATTTCTCTGGTTGATCGCCCGGCCAATCCCGAGGCGGTGTTCGATTTCTGGAAAATGGCGGCTATAGCGGAGGCGAACCCGACGCTCGATGCGGCCGCTCGCGACGCCCCGGGACCGGTGAAGATCGGAGAAAAGCCTGGTGTACCGGTCCAGCCGGTCCAGATCTGGGCGTGCGGGATGGCAGCGCACCAGCACCTCGTCAAGGCGGATGCGGTCCACTGCATCGTGCAACGCGAGCGTGCCGCAGCGGCGCATGAACCCGATGATCATCAGAGCGCCCGGCAGCATACCATTGCCGACTCTGCGATCTTCGGATCGCTTCGAGATGGCGGGGGCGTCGAGTATGCCGATCCCGGTTATCAATCGGATGGCAAAAAACGCTACCCCACCGATACGCAGGGGCACATCCGCGCCGCCTGGGCGTATATCAACCGGTCCGAAAACGCGAGCCGGTACACGCCCACGCAGCTCGCGCGCATCAAGTCCCGGATTGTTGCCCGGTGGAAGGAGAGGATCGATCCGGCGGGACCACCTGCGGCCTCCGAAGTAAAGGTGTCCCAATACGACACTCTGCGCAAAGGGTTGTTCGATCTCGGACGGATCGCATCGGTCATTGGCGAACTGGGCTGGCTGGAAGAGGCGCTCTCCGCCGGGGCGGCGAGCGTGGACAATATCGGCCTGCAGCCCGAGCGGCTGACCGAGTTCCTCGACGAACTCTGCGATTTTTTCAGTGCAATGGCGGCGGAAGAGGCTGAGACATCCGATCAGGCGGGCAGGCCCATGCCGGTGCCGGCTGCCGCGGTTCCCGATCGCGCCGCAGGCGCAAGCGTGGAAGGCGACATCTCTGAAAAGACTGCGGGGGGTCTGCTCGCCGCCGTACTTGCCCGAGGCGGCCGCAGCCCTGCGCTTCCTCCCGCCTCCCAATCGGGATTGGCCAGAATGCTCGCGCAGCAGCGCGCGCAGAAGGCGGCGCTGTTGCAGACCCTGTCTCAGATCGTCCCGCGCCTTGACGCGCTGTCAAAGCGGGTCGATGACATTGCCCGGCAGCCCCTGCCGCCAAAGACGATCGCCAAAGCGGCGGTCGCCCTCGCCAAGGCGGAGGATAACGTATCCTCCGGCACCGCTCTCGATTCGGGCGTCATCGCTGCGGCTCTTGGCCAGATGAGCAAGGAAGATCAGACGCTGATGCTGATCAAGGCCGCCCGGATGAACCCGATCCGCCGTTCCGAGACCGCCGCTGCGCTGCCGCGCCAGCCATAGCGCCGATCCTCGTTTCGCCCTTCACCGGACTCGCGCAGCCGAGCCCGCTGCCTCAACCCGGAGAGACCTATGGATCTCACGCAACAGACCCTTGATCTTGTCAAGGGTGCCCTCGCCAACCCGGACGATCAGCTCGCCAAGGCGATCTCGCTCGGCACCGGCCTTGTCGCCTACGATTTGCAGGCGCCGGCCAAGAACCTCTATCCCGTTGTCACCCCGATCCGCAACCGCCTGCCGCGCGTCGGCGGCGGCACCGGCACCGCGACCAACTGGCGTCAGGTCAACGCCATCATCGGCTCCGGCTTTGACGCGATGGGCTGGGTCCCGGAAGGCCAGCGCTCCGGCCAGATGAGCTATTCCACGACCTCGAAATCCGCCGCCTATGTGACGATCGGCGAGGAGGACAGCGCGACCTACGAAGCGATCTCGGCCGGCCGCGGCTTTGAGGACATTCAGGCGCGCATGACTTTCCGCCTCCTCCAGAAGATGATGCTGAAGGAGGAAATGGCGATCCTCGCCGGCAACGCCTCGCTGCAACTCGGCACACCGGGGGCGCCGGTGCTCTCGGCCTCCGGCTCCGGCGCGACATTGCCGGCGGCAACCTATTCGGTCATCGTCGTGGCGCTGACGCTTGAAGGCTATCAGAATTCGGGGGTCATGGCTGGGGTTGCCACGGTCAAAACGATCCCTGGCGCGGACGGCAAGACCTTCACCTTGAGCGGCGGCTCGTCGAACAAGTCGGCGAATGCGACGCAGGCGGTGACGCTCGGGCAGACCCTCTTTGCCAGCATGACGCCGATCCAGGGAGCCGTGGCTTATGCCTGGTTTGTCGGCGCCGCCGGCAGCGAGGTCTTGCAGGCGATCACCACCATCAACAGCGCGGCCTTCTCGGTGCCGCTTCTCTCCGGCACTCAGGCGGCGACCGCGATCACTGCCGACAACTCGGCCAACCCCAATTACGCCTATGATGGCCTTCTGACGACCGCCTTCAAGCCCGGCTCGAACGCTTATGTCAATGTCATGGCGACTGGCACGGCCGGCACCGGCACGCCGCTGACCGCATCGGGGCGCGGCAGCATTGTCGAGATCGATACGATGCTGGAGACCATGTGGAGCGATTTCGAGCTGTCGCCGACCGTGCTCTACGTCAACGCTCAGGAGCTCAAGAACATCACCGGCAAGGTGCTCTCCAACGCCTCCGGTCCGCTGCTGCACTACGACGTCCGCACCGACGGCAGTGAGGGCGAATATGCGATCACCGCTTCGGGCTTTGTCTCATTCTACTACAACCCATTTGCGATCGATGGCGGCTTGCGGATTCCGATCCGCATCCATCCGCGCGTGCCGCCTGGCACGATCATCGGCTGGGCCGAGAACATGCCGATCCAGTACCAGTCGAACGAGGTGCCCAACGTCGCCGAGATGAAGACGCGGCAGGACTATTACCAGATCGACTGGCCGATCGTGACGCGTCAGCGCCAGGTCGGCGTTTACGCTGAGGAATGTCTTTGCGTCTACGCTCCCTTTGCCCTTGGCACCATTACCAACATCGGAAACGGTTGAGGGTATTCTTGATCGGACCTCCTCTACAGGTATGATGGTGGGGATCAAGCGGCGCTTTGCTTTCGCCTGATCCCCAACCACCATCCCCTGTATGGGGAGAAAGATGATCCAAAAATCTCCACAACTCCCGCTCAACGAGCGTCCAGTCAGCATTGCAACAAAACGGTGCAAATGGTGCGGGAAGGAAAAGCCGCTCACCGAATTCCATTATCGCCCCGAGCAAAGCAGGCACAGAGCCGAGTGCAAGGAGTGCTATCGCGCAGCAATGAATGCGCGGCGCGATCCAATCGATAACCGGCGTCGGGT
>JBOHME010000192.1:0-3807 GCA_050729795.1 Allostellaceae bacterium | reverse complement strand
GGCTCTACCATATGTTGAATAATGCTGCATTCACCATGAAACGGGAAAATTGCGATTGCATTTGTCATAGATTTGCCCTAACCTCGCCTTGCTACGATTTGTTAAGAACCTTTAAGATCAGGCACAGGCCAACATCCGTCTTATGCGCTCCACTGGAAGCCATGACGCACGGCTGGACCGCTCCTTTCAATGCGGTTGCGACAAACAATACCATAAGCGCCAATAGGATTGGCTGCGGGATTGAATTGGCGATGAGCTGGCCGATCGCACCGCAAAACCGGCTTGCGACACGTTCTCAAGATCACGGAGTAGGCAAGTGTCGGTGCAAGAGCAGTTGAGCGTCACTCCCGCGCTTCAGCTCCGGTTGGAGGCTCGGCGCATCGTCCTCGTGGGGTCGGGCGAGCGCGCGCGGCGGCTGTCAAACCGCATCACCGCCCAGCGCGCTCCCGCCACCGAGGTGGTCCGCATCGTCCAGCCCGGCGAGGAGGGACGCGGCGAGGCTCTGGCGCTGCAGTTGGCCCCCGAAGCCTTGCGGCGCGATCAGGTCTGGGGTCTCGTGGTCGCCTCGGATCTGGTGCATCGACTGCCGGCCTCGCTGCTGCTGCAATGCCGTCTGAACGGCATCCACGTCCTCGACGAAGCCAGCTTCTGGGAGCGCGAGGCGGGCTGCATCGATGTCGACAGCACGCACCCGAGCTGGCTGTTGTCCGGCGACGGGTTTCGCCAGGGCCGGCTGGCCGCGTTCGGCAAGCGCCTTTTCGATCTGTTAATCGCTGCCGTGTTGATTCTTTTGACGTTGCCGCTCATGGGGGTGTTTGCGGTGTTGATCAAGCTCGAGAGCCGTGGTCCGGTGCTCTACCGTCAGGAGCGGGTGGGACGGCGCGGGCACCCTTTTGTGCTGTTCAAGTTTCGCAGCATGCGCCGGGACGCCGAACCCGATGGCACCCCGGTCTGGGCCAAGAACGGCGACAGCCGGATCACCCGGATCGGCCAGTTCATCCGCTTCACCCGCATCGACGAGTTGCCGCAGTTGTGGAACGTGCTGCGCGGCGAGATGAGCGTTGTCGGTCCGCGCCCCGAACGCCCCTATTTTGTCGATCGGCTCGCGGCGGCGATCCCGCTCTATGCCGAACGCCACTTTGTCAAGCCCGGCATCACCGGCTGGGCGCAGATCAATGCGCCCTACGGGGCCTCGGTTGAGGATGCCCGGGAAAAACTCCGCTACGACCTCTATTACATCAAGAATCGCAGCCTGCTCTTTGATCTGCGGATCCTGCTCTCGACCATCCGGGTCGTCCTGTTGCAGGAAGGCGCACGATAACGGCGCCGATGCTACCCCCGATCTACGGCGTGGTGCTTTATGCGGCTGCGGGGGTTGCCTATGCGTTCCTGCTGCTGCTGCTGCTGCTGTCAAAACGGGCGAGCCGGACCCGAATAACCCTCGCCGCCGCCTGCGCAGCGATGACGGCGTGGGGCGTGGCCAACGCGGCAGGATGGGGTTTTGGCTTTGACCTTCGCGCCAGCCTTGTCGAACTCGCCGGTCTTGGCGTGTGGTGTGCCTTTCTGCTGCACCTGCTGCGCCGGCAAAGGGCGAGCGCCCCCTCCACCCTCCTGATCCTCACCGGCTGCGGCGCCGTCCTGGCGCTGGCCGTTCTCGGGTTTTCCTGGAGTTTCGCCGGGATACCGGGGCTGGCGGGGGCGTCGCTGGCCCCGGGAGAACCCGCCGCGCGCCTGGCCTTGGCGATCTACGGCATTCTGCTGGTGGAGAATCTGTACCGCAATACCGCGCCGGAATTCCGCTGGAACATCAACCTGTTGATGGTTGGACTCGGGGGTCTGTTCCTATACGCCGTCGTGCTCTATTCCGATACGTTGCTGTTTCGCCGGATCTCTCCCGTGCTGTGGGACTGTCGGGCGGTCGCGGCGATCCTGGTGACCCCTCTCCTGGCGGTCGCGGCGGCGCGCAATCGCGATTGGGCGATTGATATCCATGTCTCGCGCACGGTCGTTCTGCACACGACGACCCTGATCGCCAGCGGCATCTTTCTGCTGGCGCTCGCCCTCACCGCCGAGATTTTCCGCTCCATCGGTCCCGGTTGGGTCGAACTGGCGGAGGTGAGCCTGGTCATTGCCGGCGTGACCGCCGTCGCCATTCTTTCGGTCTCGGGGTCGGCGCGCTCGCGCCTATCCCGCATCCTGACGGAAAACTTCTACAGCCACCGCTACGACTATCGGCGGGAGTGGCTCAATTGCACCACGACCCTGACCGCTGCACCCGGGCATGGCAGCTTGCAGACCCGCGTGATCAAGGCGGTGGCCGAGGTTGCCGACAGCCCGGCAGGGGTTCTCTGGGTGCGCGATCTCGACGGCGCCGCCTTCCAATGGGCGGGATCGTGGAACCGTCCCGCGTTGACGGTCTCGGAACCCTCGGATGGACCGTTCCTGGCCCAGTTTGGCGGGGATGTCGCGCTGGTCGAACTGGATCGGCTGGAGGTCCGACCACGCTGGCTTGACGAGGTCGCGCAGGCATGGATCGCGGTTCCCCTCGCTCAGCGCGAGCGGGTCATCGGCTTTGTCGTGCTGGCCCGTCCCCGTGCCCCATTAAAGCTCGACCGCGAGACCCGTGATCTCTTGCACGTCGTCTCTTCTCAGGCGGCCACCCACCTCGCAGAGCAGCAGTATGCCCAAGCCCTCGATGCGGCCCGTCAGCTCACCACTTACAGCAAGCGCTTTGCCTTCGCCCTTCACGACATGAAGAACGTCGCGAGCCAATTGGCGATGATCGTGCAGAATGCGCCGCTTCATCGCGGTGTCCCTGAGTTTCACGAGGATGTGCTGGTGACCGTAGAGGCTGCTCTCGACCGGATGAACCGCGTCCTCGCCGGTCTGCGCTCGCGCGGGCTGGCGCAGATCGAGGGGACCGTCACGCCGCGCGCCCTGGTCGAGGAGGTGGTGGGCGCGCTGCGCCGACGCGGATTTGCGATCGATCTCGACCATGACGGATACAGCGCGGCGGTGGCCATGTCCGCCGATGATTTTCGCTCGGTCCTCACCCATTTGTGCGAGAATGCACTCGAGGCATCGCCGGATTTTGTCAAGATCCGGACGCGGCACGAGCCGCTGCGGGTTGCCATCGACATCATCGACAAGGGCGCTGGCATGACCCCCGAATTCATCCGCGACACTTTGTTCCAGCCGTTTGAGTCGACCAAGCGCGACGGGTTGGGGATTGGCACCTACCAGGCGCGCGAGCTGCTGCGAGCGGCAGGGGGAGACCTTCTGGTGACCAGCCGCTCCGACGGCGGGACGACCATGCACATCCTCCTGCCCTGCGTCAGCCGCCAAGCCGAGCCGCCCGATCTGCTGCCCTCGCGGGTCGCCTGATGAGCAAGCCCAAGCTGCTTGTGGTCGAGGATGACAACGGTCTGATTCGGCAATATCGCTGGGCATTTCCGGAATACCAGGTGGCGACCGCCCAGACCCGCGAAGCCGCCTGTACCATCGCCAGCCGCGAGCACCCCCCCGTTGCGGTCGTCGATCTCGGCTTGCCGCCCGACCCCGAGGGGGCGAGCGAAGGACTGGCCCTGATCGGCGACATTCTCCGGCTGTTGCCCGATACAAAGATCATCGTCGCCACCGGCAGCCCGGATCTCAGCCATGCCCTGCAAGCCGTCGCCCGCGGCGCCTTTGATTTCTACCAGAAACCCGTCGATATCACAGTCTTGAAGCTGATCATCGAGCGGGCTTATCGGCTCTCGCGGCTGGAAGCCGAGAACCGCCGCTTGCGCGCACTGCCGCGGTCCTCCC
>JBOHME010000191.1:0-3811 GCA_050729795.1 Allostellaceae bacterium | reverse complement strand
TGTTTCGCAATATCCAAACCGATGGTGGTAATCTGCATGGCGGACGGCTCCTCTCGTTGTGGCGTTCACAGACGACCACGTTGTGGCACATCGATGCCCGAGAGCGGGGGCCGTCCACCCCATCAAGTTTACCGTTGCCCAAGACGCCCGAACGGGCCATCCTGCGCCCCCACACCACCGGGAATCCAGGGAATGTCGGTTTCACTAACCACTGCGAAGGAGAACCCAGATGCCCGCTAAACCAGCTAACGAGGCCGCCAGGACTGAACCGGCGAGTGGACCTGCTCCGCAAGCTGACAGCAGCCAATATCGTATCAAGTGCACCCATGCGGTCGACGGCTCGTTCGCAGGATGGCTCGATTATTCCGGCCCTGGCAACTGGGTCTATCTCACGGGCGATCCAAACACCCCTGGAGGAATGACATTTGAGGATTATTACAAGGATGGTAGCAGGTATCTGAACCCTGTCGGTACCTATGTGGGTAACCCTCGATATCTCGGAGCCAACGGCGGCGCTGGAGATTGTGAGGCAGCATGGAATTATTGGGTTCGGCGCACCGCAATCCTTTGGGACGGCACGCACCTGATGCAGTGGTCCGGGACCCCGGCGCAACACCTCATCGATCATGGGGATGGTTATGTGTATTGGGACACTAGAATGGATACTGCTTTGAATTGTCAGAGGGTTCCTGCGTAGGCCGGTTCGCGAATGTAAGCGTCCGCGGGGGCAATGACGACGATCCCTCGTACTGAACGGTTTCCTCTGACAGATGAATTGGCACACGCGCCCGCAACCGCGGGCGCGCCGAGTTCGGGCGCTCGTCGGAGAAGCTGGCGCGGGGGATCGAGCAGCTTGAGATTGGCCGGGCTCTTATAGCGATTGCGGGCTTTCAACGCGCGACATTCGTGGGCTCTCGGCGTTTCTCAAAACCCCCCGATTTTTGACCTGAACCGCTGTTGCAAATATGATTCTGCACGGTGATGCCGGCGTTGCGGAAACAATCACTCAGCTTGCGCGGAAATCTGGTGCGAATGTCGGCTTTCCACCCTTTGCAGAAATTCATGCTGAGCCAGCACCAACCGAAGCCGCTGGACAGAGATTCCGCCGCTCGCTGCGCGGATCGGATCGGCCGCCCTCTATGCCGCCAGCCGCATCCGCAGGCGCACCAGGTCGGCGGCCTTCTCGCCGATCATGATCGTCGCGGCATTGGTGTTGCCGGAGACGACGGTCGGCATGATCGAGGCGTCGGCCACCCGCAACCCGTCGAGCCCATGCACCCGCAATTGCGGATCGACCACTGCCAGCGCATCGACCCCCATCTTGCAGGTGCTGGTCGGGTGATAGACGGTGCCACCGCGCCGGCGCGCGTAATCCAGCAGCTGCTCATCGCTTTCGGTCGCCGGCCCCGGCTGAAATTCTGCCGTGATAAAGCGCTGCATTTGCGGGGTCGCCATAATCCGGCGCAGCAGCTTGAGACCGTCGACAATGGTGCGCTGGTCGGTCTCGGTCGCCAGATAATTCGGATAGACCGCCGGCGGGTCGAGGGGGTTGGCGCTTTTGAGCTCGATCCGGCCGCGGCTTTCCGGGCGCAGCTGATAGACGATCGTTGTAAACCCAGACCAGGGATGCAGCCCGTCCTGTGGCCGGTCGGCGCTGAATGGCGAGCACGAGCATTTGATGTCGGCCGACGCGAGCTCGGGCCGGGTGCGGGCGAACAACGCCGCAGGCGAGGTGCCCATCGCCAGCGGGCCGGTCTTGAACGCATAGTATTGCAGCCCCGCTTTGAGTTTTTTGAGATTGCTCTGCATTACGTCGTTGACGGTGATCGGCAATGCGCATTTGAATTTCAACGGTGCCGAGTAGTGGTCCTGCAGGCTCTGCCCGACACCCGGCAGGTGATGCACGACCGGGACGCCGTGCGCGACCAGATGCTCGGCCTGACCGATGCCCGACAGCAGCAATAATTGCGGCGAGTTAACCGCGCCGCCGCACAAAATGACCTCGCTCGCCGCCCGCGCAGTGCGGCTCTCGCCGTCGAGCCGAAACACCACGCCCGTCGCTCGCCGCCCGTCAAAAATGATCTTTTCGGTCAATGCATTGGTAACGACGCGCAGGTTGGCGCGGCCCATCGCCGGGCGCAAATAGCCGACCGCGGTCGAGCAGCGCTTGCCGTTCCTCGTCGTCGTCTGGTGATAACCGACCCCGTCCTGGCCGGCGCCGTTGAAATCCTCGTTCTTGGGAAAGCCGAGGCCGGTTGCAGCACCGATAAAGGCTTCGCAGATCGGGTGCTTGTCGGGCACGTCGGAGACGCAGAGCGGGCCACCGGTGCCGTGCCACGCATCGGCGCCGCGCGTCTGGTGCTCGGAGCGCTTGAAATAAGGGAGCACATCGTCGAACGACCAGCCGGTGTTGCCGAGTTGGCGCCAATGGTCGAAATCCTCGGCCTGGCCGCGGATATAGACCATGCCATTGATCGAGGACGAGCCGCCCAAGACCTTGCCGCGCGGCCAGAACACCTTGCGGTCGGCCGCACCCGGATCGGGCTCGGTTTCGTAGCACCAGTTGACGCTCGGGTCGGCGAAGGTCTTGCCAAAGCCGAGCGGGATATGGATCCAGCGGTTCTTGTCCTCGCCGCCAGCCTCGAGCAAGAGCACTCGTGTCGCCCCATCCTCGCTCAACCGCGCCGCGATCGCGCACCCGGCCGAACCGGCTCCGACCACGATAAAATCGGCCTCGATCACATCCTGTTGACCCGGCATCCGATCGCCCCCTTTGCTTGCAGCGGGAATTATAGTCGGGTCGCCGATCGGGAAACATCGAAACCGGGGAGGATCGCCATGAGACTGCGTCATTTCGCCTGGGCCGTGCTGGCATTGCCATTCGCCACACCGGCCGGCGCCCAGCTGCTCGACCACAAGGATTTGTCGCTGGCGACGGCGCTCACCATCGCCACCACCGCCGCCGACACGTGCAAGGCCGAGGGCAACCTCGTCTCGGTGACCGTGGTCGGGCGCGATGGCCAGGTCATCGTGCTGCTGCGCGGCGACAACGCCTCGCCGCACACGGTCGAGAACAGCCGGCGCAAGGCCTATACGGCGCGCACCTTCCGCATTCCGTCGGGCGAGTTCGCCAAGCGCGTCACGGCCAACCCGACGACCGGCCTCGTTCACCTGACCGGCGTCATCGCCGCCCAGGGCGGATTGCCGATCAAGGTCGGCAACGAGGTCATCGGCGCGGTCGGCGTCTCCGGCTCGCCCGGCGGCGACAAGGACGAAGCCTGCGCCAAGGCCGGGCTCGACAAGGTCGCCGATCAGCTGAAATAGCGATCGCCGTTCGGCCCAACCCTGCTGCAAGGAACATCAACCCGGCATCGTCTCAGCGGTGCCCGTGCTCGCTAAGGGCGCGCCAGACGCGCTCGGGGGTGGCGGGCATCGGCAGGTCGGTCACGCCAAAGGGTGCCAGCGCGTCGAGGATCGCGTTCATCACCGCCGGCGTCGCAGCGATCGTGCCGCCTTCGCCGACCCCCTTGGCGCCGAGCGGGTTTGTCGTGCTCGGGACGGGGCTGAAATCGGCAGTGATCGCCGGCAGCATATCGGCGCGCGGGATGCCGTAATCCATCAAGGTGCCGGTCAAGAGCTGGCCGCTGTCGCGGTCATAGACGATGTCCTCGATCAGCGCTTGCCCCACTCCTTGCGCGACGCCGCCCTGGATCTGCCCCTTCGCCAATAACGGGTTGATCACGGTGCCGATGTCGTCGACGACGGTATAGCGGTCGAGAGCTATCGCGCCGGTGTCGAGGTCGAGCTCGAC
>JBOHME010000190.1:0-3816 GCA_050729795.1 Allostellaceae bacterium | reverse complement strand
CAGCCGTCGAGGATGAGGAGTTGGACCTCCGGAGCACACGCGCATAGCGGCCGTCGCTGCGGGCCAGCGCGAGATCACCGAAGAGATTGGGGACGCGCCGATAGAGAACGGAGCGGTTATCGCGGCACGCCTTGTAGCCGAGGGCACAGGCCAGCCAATTTTTGCCCACCCCGGTGGGGCCGCACAGGATCAGATTGTCGTGCGCGGCGATCCATTCGCCCTCGGCGAGCTTTTTGAACGGGGCGCCGTCGGCGGGCGCACTCTGCGCCGCCTGGCGATCAAGCTTGTGGTCAAGGATCGAGCACACCTGTCGATTTCAGAAGTCGTGTTCGGCGGCAGCTCTTATTTTTCAATGTCTTCCCTGATCGACTGACGCTCCGGCCTTCAAAAGATCGCCGCAGCAGATGGCGTCTTTACCATGAGAGCCGTTCAGTGGCAGGCAGATTTTACCAGAACCCCCCTTCAGCAGCCGGCGCGGAGCGAACAGGTGAGGCGGGACCGGGTGGCGGAGTCGGGAACGCTCACCCTGCCGGAATCCCTCTGGACGGAGGCGAAACGGCGGGCCGCTGTCATTGCCCCGCTCGCCACCGCTGATGTCGTGCCGGCCGCCGCGGCGCGCGCCGAAGGGCATGATCCTGCTCCGCCCCGATCCGATCGGGGGGATCGGCCGCCGCGCGTCGTCCGAGCTGTGCTAGACTGGAGCGATGCCCGCCGATGTTGTCGATCTGAGGGATTTCTACCGCTCTTCGCTCGGCCAGGTCGCGCGCCGCACGATCCGCCGCGCGATCCGCCGAGTATGGCCCGATCTGCACGGCTTGCGGGTGATCGGGATCGGCTATCCGACGCCGTTTCTGTCGGTGTTCTCGGCCGAGACCGAGCGCACGGTCGTACTGATGCCGGCCGCGCTCGGCGTGCTCGGCTGGGCTCCCGAGGGACGCAACCTGGTGACGCTCGCCGAGGAAGGCGAATTGCCCTTTGCCGACTATTCGATCGATCGCGTACTCCTCGTTCACATGCTGGAGACCAGCGAGGAGGTCGGGGCGATGCTGAAGGAAATCTGGCGTGTCCTGGCTGGCGGCGGACGGTTGCTGATCATCACGCCAAACCGGCGTGGCATCTGGGCCCGCCTCGACCGCACCCCGTTCGGTTCCGGCCGCCCCTACAGCCCCTCGCAACTCTCGCAGCTGTTGCGCGATGAACAGTTTACCCCGGTCGGCTCCGAGGTGGCGCTGTTTGTCCCGCCGACACGGAGCCGCATGGTGCTGCGCTCGGCGCTCGCCTGGGAGCGGATCGGCCGGCGATTTTTCCCGGCTTTTGCCGGAGTGGTCATGGTCGAGGCGGGCAAGCAGATCTATGCCAAGCCGGCGAAAAAACGCGCCCAAAGCCGCCGCCTCGTCTATTCCCCGGCACCGCACGGACTGTCGCGCCAACCGGGACGCTGAGGCCGCTCTATCCGACCTGCAATTGCCCCTGGCCGGCGCGCTGGAGACGGGGCCACTCGCCGATCAGCCCGGTATGGGTGACGAGACCGCCCTCCTCGCTCCACCAGTGCAACTGGTAGCCGGGCGGCTCAAAGGTGAAGGCGAGCGGCGCCGCCGGGGCGAGATCGAGCGCCACCTGGTGCGCCGTGCTCGGCGCCGTGCCGGCCACGGTGCCGGCGAGGCGGCGGTCGATCGCGCGGTGCAGATGGCCGCACAGGATGCGCTCGACCTGGCTATGGTGCGCGATGATCTCGATAAAACCGGGGATGCCGGTAAGACCGATGCGGTCCATGTGGCCGATGCCGGTAATGAACGGCGGGTGGTGCATCAGCACCAGGGTCGGCCGCTCCGGCGCCGCAGCGAGCGCGCGATCCAGCCATGACAGACGTTCGCGGCACAATTCGCCGCCGACCGCGCCGGGGATGTGCGTGTCGAGCGCGACAAGACGCACGGGATAATCCTCGACCGTATAGTGCAGAAAACCTGTGCGCGGCAGATAGCCCTCGGCGGCAAAGGCCTGACGGAGCGGCTCGCGTGCATCGTGATTGCCGGGGATGACAAAGACCGGCATCTTTAGGGGCGCCAGGAGGGCGCGCAGATGGGCGTATTCCTCCTCCGTGCCCAGATCGACGAGATCGCCGGTCACGACGGTCACATCTGGCGCCGGGTCGAGAGCGCACAGCGCCGCCACCGCGCGTTCCAGACAGGCCGCGGTATCGACGGCGCCATAGGCGAACTCTCCCGGGCGCCGGATATGCGTATCGGTGATCTGGGCGAGAAGCATCACGCACCTCTCTCGTCGTCGGTCTTGGCCTGCGCCCCGGACAGGACAAAAACGCCCTGCGCCGCCAGCAGGTTGGCCAGTCCACTGCGGGGGTTGAGCGAAGTGCGCCGGCCGTGCCGGTCGAGGGTCATGCTGCGCTCGATCCTGACCCCGATCTCGTCGCACAGCGCGACAAAGTCGCGGATCGTGCAGAGATGGATATTGGGCGTATCGTACCACGGATAGGGCAGGAGCGGCGACACCGGCATCCGTCCGCGCACCAGCAATTGCAGGCGGGTCTGCCACGAGCCGAAATTGGGAAACGAGACGATCGCGCGCCGGCCGATGCGCACCAGCGCCTCGACGACCCGGCGCGGCTGGCGCGTCGCCTGCAAGGTCTGGCTTAAGACGACGATATCAAAGGCGCCGGCCGGATAGGCTGCGAGATCGCTGTCGGCGTCGCCCTGGATGACCGACAGGCCGTGGCCGACGCAGGCGTTGACGCCGCTCTGGGAGAGTTCGATGCCGCGGCCGTCAACCCCCTTGCAGAGCGCCAGATAGGCCAGGAGCGCACCGTCGCCGCAGCCGATATCGAGCACCCGCGCGCCCTCGTCGATCATGTCGGCAATCACCTGCAAATCGCGCCGCAACGCGGCCACGCCAGCCGGGGCGGGGGCGCCGCGACGCGGGCACGCCATCTCCTCTTGCAGCGGACCAGCCGACATCACCGCCCGCACCCGAGGCCACGATGTTCGGCGCAGCCCGCGAGAAACCCGCGCAGGGTCGCGAACAGCTCGGGTTCGTGCAGGAGAAACGCATCGTGGCCGTTGTCGGTCGCGATCTCGACAAAGCTGACATTGGCCGCGACCGCGTTCAGCGCATGCACCAGCTCGCGGCTTTCCGCGGTCGGGAACAGCCAGTCACTGGTGAACGAGATGAGGCAAAAGCGTGAGCGCGTGCCCTGAAAGGCGCGCGGCAACACGCCGCCATGCTCGGCCGCGAGGTCGAAATAGTCCATCGCCCGCGTGATGTAGAGATAGGAATTGGCGTCAAAGCGATCGACAAAGGTCGAGCCCTGGTGGCGCAGATAGCTCTCGACCTGAAAATCGGCGTCAAAGCCGTAGGTGACGGCCTCGCGGTCTTGCAGATTGCGCCCGAACTTGCGGTGCAGCGCGGGTTCCGAGAGATAGGTGATATGGGCCGCCATGCGGGCCACCGCGAGACCGCGCACAGGCCGCCGTCCGAGGCTCAGATAGCGCCCGCCGCACCAGTCGGGATCGGAGATGATGGCCTGCCGGCCGACTTCGTGAAAGGCGATGTTCTGCGCCGAATGGCGCGCCGCGCCCGCGATCGGCACCGCGGCAAAGACGCATTCGGGGTAGCTCGCGGCCCATTCGAGGACCTGCATTGCGCCCATCGAGCCGCCGATCACGCAAAAGAGGCTTGTGATCCCGAGATGATCGAGCAGGCGCTTCTGCGCGCGCACCATGTCGCGGATGGTGATGACCGGAAAATTGAGCGCCCACGGCTCGCCGCTCGCCGGGTCGGGATCGGCCGGGCCGGTGGTTCCCA
>JBOHME010000189.1:0-3846 GCA_050729795.1 Allostellaceae bacterium | reverse complement strand
CCAAGTGCGCGCAGCGCCATGCCAAGTGCGCGCAGCGCCATGCCAAGTGCGCGCAGCGCCATGCCAAGTGCGCGCAGCGCCATGCCAAGTGCGCGCAGCGCCATGCCAAGTGCGCGCAGCGCCATGCCAAGTGCGCGCAGCGCCATGCTAGGCAGTCTCCTCCGGACGCTCGCGCACGATGACAGTCAGATGCGCGAAATGCTTTTCGACCCGCGCCGAGCGGCCGCGGCCGCGGGTGTGGAACCGCTTCAAAACAAAAGCGCGGCCGACCGAAGCCTCCTTGACATAAAGCCGGTCGACATCGAGCTGATGATTGTTCTCGGCATTGGCGATTGCCGCCTGCAGCACCTTTTTGACCTCGCCCGCGACACCGCGCCGCAAAAAGCTCAGCTCGGCCAGCGCCGTCGCCGCCGTCTTGCCGCGGATCATGCGGGCCACGAGGTTGAGCTTGCGCGCGCTCGTGCGCATGCCGCGCATGCTCGCCAGCGCTTCGCTGTCGCCGAGACGGCGCGGGGTGGCTTGCTTTGACATTTCAGGCTCTCCGCGCCTTCTTGTCGCCGGCGTGGCCGTAAAAGGTCCGGGTCGGCGCGAATTCACCGAGCTTGTGACCGATCATGTTCTCGGTCACCAGCACCGGAATGAATTTATGCCCGTTATAGACGCCAAAGGTCAGTCCGACGAATTGCGGAAAGATCGTCGAGCGGCGCGACCAGGTGCGGATCACCTGGTTGCGACCGGAACCGCGCGCTTCCTCGGCCTTTTTCAACAGATAGCCGTCGACAAACGGCCCCTTCCACACCGAGCGGGTCAAGCTCTGTCTCCGTGCTGCATCGGGCGCTAGCGCTGATGTCGCCGACGGACGATCAGCCGGTCCGTCGCCTTGTTGTGACGCGTCTTCTTGCCCTTGGTTGGCTTCCCCCACGGGGTCACCGGGTGACGGCCACCCGAGCTGCGGCCTTCGCCGCCGCCATGCGGGTGGTCAATCGGGTTCATCGCCACACCGCGCACCGATGGGCGGCGCCCGAGCCAGCGGTTGCGCCCGGCCTTGGCGATGACGATGTTCTGCTGGTCCGGGTTTGAAACAGCGCCGATCGTCGCCCGGCATTCGGAACGCACCAGACGCAGTTCACCCGAGCTCAGGCGCAGCAGCGCATAGCCCTGGTCGCGGCCGACGAGCTGGGCATAGGTGCCGGCCGAGCGGGCGATCTGGCCGCCCTTGCCCGGCTTCATCTCGACATTATGGATGATCGTGCCGAGCGGCATGCTGCGCATCGGCATCGAATTGCCGGGCTTGACATCGACGCGCTCGCCCGCGATCACGGTATCCCCGGCTCTGAGCCGTTGCGGTGCCAGGATATAGGCGAGCTCGCCATCCTCGTAGCGAAGGAGCGCGATAAACGCGGTCCGGTTCGGATCGTATTCGAGACGTTCGACGGTCGCCGGCTGGTCGGTCTTGGTGCGCTTGAAATCGACAATCCGATAGCGTCGCTTGTTGCCGCCGCCGCGCCAGCGCACGGTGGTGCGGCCGGTATTGTTGCGCCCGCCCTTGCCGCGCAGCCCTTCGGTCAGCGCCTTGACCGGTTTCCCCTTCCACAATTCGCTGCGGTCGACGATGACGAGCTGCCGGCGCGACGGCGTCGTCGGGTTGAACGTCTTGAGTGCCACTCTCAGGTTCCTCCCGGCTCAAATCCCGGTGGTCACGTCGATGCGCTGGCCTTCGCCGAGCGTGACGATCGCTTTTTTGGTATCCGAGCGGCGGCCACTCCGCCCGCGAAACCGCTTGATCTTGCCGGCGACCCGGATCGTGTTGACCGCGGTGACCTTGACTTTGAACAGCCCCTCGACCGCAGCCTTGACCTCGCGCTTGGTCGCGGTCAGCCGCACGCGGAAGATCACCTGATTGTGCTCCGAAACGTAGGTCGCTTTTTCGGTGATGACCGGGGTGCGGATCAGATCGTACATCTGCTGCCGTGACAGATTTGTCTCGGCCGGTGGGATGACGCGAAACCGGCTCATTTGAGCCTCGCCTGCAGATGCTCGACCGCGGCGCGGGTCAGCACCAGCGTGTCGCGCCGCAGGATGTCGTAGACATTCGCCCCTTGCTGCGGCAGCACGTCGATCTGCGGCAGATTGCGCGCGGCGAGCGCAAAATTCCGATCGACCGCCGGCCCGTCGATGATCAGCACCGAGCGCCAGCCGAGCGCATCGAGCCGGGCGCACAGCGCCTTGGTCTTGGTCTCCGGCGCCTGCGCCGTGTCTATGACGACGAGCTTGCCTTCGCGATGTTTCGCCGACAGCGCTGTCCTGAGCCCGAGCCGGCGCACCTTCTTCTGCAGATCAAAGGCATGGCTGCGCACGACCGGTCCGAAGATCACCGCGCCGCCGCGGAACTGCGGCGAGCGCAGGCTGCCCTGGCGGGCGCGGCCGGTGCCTTTCTGCTTGTACGGCTTTTTGGTCGTCCCCTGGATGTCGCTGATCCCCTTCGTTTTGTGGGTGCCGGCGCGGCGCTTGGCAAGCTGCCAGTTGACCACGCGTGCCAGGATATCGGCGCGCATCGGCAGCCCGAACACGGCGTCGTCGAGATCGATGTCGCCGACCTCTTCATTGTCGAGATTGCGCACCCCGAGCGTGCTCATACCGGCTCTCCCGCTGGTTCGGCGGGAGGCGCCTCGCCGGCTGCCACAGCAGCGCGGATCGCGGCCGGGAACGGCAAGCTTTCGGGCGGCTTGCGCTTGGCCGCATCCTTGATCAGCACGTATCCGCCCTTGCAGCCCGGCACCGCGCCCTTGATCATCAGGACACCGCGTTCGGCGTCGGCGGAGATCACCTCGAGACTTTGCACGGTCACCCGCGCAGCCCCGAGATGTCCGGCCATCTTCTTGTTCTTGAAGGTCTTGCCGGGGGATTGCCGCTGTCCGGTGGAGCCGTGGCTGCGATGCGATACCGAAACGCCGTGAGTGGCGCGCAGCCCGGCGAAATTGTGCCGCTTCATCGCGCCGGCGAAGCCTTTGCCAAGACTGGTGCCAACGACATCGACGCGCTGACCGGGCACAAAATGCGCGGCCGTGAGCTCGCTGCCGACCGCGACGAGCCCGTCTTCGCCGACCCGAAACTCGGCGAGCCGGGCCTTGGGCTCGACCGCGGCCTTGGCGAAGTGCCCGCGCTGCGGCTTCGACACGTTCTTGACCTTGGCCGCGCCGGTACCGAGCTGCAGAGCGGTGTAGCCATCCTTTTCGCTATTGCGCACCGCGACGACCTGGCAGTTCTCGACGCCGAGCACGGTGACTGGGACGTGGTTGCCGTCCTCGGTGAAGACCCGCGTCATGCCGAGCTTGCGGGCGATCAGCCCGGTTCGCGTCGTTTGGCCGCTCACAGCTTGATCTCGACATCGACGCCAGCGGCGAGATCGAGCTTCATCAGCGCATCGACGGTCTGCGGGGTCGGATCGACGATGTCGAGCACGCGCTTATGAGTGCGGATTTCGAACTGCTCGCGCGATTTTTTGTCGATATGCGGCGAGCGCAGAACGGTGAATTTCTCGATCTTGGTCGGCAGCGGGATCGGCCCGCGGATCCGGGCCCCGGTCCGCCGCGCGGTGTTGACGATCTCGCTGGTCGACTGGTCGAGCACGCGGTGATCGTAGGCCCGCAGGCGAATCCGTATGTTCTGGTTATCCATCTGGCGTATCCGTCTCCTCGTCCCTCGTCGCTCTCTCGGCTTTATTTGAGGATTTTGGCGACGACGCCGGCGCCGACGGTGCGGCCGCCTTCGCGGATCGCAAAGCGCAGACCCTCGTCCATCGCGATCGGCGCGATCAATTCGATCTCCATCGAGATGTTGTCGCCC
>JBOHME010000188.1:0-4012 GCA_050729795.1 Allostellaceae bacterium | reverse complement strand
GAGGCGATCCTGACATTCCTGCGCGAGGAGGTACCCAGAAACTGGCGCATCTACTGCGATCACGTAACGGACAACTTCCGCATCATCTCGCCCAAGGATTTTCGGATTCTGGCGTGAGCGGGGTATATCAATATTTAGTTTGGCCGACTTTGATTCGAGCTGCGCCTCGGATAGCGTGAAGCGCAATGTCGCTGCAGGCTAGAGCAATATCACCCTGACTGGAATCGCCAGATGCCGGTCAGGGTGATGAAATTGCTCGAGAAAACAAACATGGAGCGCGTTCAGCCAGGCTGAACGTGCTCTAGACTCGATGCGGTTATCGCTGAGCGGCGCCTTGGCGGATCCCTTGTTCTACGGGAGCTCGCTAACCTAGTCGCCCCCTACAGGAGGGAAAACGAGGTCTCGAAACGAGCCGTGGCGTATGCGTTGTACCATTTCTTGCGGGCATCCGAGTACGATCACGACGAGCGATCGTACGGTGCGACAGAGAACAACACGTTCATTGAAAGGTCGTCCTCTCTTCTGCTGGAGACCGCCAAATTTTTGGAACGCGGCGGCTCGCATGACGCGGCCGTCACCATCATCGCGGCGATCAGCAATCTGGAGTTGGACCTTCTACCAATTTAGCCGCCACTGAGCCTGGCCCTGGGCCCCTGGGGCGCTATCGAGCGATGCGTCGGGCCCGCCGCCGGGCACTCGTAGCTGCCAAGGGCCCGGCCCGGCCTTTCGGGCTCGCGCGGGCCGAGTAAAATTTGTCGCCGACGCGACGCGTGCCATGCAACCGAACCGGTCTCCCGAATGAACCTTGCCCGACTGCTCGCCCGCCGGCTTGAGAACGCGGGTCCGATCCGCATCGGCCTGATCGGGGCGGGCAAATTCGGCTCGATGTTCCTAGCCCAGGTGCCGAGCAGCCCGGGCCTTGCGATCGCCGGAATTGCCGATCTCTCGCCCGGGCGCGCGCGCCAGGCCTGCCGCGCCGTCGGCTGGGAGGAGGCACGTCTCGAAGCCACCCGCTTTACCGACGATGCGCTCGCCCTGATCGGCCGGCCCGAGATCGAGATCGTGGTCGAGGCGACTGGCAATCCGCTGGTCGGCATCCGTCACGCGCGGGCGGCGATCGCGGCCGGCAAGCACATCGTCATGGTGAACGTCGAGGCCGACGCGCTGGCGGGTCCGCTGCTCGCCCGCGAGGCGGAAGCCGCCGGCGTCGTCTACTCGCTCGCCTACGGCGATCAGCCGGCGCTGATCTCGGAGCTGGTCGATTGGGCGCGCGCCGCGGGCTTCCGCGTGCTGGCGGCCGGCAAGGGCACGAAATACCTTCCCGCCTACCATGCCTCGACGCCGGAAACGGTCTGGGAGCATTACGGACTTTCCCCCGAACAGGCCCGGGCCGGCGGGATGAACGCCAAGATGTTCAATTCGTTCCTCGACGGCACCAAGTCGGCGATCGAGATGGCCGCAGTCGCCAACGCGACCGGCCTCGAAGCCCCGGCCGACGGCCTCGGTTTCCCGCCCGCGGCGGCGACCGAGCTTGCCTCGGTGCTCAGGGCCGCAACCGGCGAGGTCGAGGTCGTCTCCAGCCTGCAGCGGAACGGCGAGCCGGTGGCAGGCGACCTTCGCTGGGGCGTCTATGTCGTGTTCGAGGCGCCCGGCGCCTACAGCGCCCGCTGTTTCGGGGAATATGGCATCGCGACCGACCCGAGCGGCACCCGCGCCGCGCTCTACCGGCCGAGCCACCTGATCGGGCTCGAGCTTGGCATCTCGATCATTTCGGCGGTCCTGCGCCGCGAGCCGACCGGCGCGCCCGAGCGCTTCGGCGCCGACGTCATCGCCACCGCCAAGAAGGCGCTCGCTGCCGGCACCCGCCTCGACGGCGAAGGCGGCAGCATGGTCTGGGGAAAGCTCGTTCCGGCGAAGGCCAGCCTGGCGCAAGGCGGGCTCCCGATCGGCCTCGCCTCGGGCCTCGCGCTGCGCCGGCCGGTTGCCGCCGGCCGGATGCTGAGCTGGGAGGACGTGGTGCTCGACCCGGCCGAGGAGACCTACTGTTACCGGCGGCGAATGGAAGCCGCGCACGCCCCTTGAGCGACTATCCGTGAGCGGACTTCGATGAACCGGGCCGATCGCCCGCGCCGGGTCGATTATCGCTATTTCCAGGCAATCACCACGCGCTGGAAGGACAACGACGCCTTCGGCCATGTCAACAACGTCGAATACTATTCCTACTTTGACACCGCGGTGACGTTCTTCCTGATCGAACATAACCTGATCGGTGTTGCCGCCGGCGAGATCATCACCGTAGTGGTCGAGACCTCCTGCCGCTTCCACGCCTCGGTCGCGTTTCCCGATCGGGTCACCGTCGGGGTGCGCGTGGCCCGGATCGGGGGCAGTTCGGTCCGTTACGAGATCGCCGTATTCCGTAACGACGAAGACCTCGCCGCTGCAGATGGCCACTTCGTGCACGTCTATGTCGATCGTGTCACCATGCGCCCGGTGCCGGTGCCGGCCGAAAGCCGGGAGGCGCTCAGGGCGATCAGCATCACTTAAAAGGTGTCGCGGCTGCCGTCAGGACAATACGCGGGGCTCTGCCCCGCACGCGGCCAGAGGCGAGCCTTTGGAATCCCTTCTTTTGAAGTTCGGGGGTCTCGGGCCTCAGGCTCCCGAGGTCCCATCGGGCGGGTCACGGGCGGAGCCTTTGCCCTGGCGTTTCAGCAAACTCTCAGAGCGGGATGGGATCGCTTGCGCTTCCCCATCCCGCGCTTTGTTATGGTTTCATCGCGCGCGCGAGACCTCCGGCGATTCCGCCTCCGGTCATCGCGCTCCATGGGGGAAACGAATGGACCTGGGTCTCGACGGTAAGCATGCAATCGTCTGCGCGGCGAGCAAGGGGCTCGGCCGCGCCTCCGCGATGGCGCTCGCGCGCGAGGGTGTCAGGCTGGTGATCAACGCGCGCGGCGCGGCGCAACTCGAACAGACCGCGGCCGAGATCCGTGCCGCATCCGCAAGCGCGGTCACCGCGGTCGCCGGCGACATCACGACCGAGGCCGGCCGCGCGGCGGTGCTCGCCGCCTGCCCGGAGCCCGACATCCTCGTCAACAATGCGGGCGGCCCGCCGGCCGGCGATTTCCGCAACTGGTCGCGCGATGATTGGATTCGTGCGGTCGATGCGAACATGCTGGCGCCGATTGAACTGATCCGCGCGGTGATCGACGGCATGATCGCGCGCCGCTTCGGTCGCATCGTCAATATTACGTCCGCCACCGTCAAATCGCCGATTCCTTCGCTCGGCATGAGCAACGGCGCACGCGCCGGCCTCACCGGCTTCATCGCCGGGCTCGCGCGCCAGGTGGCGCGGCACAACGTCGTCATCAACAACATCCTTCCCGGCCCGTTTCTGACCGATCGGCTGCGCAGCAACGCCGTCGAGCTGGCGAAGACGTCCGGCCGCACCCCCGAGCAGGTGCTCGAGGATCGGATCAAGGCCAATCCGGCCGGACGGCTCGGTGATCCGGAAGAGTTCGGCTTCGCCTGCGCGTTTCTCTGTTCGGCGCATGCCGGCTACATCGTCGGCCAGAACCTGCTGCTCGACGGCGGGCACTACAACTCGTCGATGGGATAGCATCCGGCGCGTGCCATCCGGCCCGGCCGGCCCTATATGATGGCGCGGTCACGGTGCGGAAGGAGCGCGGTATGGCTTCGCCCGGAAGAGCCGTTGCCCGCGCTGCTGCGTTGGGCGGTGTTCTGGCACTCGGCGCCTGTGCGGTCGCAACTCCCTCGGGGCCGACGGTGATGGCGGTCCCGCCAACGGGCAAACCCCTGAGCCAGTTCCAGCAAGATGATCTGACCTGCCGCCAGTACGCCGCCGCGAGAGTGGGCGGCACGACGCCGACCCAGGCGGCGAACAATGCCGCGGTCGGCAGCGCCCTGCTCGGCACCGCAATCGGCGCCGGAGCGGGGGCGGCAATCGGTTCGGTCAGCGGCGCCATGGGTGCCGGAGCGGCGATCGGCGGCGCCG
>JBOHME010000187.1:0-4017 GCA_050729795.1 Allostellaceae bacterium | reverse complement strand
GTGCGGCATCAGCGGCGCAGCCCGAGACGGCCGATCAGCATCTCGTAGCGTCCGGCATCCGACCGTTTGAGGTAATCAAGCAGCCTGCGGCGCTGCCCAACCATGACCAAGAGGCCGCGGCGCGAGTGGAAATCCTTTTTGTGACTGCCGAGATGATCGGTCAGGTTGCGGATGCGCTCGCTGAGAATCGCCACCTGCACCTCGGGCGAGCCGGTGTCGGCGGGCTTGGTCGCATATTCGGTAATGAGCGTCTGCTTGCGTTCCGCAGTGATCGACATCGGGTCGAGCCTCTTCAACAATTGATGACACGCAGCGGTCGAAGAGCGCCATCCTCGATCCGGGTCACGGCGACCAGCCCATGCTCCTGCCATGCGGCGACGATCGTGCCGGTCTCGAGGCGATCGAGCTGCGCCCGCCCGGCGGGATCGGCCGGCCGCACGCGCTGGCCGCAACGCAGCCGGGCCGCCTCCGCCACCGCCAGTGACAACGCCGGGAGCCGGTCGACCGCCGCCCCGACCGGAAGCAGACCTTCCCACCGCAGCGCACTATGCGGCGCTTGGCCCAGCTGTTCCAGAGAAATCGCCTGAGCCTCGGTAAACGGGCCGACCGAGAGGCGGCGCAACATCGCGACATGCCCAAAAGTGCCGAGGGCAGCAGCGAGATCGCGCGCGAGGGCGCGGATATACGTACCCTTGCCGACCACCGCCTCGAACTCCGCATGGTCACGATCGGGCATTGCGGTCAGCCGCACTTCGTCAATTTCGACTGATCTTGGGGGCAGCACCGGCGCGGCACCGGCACGGGCGAGCGCGTAGGCCCGGCGGCCGCCGATCTTGATCGCCGAATAGACCGGCGGAACCTGGGCGATCCGACCGATGAACCGCGGCAGCACCGACCGGATCGCATCCGGATCGGGGCGGTGCTGGTCTTCGGCAACGATCGGCCCCTCACCATCGTCGCCGGCGCGGGCGATGCCCCAGCGAACAGCAAATTGGTAGCGCTTGCGCGCATCGATCAGATAGGCGACGGTCTTGGTCGCTTCGCCGAGCGCCACCGGCAGGACCCCGGTTGCCAGCGGATCGAGCGTGCCGGCATGTCCGGCCTTGGCACCGGTGCAGCGGCGCAGCAAGGCCACGACACGGCTCGAAGTGAGACCTGGCGGTTTGTCGATGACGAGCCAGCCATGCAAGGCGCGATCAGCCGGCATCGCCATCGGTCGCCTCGGCTTCGCCCGCCTCGGCGTCTCCTGCCTCGGGGGCAGCCGGCCGCACCAGATCGCGCGCGACCTCGGGCCGGGAGAGCAGAGCGGCAATGCGGTCGGCCTCGTCAAAGGTCTCGTCGAGCGCGAAGCTCAGGTCCGGGGCATGGCGCAGCTGCAGGTCGTGAGCGAGCCGGGCGCGAAAAAACGGCGCGCCGCGCCTGAGCCCGGCGACGACAGCTTCGGTATCGGCCCCGGCGAGCGGCATCACATAGGCGGTCGCATTGCGCAGATCCGGGCTCAGCCGAACCTCGCTCACAGTGATGCTGGCCTGACGCAGCGCCGGGTCGCGACAGCCCCCATCCCGCAGGATCCGGGTCAGGGCGTGCCGCACCTCTTCGCCGACCCGGCGCTGGCGCTGGCCGGGGGCACGGTGCCGAGCGTCATCCCGCTCGCGCCGTCGGCGGTCGTTGCTGCCGCTCATCGTCTGTCGCCTGGTTGCCCTCACTTCGGATCGCACCGCGCTACAAGGTGCGGGCCACCTCCTCGATCTCGAAGCACTCGATCACGTCGCCCACCTGCAGGTCCTGGTAGTTCTCGAAGGCCATGCCGCATTCGTAACCTTCCCTGACCTCGCGCACCTCGTCCTTGATCCGCTTCAAGGTCTTCAGCGTGCCTTCGTGAATCACCACGTCGTCGCGCAGCAGGCGAACCCTGGCGCCGCGCCGCACGTTGCCCTCGGTGACGAGGCACCCGGCGACTTTGCCGACCCGCGTGATGTCGAATACCTGGCGGATCGAAGCGTTGCCGAGAAAGCGCTCGCGCAGCGTCGGCGACAACAGCCCGGACAACGCCAGGCGCATATCCTCGATCAGATGATAGATGATCGAATAATAGCGGATTTCGACCCCGTCGCGGCGGGCCAGGCTGCGCGCCTGCGGGTTGGCGCGGACATTAAAGCCGACGATCAGCGCGTCCGACGCCTTGGCCAGGATCACATCGCTCTCGTTGATCCCGCCCACAGCCGAATGCAGCACCCGGATCGACACCTCGCTTGTCGAAATCTTGTCGAGCGAGGCGGTGATCGCTTCGAGCGAGCCCTGCACATCCGACTTGACGACGACCGCCAATTCCTTGGCAGTGCCGGCGGCGATGCGCGAGAACATCTGCTCGAGGGTGCCGCGGCCGGCCAGAGCGGCGTTTGCATCACGCCGCCGGCGCTGCCGGAAATCGGCGATGTCGCGGGCACGGCCTTCGCTCTCGGCGACGACAAAATCATCGCCGGCCAAGGGCGCGCCGTTGAGCCCCAGCACCTCGATCGGTGTCGATGGACCGGCTTCGGTCTGGTTCTGGCCATGGTCGTCGACCAACGCTCGCACCCGGCCCCATTCGCTGCCGGCGACAAAGATGTCGCCGACGCGCAGAGTGCCGCGCTGGATCAGCACGGTCGCGACCGCACCGCGGCCGCGTTCGAGCTTGGCTTCGAGCACCACACCCTCGGCGCTACGGCCGGGGTTCGCCTTTAGATCGAGCAGCTCGGACTGCAGCAGGATCGCCTCCTCGAGCCGGTCGAGATTGGTCTTTTTCAGCGCCGAAACCTCGACATCGAGAACCTCGCCGCCGAGCTCCTCGACGACGATCTCGTGCTGCAAGAGCTCCTGCCGCACCCGCTCCGGCCGCGCGTCCTCCTTGTCGATCTTGTTGATCGCGACGATGATCGGCACCTGCGCCGCCTTTGCATGGCGGATCGCCTCGACGGTCTGCTCCATGATGCCGTCATCCGCGGCGACCACCAGCACCACCATATCGGTGACGTTGGCACCGCGGGCGCGCATCGCGGTAAAGGCCTGGTGCCCCGGGGTGTCGATAAAAGTAATCTGCCGGCCGCTCTTCAGATTGACGCGATAGGCGCCGATGTGCTGGGTGATGCCGCCCGCCTCGCCGGCCGCGACATCGGTCTCGCGCAGCGCATCGAGCAGCGAGGTCTTGCCGTGGTCGACATGGCCCATCACGGTGACCACCGGGGCGCGCGGCTGCTGCGCCTCCTCGGGATCTTCCTCGCCGCGCAGACCGGCTTCGACATCGGCCTCCGAGACCCGGCGCAGGCGGTGGCCGAACTCGGTGACCAGGAGTTCGGCGGTATCGGCGTCGATGACCTGGTTGATCGTCGCCATCACCCCCATGCGCATCAGCGCCTTGATCACATCGACCCCGCGCTCGGCCATGCGGTTCGACAATTCCTGGACGGTGATCGTCTCGGGGATGACCACTTCGCGCACCACCTTGGCCGGCTCGGCATCACCCTGATGCAGCCGCTGGCGTTCGCGCTCGCGGGCGCGACGGACCGAGGCGAGGCTGCGCATCCGCTCGCCCTCGTCGCCGGAGAGCGCGCGGGTCACGGTGATCTTACCGGTCCTGCGCCGCATCTCGTGGCGCGGCGGCGGTGCCGGCCGGCGAATTTCCGGACGCGCGCCGCGGCGCGCAACGCTGGCCGACTCCTCGTCCTCGGCCGGCATCACCACCTTGCCGGCAGCCGCCAGGGCCGCGACCTTTGCCGCCGCCGCCTTGCCGGCGCGCTCGGCGACCTCGCGTCGCGACTCCTCTTCCTTGCGGCGCTGCGCCTCCTCTTCCGAACGCTTGCGCGCCTCCTCGGCGGCGCGGCGGCGGGCTTCCTCTTCCTCGACCTTGAGACGCGCCTCTTCTGCGGCGCGCTGCAGCGCTTCCTCGGCGGCACGCTCCTCCTGCTGGCGCCGACGGTCGGCCTCGGCCAGCGCAGCACGCCGGCGCGCTTCCTCGTCCGCCTTGTGCGCGTCCTGCAC
>JBOHME010000186.1:0-4062 GCA_050729795.1 Allostellaceae bacterium | reverse complement strand
ACGTCTCGGCGCAGCGTCGTGATCTCAAAATGCCGCGACGGCACCACCGCGGTCACGGTCCCGTGGGCAAGCCCGGTCGGCACCGTCTTGATCCCGCGCCGTTCGAGCAATGCGACGACCTCGTGCGGCCGGGCCGGGGTCGCAATGTCGATGTCGATCGGCAGCGGCGGCGCCAGCAGCGGCGCCAGCATCGCTTGGCCGAGCAGCGCGTCGCGCACGGCGCCCCCGACAAAGCGCATCTCGACCCCGGCGGCGGCGAACGCTTCGATCACCAGCCGCGTCGCCGGCTCGTCGAGCCAAGATGGCGGGATGATCCGGCACGAGGCCGGCGGCGGCTCGCTCATTTCGGTTGGACCGGCTCGAAATGGCCGGGGATGATGTGCCCGTTCTGCCAGCGCGGGGCGACATAGACCCCCTGCTGCGCGGCGCCGAAACCGACCGTGACCACCACCAGCACAACCATCAGCAACCCCGCGCCGGCAGCCGCCAGCCACAGCCAGGGCAGCGCTGTCCACGATACCGCACCGCCATCCTGCGGCGCTCCCCAGGTGATGATCCACAACAGATAGAGCGCGGTCGGCAGCAACAGCGGCAATACGATCGTGATGACGACCCGGGCCATCGCTTGCTCAGCCGCGCAGCACCTCGGCCAGGTTCACCAGCATCCCGGCGGTGGCCCCCCAGATGTTCCTGTTCTGATACGGCAGCACGAAGAACACCCGCAGGCCCTCGGCAACGACACGCTCGGTGCGGTGATGGTTGCACGGATCGAGCACATAAGAGAGCGGCACCTCAAAGGTCTCGGCCACCTCGCAGGGATTGACCGCCATCGGACAAGGCGGGACGACGATGCCGACGATCGGGGTGATCTCGAAGCCGGTCCCGGTGACGTAGGTATCGAGCCGGCCGACCGGGCGCACAAGGTCGCGGGAGAGGCCGATCTCCTCTTCGGTCTCACGCAGCGCCGCCGCAGTCGCGTCGCGGTCGCTGGCCTCGATCCGGCCACCGGGGAAGGCGACCTGCCCGGCATGCGCGGAGAGGTGGGCGGTGCGCAGCGTCAGCAGCACCGACATGCCCTCGGCGCGGTCGATCAGCGGGACCAGCACCGCCGCCCTGCGCAGCGCGGTGCTGGGCGGGGTCGTGCCCGGATTGAGGTCGTGGTCGCCACGGGTCGCCTCGCGCACCGCGGCCGCCTGCTGCGCATCGGCAGTCCCGCCAAAGCCGCGCCGGCCCGGCTGCCCCTGGTGGGTAAACCGCGCAACGACCCAATCGCGGGTGAGGCGGCGGGCTGCGGGCTGATGCACCGCGGTCTGCTGCACCGCGGTCTGATCCTCTCCGGCGGAGTGTTCGGGCATCGCCCAATTGCCTCTCTGCTATCCGTCGCGCCGTGCCCCGGGGCGGTCATTCCCAATCCGGCCCGGGATCGCCAAGTCGGAAAAAGACACCGTTGCTCCATACACCGAATTCGGTCGCGCCGGCGACCTGCCGTTCGTTGCCGAGATCGACCAGCTCATAGAAGACCGCCCGGGTCAGCCTCGCCTCGAGCCGGTCGCGCACCCGGATATAGGGCGACGGCTCGCCATTCGCCGCGGTCTCGACGCGCAGCGGATGATCGGGGCCGGCCGTCACAATATCGTCCAGATTGGTGCGGAAGATCAGCTGCGTCACTTCATCCTTTCCGGTGACGGTCAGCGCCACCGCAAGAAACGGGACGTCGTCGACGGCGATGCGGCCGCGCTCGGCTGGTGTCACCAGCCAATAGGAGCCATCGTCACAGCGGCGCAGCACCGAGGCAAACAGCTTGACGAGCGGCATCCTGGCAATCGGCGAGCCGCGGTAGAACCAGGTGCCGTCGCGGGCGATGCGGATGTCGAAATCACCGCGGTCGGCCGGTGGCGGCCGGCCGGAACCGGGTCTGATCGCGGAGGAATTGCCGGAGCGGGTATTTTGCATCAGGCTCGCATTCTGCCGAAGCGCTTGAAGAGGGACTGTCGATTTTGTCTGCAACCGCACCCGTCAACCCTGCCTCGGCCGATCTCGTTGCCGAGGTCGAGGCGGTCGGTCGCTGCCTCGGGCTCGCACGCGCCCGGATCGGGGAGATCATCTTTGGCCAGCAGGAGGTCGTCGAGCAAGCCCTGATCACCGTGCTGTGCGGCGGGCATGCCCTCTTGATCGGTGTGCCCGGTCTGGCCAAGACCCGGCTCGTGGAGACCCTGGGCACGATCCTCGGGCTCGATGAAAAGCGGGTCCAATGCACCCCCGACCTGATGCCGGCCGACATCCTCGGCTCCGAGGTGCTGGAGGAGAGCGAAACCGGACGGCGCTCGTTCCGGTTTATCGAAGGGCCGGTGTTCTGCCAGCTCTTGATGGCCGACGAAATCAACCGGGCAAGCCCGCGCACCCAATCGGCCCTGCTGCAGGCGATGCAGGAGGGACGGGTTTCGATCGCCGGTCGCTACCACCCGCTGCCGCGGCCGTTTCACGTGCTGGCGACCCAGAACCCGTTGGAGCAGGAGGGCACCTATCCGCTGCCCGAGGCGCAGCTCGACCGCTTTCTGCTGCAGATCGATGTCGATTACCCCGACCGCGATGCCGAGCGCGAGATGCTGCTGGCGACGACCGGCACCGCCGAGGATCGGCCGCGGCCGGCGATGAATGTGGCCGAGTTGACGGCAGCGCAACGCCTGGTGCGCCGCATCCCGGTCGGCGAAAGCGTGGTCGAGGCGATCCTGGCGCTGGTCCGCTCCGGGCGGCCGAGCGGCAGCGACGGTTCCGCCGCCGACATCAACCGCTTTGTCTCCTGGGGACCTGGGCCGCGCGCCAGCCAGGCGCTGATGCTGGCCTGCCGCGCCCGTGCGCTGATCGACGGACGGTTCAGCCCGTCGGTCGACGATGTCGTGGCGCTTGCCCCATCGGTGCTGCGGCACCGCATGGCGGTCAGCTTTGCCGGCCGGGCCGAAGGCATCACGGTGACCCGGGTCATCGAGCAGATTTCGGCGCCGTTCCGGTGACCGCCGCCCGGTCTGGACCATTCACGATGCGGTTCGGACGCCAGTGGCCGCCGCCCGCCGGGCTGCGTGATCGCGCCGAGCGCACCGCCGCGGTGCTGCCACCGCTGCAGGTCGCCGCCGAGCGGGTCGCCGCCACCGTGGCCCAGGGGGTGCACGGCCGGCGCCGGGTCGGCCAGGGCGAGACCTTCTGGCAATTTCGCCAATATCAGCCGGGGGATGCGGCAAGCCGGATCGATTGGCGCGAAAGCGCCAAGTCGCAGCGCCTCTTTATCCGCGAAACCGAATGGGAAGCGGCACAGAGCGTGTGGTTGTGGCGTGATGCGTCGGCGTCGATGGCGTACAGCTCGGCCGAATATGTCGCGGGCAACTGGCCGAGCAAGCGCGACCGTGCCGAATTGCTGCTGGTGGCCCTCTCCAGCCTCCTGGTGCGCGGCGGTGAGCGGCTCACCCTGCTCGGCAGCGGCATGGCACCGATCAGCGGCCGTCTGGCGCTGTCGCGCATAGTCGAGCTGATCGCCGGCGGCCAGACCCCGGCGGGTGATCGGGCGCCGGGTGATCGGGCGCCGGGTGATCGGGCGCCGGGTGATCGGGCGCCGGGTGATCAGACCGCACCGGGCAGCCTGCCGGAGTTCGAGCCGTTGCCGCGGGCGGGCCAGCTGGTTCTGTTTGGCGATTTCCTCTCACCGCTCGAAACACTCAATGCCGGGCTCGCCCGCTTTGCCGCGCTCGGTGTCAAGGGCCACCTGCTGCAGATCGTCGATCCGGCCGAGGAAGAACTCCCGTTCGACGGCCGGGTGCGGTTCGCCGGGATCGAGGAGCGCGATGCGGTCGTGATCAGCCGGGTCGAAAGCGTCCGTGAAAACTACCGTGCTCGTTTCAGCCGCCACCGCGACGGCATTGTCGCGATCGCCAGCCGGCTCGGCTGGAGCTGCGGTGTGCACCGCACCGACCGCTCGCCGGAGCTGGCCCTGCTCGGGCTCCATGCCGCGCTGTCGGGCGATCGCCGCCGCTAGGGCAATGCGTGCGCGCAGCCGGGAGCTCGCGCCTGGCG
>JBOHME010000185.1:0-4065 GCA_050729795.1 Allostellaceae bacterium | reverse complement strand
GGGAAGGCCCTTGCAGGATCATTGGCAAGTGTCTGACCCATCGTGGCACCGATCAAATCGCCAAGGAGTAAAAAGGTGGAGTCGGATCAATAGCTTAGCAACCTATTGATTCTAAAGATTGAATCCGCTATGAGTAACTCGGTGAGCAACGCCGGGGCGCCCTTGTCGCGGCAACGCGGCAGCTGGATCGGATGCCCGCCAGCGGGCAGGCTATGGAACCGCCAGTGGCAAGAGGGTCCGGGGGCTCACCGCCTACCTCGACACGTAAAAGCCGATGAGATCTTTTTGATCTGGTGGTAGCTCGATCAGAATCCCGCTGGGCATCACCTTGATGCCGTACCCGTAGCAGCGATTTTTGACATTCCTGCACATGCGCGGAAGCAGAAGTTTCGCGAGGTGCGGCACGGTTGCGCCATTGCTCGGACGCTCTAGGCCGGCATAAAATGCACTCGCGACACCGTCGGCTAGTTGAAGCCCGGCACGCATGGCATTCGGGAACGTGACTAGCTGGTTGACATCTACGACGGACCAAGAGAGATCGTAACTATCATTGAAAAGCAGACCCATGCCGCTTTGATCGCGAAGGTATCCGAAATAGGCCCGAACATCCTCCATGTTGACGCCGCCGCGATCGGAAAGCTCGCACCGCACAACGCGGTGCTCGCCGAAATCTCGGAACGATCGTCTGGCGCAGTAGTCTGTCACTCGTTCGAGGAGCAGTCGCAACATCCAGCAATAGAACCACGCTGTACGGTTGACCCTCGCCTGCTCCGCCGCAAGGTTCCTATGCCCCTTCATGTTGCGCTTGTTCGAGATCACAACAAAGTACCTGGCCGGCAGGCTCGCCAGCTTGCGACATACCAGTTCCTTCTTGTCGGGCCTTAATTGGCTGAAGTGCAGCCTCGTCAGCTGTGGCTGCGCGAGCTCCCCAATAATATCTCTCACCCATCCAACCAATTCATGTCCGCGACTGGCCTTGACCACGACAGCAGCGATTACCAGCCACTCGGACGCACCCGGCTGGTCAAGCGGCTTTATTCGCTGAAGACCATCGTCCCCAGCCTCGTCAATGTGTGCTATGTAACCAATTGGAGGCATCGGTTATGGCCCGGAAGAAGCCCGAACGCGACGCCAAGGCGCACCCAGCCCGCATCGAGGCAGCGGCTCGCGAATTAGGCTGTGGCGAAGGCGAATCGGCCTTCAAAGAAAAGCTGGCGCTGATAGCGCGGCGCCTGCCTAGAGTCGAGTCTCAGCGGCCGAAACGGCGCAGAATTTCAGGGTAGTCCCAGGCTCCCTTGGGTTTGGGTGTGGCAAGTATGATATCGCCCAAAAGAAGGGATTCCAAAGGCTTGCCTTTGGCGGGGCGCGGGGCAGAACCCCGCAAATTTTGCTGGCGCAAGCCGCGACCCCGTTGTTCAGGAAACTGCTGGGATCAGGCGTTGTCTGCGGAAACCATCGGGGTTACGCGGCGGGCGAGCCCGGCGGTCGGCATGAGGTCGGCCTCCGTCAACATGCGCCACCGCCCCGAAAGCAGCACCTCGCTCGGCCGGAAGCTCGCCTTGTACGCCATCTTGCGGCTGTCCTGCACCCAGTAGCCAAGATAGACATAGGGCAAACCAAGCTCACGCGTCCGCGCGATCAGCCAGAGAATCGCGAGTGTGCCGAGGCTTTGCCGGGTCAGCTCCGGCGCAAAGTAGCTGTAAACGGCGGACAGCCCGTCACCGAGTCGGTCGGTCAGGCAGGCGCCGACCAGACGATCATCGGGGTCGCGGAATTCCACGACGAAGGTCTCGATCGGCGTGTCCTCGACCATCGCCCGATAGTCATAGAAGCTCATCGTCGCCATATCGCCATCGCCGTGGCGCGCGCGCTGGTAGCGCTGGAAAAGCTGGAACTGTTCGGGCGTCGCCCGTGACGGAACCTCAAATCCTTCGACGCCCGCGTTCGCCCGCAGCACCCTCCGCTGCGAGCGATCCGGCTGGAAAGTCGCGACCGGGATGCGGATCGGCACGCAGGCATTGCAGCCCGGACAGACCGGCGCATAGGCGATGTTATGGCTGCGGCGGAATCCGGCGCGCGACAGCCGGTCGTGCAGGGAGTCGGCATCCGGGCTGGTGATTTCGGTCACCACCTTGCGCTCGATCCGGCCGGCAACGTACGGGCAGGGCAGGGGCGCTGTGGTATAGAAGAACTGCGGCTTTTGCGGCGACTTGTAGCTCATGCCATCGGCGCTCCTCCTCCATGTTCCAGGAGCCTTCGTTTCCGGTCAATGTCTGGCTGCGCACCAACGGCGATATTGCGTCGCACAACCGGGACCATATAGGCTGCGCGCCTCATGGGCGAAGCCGGATCGTCACACTCACCCGCCCCGGCGCCGGCCCGAGGGTGACGGTTCGGCCGTCGCGCCAGTCGCGGACGAGATCGCAGGCATGGCGCGCGAACGGGTTACCGGCCTGGCCAGGGGCGATCATGAAGCGGCTCCGATCGAGATCGGCGAGATCATAGACCCCACGATATTCCGGTCCTTGAACGTCGCGGAACCCGGGTGGGGCCGGGCTCGCGCGATCGACGGTGGTGTCATCGCCCGGGGTCGCAATCCGGCAGGAGGTCAGCCAGCCCAGCAACGGTAAGCGCGCCAGCACCGGATCGACGAACACGGCCTGGTGCGCCTGACCCCAGCGCCACGCCGCCGGATCGCGACCGTAAACCGCGCTGAGCCCGGCCGTCGCCTGCTCGAGCGCCTCGGCAAGCAGCGGAGCGCAATCCGCGAGGCCCGCGCTCTCGGCGCCTCCGCTGGCGCCGCACCAGCGCGAATGGCCGTCATCACCGAGCACCGCGGCCATGAATTCCGGGCCCGGCGCCGCGCCATTGTCCGGAACCCCGATCCCGGCAAAGATCAGCGCCCGGAAGCGTCTGATCCAGGCGTTGAAGATCAGGGGCTGCGGCAGGTTCAGCGCCATCTCGCCATCCCAGTGGCGGATCAGGTCAAGCGCCTTGGCCGCACCGCCCGGCGGCGGCCGCGTCCGCTCGAGAACCGGCAGCAACTGTTGGGCAAACGTGCTCTCGACGTCGCTTTGCATCGCCGCGGAATCGGCAACCGTGGCGCGCGGCTGCGCCGCCAGCATCTCCCGGATGCGCCGCGCCCGCCACGGCCCAAACCAGTCGCGCGTAATGAAAACCGGAAAGCCAGTGAGCCCGATGCGATTATTGGCGTTGACCAGCGCGCCCGATGGCGGATCGACGATATGCGGCAGCGCCGGCCCCGCGGCGAACCCGGTCCAGTCGAAGGCGCCGCTCGCCCCGTCAACCGGCATCGCCCCATCGCCATGCTTCCGGATCGGCAGCCGCCCGGTCATGAAAAATCCGATCTCGCTCCGGTCCGCGATCAGCAAATTCAAAACCGGCGTCGAGATTTCCCCCGCCGCCTTGCCGGCAGCGGCAACGCTGTCGGCCTCGTTGAGTGCGAGCAGCCCGGTTGCCGCCGTGTCCCCGGGCGCCAGGCCCGCCATCTCGATCGCCAGCACCGGGCCGTTCGGATCGATCAGGTCGCTGATCACCGGTCCGTGGCGCGTGGTGCGCACCGTCAGGGTGACATCCGGGCGGCCGCGGACGTGGATGATCTCCTTCCTGACACCGAACGGCTCGGGCCCTTGCGGGGTTTCATATCGCCCGCCAGGCAGCGCCTTCTCGACGAACAGATCCTCGGTATCGGCACCGGTATCGGTGAAGGTCCAGGCGATCTGGCGGTTGTGCCCGAGCACCAGGAACGGCACACCCGGAGCAGTCGCGCCAACCAGGGTCGTATCGGGCGTTTCGATGCGCGCGAGATACCAAAGGGAGGGAAAGTTGAGCCCGAGATGCGGGTCACCGGCCAGGAGCGGCGCCCCGGTCGCACTTCGCGATCCGGCGACCGCCCATTCGTTCGAGGCGGTTTGCGGCCCGGTAAACGGCGCCGGGAAGCGCGGCACCAAAGCCAACAGACGCGCGGCACTCCGCCCGAGCAGGGCAAGCGAGGCGTCGACGCTCGGAGTGCCACGCTCCGCCGGCCAAAGTGCCAGGATGCGA
>JBOHME010000184.1:0-4090 GCA_050729795.1 Allostellaceae bacterium | reverse complement strand
GGACAATCTGCTTGACGGCACATCGCCGGCATCGACCCTGTTCAGCGGCCCCTATTATCTCGCCGAGCAGCTTGGCTACCGCAAGGTCATCGACACGACCTTTATGATCGCCTCGATGATCACCGGCAATCCGGACCCCGAGGACCTCAAGAAGTTCTATCGTGCCCTGAAGCGCGCGCAGCGCGATATCGATCTGCGCCCGGACCTCTACACCCATTATTACCGCAACGAGTTTCCCGAGCGGTATCATGCCGTCATGGATACACGGCGCTGGGGGCCGGGCGAGCGGATCGTTTTTGAGCCCTACACCGAGGAAGCCTTTGCGCGGTCTCGGTCGTGGATCGCCGAGCGCGAGATTTTCGAGGGCGGTCTGCCGGCCATGGGTTCGGACAACTACCGGGATGTCGTGCTGCGGGTGACCTGAACCCGCCCGCCGTCGGCGCCGCGACGCGGGGCTGCTGCGGCGCGGGCGACGGCTTTTTGGTCAGATCGCTCTTGCGCCCTCGCCTCGCACCCGCGGGCGCGCCAGCGCTTGGCCATAGAGGACCGCAAAGAGGCCAAAGGCGCTGCTCCAGGCCGCGCCCGCCAGCCACAGCGCCAGCACCATATGCGCCCCGGCGAGCGGCGCGAGGATGCGCAGAACCGCGGCGAGCGTGATGAGGAGATAGATCGCCCCGGTTCCCGGTCCAGCCGACAACGGACGGCCGGTGTGGCCGAGCGAGGCGCGGGTCATCACCGCCAGTGTCATCGTGCCGATGGCGCCGACGGTCAACGCGTGCAGCGCCGCCGTCGCCGGCAGGACCGGGTCCAGGCCATTGACCCCGAGCAGCATGAGACCGAGCGCAAGCCAGCCATAGCCGACATGCAGGATCAGCAGGAGCGGCTCGCGCGTCGTGCCCAGGCCGCGCCAGCGGCAGAGGCGCACGGCAATAAAGACGCCCGCGACGAGCAGCGCCCAGGACGTGGCTCGCGCTTCCGGCGCGCCAGCCCAGAGAGCCAGGGCGATCCCGGTGACGACGAGCGTGATCTGATCAAACCGTCCCGCCGGCGCCGGCAGGCGAGTTCCCGGCCGCGCTTTCACCAGCCAGTTGCGCGTAAAGCTCGGAATGATCCGGCCTCCGACCAGCGAGATCAGCATCCATAGCGTGGCGAGGCCGATCCGGTTGCCGAGTTCGGCGGTGGCGGCCAGACCGAGCGCGTCGAGATGGACAAGAAGGTTGCCGATCAGCAGCAGTGCCAGCGCCGCGAGCATCGGCAGATTGCGCCGGTTTCGGCCGGCAATGATCTCCCGCGCGATGGCGCCGAGAAACACGGCCGGAAAGGAGAGATCGGCGACCGCCGCGACCGGCTCGCCCCAGACGGACGAGAACAGAACCCCGACCCGTCCGAGCGCCCACAGGCCGACCAGCGTGGCGAGCGCCGCCCCCTGGAGCGGCATGCGGCCGGTCCAGTTCGGGATCGCAGTCAGCATAAACCCGGCAACGGTCGCCGCGGCAAAGCCGAAGACCATCTCGTGCACATGCCAGACGAGCGCCGGCAGTGCGCTCGGCATCGCCAGACCCGCGGCGTAGGCGGCCAGCCAGAGCGGGATCGCGATCGCCGCCCACAGTGCGGAGGCGAGAAAAAACGGCCGAAAGCCGGCCGACAAAATGACCGGGCCGGCATGCGGGCGGTAGCGGGGTATGGCGTTCATGGTCAGGTTCACGGAGGCGTCGTCGGAGTCGGTGGGAGGCGGTTCGCCGGTCGCATGAGCAAGAATATATGATATATATGTTTATCATGGACAAGCGCTCCGCCCGCCTGCTGGAACTCGATGGGCCGGCGCTGCGAGCACGCCCGGGCGCAAACCCGGACGCACGCCGGGCGGCCGCGGCCCCGCCCTGACTATGCCTTTCCGGGGAGCGGGCCTTCTCTGATAAAGGCATCGATGACGTTCTTCATGATCCGCGAGACGCTGTTGTCAAATTTGTTGCACGGCAGCGCACTGGCCCAGGCGATCGAACTGGCGGAAAAGACGGCTCCATCCTTGGGCGTCGTGAAGTACACCATATCGGCCCGCACCAGCGGGTGCTGCGTGCCGCCCATGCCGGGGTGCATGAACATGACATCCTCCTGCACCAGCGGATAATTGTCTGTCAGCGGTTCGGACGAGGCCAGGATCAGAGCGTGCGGCGGCGTGCCGAGAGAGAGATCATAGCGATCGATCTCGAGCCCGGCGGCACCACCGCGCGCCAGGCCGAAATCGCCGATGATCTCGCCGCGTACCCCCTCGAAGATCCACGCGACCGAGCGGTCGTAGCTGTCCGGCATGCGGCGGTACGGCACGGACACGTCCATGCCTTCCGAGGTGAACCCGGCGCCGACCAGCTTCTGCGGCGCCCGGTTGCGATGACGCCACAAACCGCTGCGCTCTCCCGTGCTCGCCAGATAATGCTCACCGGCGCGCGCCTGCCAGGCGCGCGAGCCTGCCTCAAGCTTGCGCACTTCCATGATCCAGGGCTCTTTGTCGCGAAAAGCGACCACCCAATAATAGCCGTTGCCGGAAAGGCAGGCGAGCCGCCCGCCCTCCGCGAGATAATCCTCGGTGGCATCCATCATCCGTTCGGAGTAATACTCGCAGTGGCTGCCGTTGATCACCACCCGATACGGCCGGATCGCTGCCACGCCCTCGCGGTGAAGATCTTCGTCGGTCAGCACCTCGTAGTCGTAATCCAGGTGCTCAAGCCAGGCGACGATCGACAGGTCCGCCGGGAACTGCCACGGGCACGCGATCGCGGGCATGCGGTACTTCGGCCTCATGTTGATGATCGGCCGGTGATAGGAGGTGTAACAGACCCCGGCGCCGTCGGCATGGTGGTCGTAGGTTGAGAGTCCGAATTCAGCCCCGTTCTGGTAAACCTGGATATCGACATCCTGCAAGATCGGCGTAACCGCCGTGATGGCTTGGCCAAGATTGGACTCAAAGCCGAGCTGCGCATTGGCATAAGCGAGATAACTCGCGGTCGGCAACAGCAGGCAGATGGGCGCTCGCGGACGGGCGGCGCGGACGAAAAACGGGATAAACTCCTCCGCCTGCCCGTCGTCCGCGGTGATCCTTGCGGCATAGACGCCGCTCTTGAGAGGCTCCGGGATCGTGTAGCTGAGGCTTGGCTCCCAGCGGCAATCGGTGAGCGCATCATCGTGAAACTCGATGCCGCCGTATTCCTGCGGAGCCAGACGAAAGCAGTCGTTGCGGCCGCTCCAGTTCCAGCCGGTCTGCGCCCGCACCGGGCAATTGACGCCCTCGGCGTGCAGGTGATGCGGGCCGGTGTCGATCACGGTATCGCCGATCCCGCGATCGGTGTAGCCGAGGGATGTGTCCCAATAGGCCAGCACCTGTCCCGCCGGCGGCTTTCCCTCGGATGCGATAGCCGCCAGTTCGTTGCCGTCGAGGACACGGCCATAAATGCCGCAGCGGTCGATCTTGCCGTTGTAGCACTGCGTCATAAAGACGCCGCGCGTCGCGTTCCGGTCGGCCGCAGCGCCGATCAGAAACGGAACGTCGTCGGCGCTGCCAAGCCGCACGCGCAGCGCTTCGCTGACATGCGCGCCGTAGTCGCAGGGGACGATCTTTGACAGCCGACTATTGTAGCGGTTGAGCACCGCCTCCTGATGAACGGTCGCCTCCCCGGTGCGCGGATCAAACGCGGCGGCAACAAAGTACCAGACATGCGCAACCAGCGGCGGCGGCACGGTGATCGCGTCTGCCCGCACGCCATCGCCGATCCAGAACTCCAGCCGGCCGGACGCGTTGATGCCGAGGCCGTAGCCGATGGTCCGGTCGGCCGACCAGCGGCCCATGATCATCTGGCGCCCCGCTTTGGGCAGGGTCGGAAAGATGTAGGCGCAGAGCGTGAACGGGCCGGCCGGCGCCAGCACGCGCTCGGGATCGGCCACGTGCAGAAAATTGCCCTTCTGGACGTATTGCTTGCGCACCGGCCAATCCCGGTTGATCGGAGCCTCCACCGCCTCTTCCAGAAAACCCGGGCCGTCGGGATGCTCGTCGCCGTGGATCAGCCGGACCAGTTGGGCGCGCACCGCGGCGCTGCCC
>JBOHME010000183.1:0-4140 GCA_050729795.1 Allostellaceae bacterium | reverse complement strand
GCCCTCTACCGTGTTGGTGTGAATATCGCCGCGCACGTATTTACCAGCGCTGTGATTCACAGAGCCATGCTGCGCGAACTCGCTACCAACCTTTTTGGCGGCTCCGCCTTCGTCGGTCATAACGTAGGTCGCCCCGTGGATTTGAGCCTCGACGATGGGACGAAGATTATACGCCGTTACAGCGGGGATGTGGTGAGAGCGAACGAGACCGCCGCGTTACCAAGGACAGCACAGCTTCCTTGCCCGCGGCGCCCGTCCCGAGATGTTTACGCTTGGAACGATGTTTATTCTTTTCCAGGCCGCCGACAAAAGTCTCGTCAAATTCCACTTTCTTGCCTTCCCCGGTGAGCGGCGCGGAGAAATGACCATCACGCATCGCCTCACGCAAGCGGTGCTCCATGAACCAAGCCGTCTTGTATGTAACCTTCAGCGTCCGATGTAGCTGATGGGCACTGATGCCCTTTTTGCTACTCGCCAACAAATGGGCGGCTTGAAACCAGATATGTAGCTTGACCTTGCTGTCCTCAAAAACGGTGCCGACCTTCACCGTGAACTCGCGCTTGCATGGCCCGCAACGGCGCAATCCAATACGGCCACCCTTGACATCGGTAATTCGGTCAAAGCCCCCGCACTTTGGGCAGTGCGGACCCTTCGGCCAAACGATTGCTTCAAGTCGGGCATAGGCTGCGGCTTCGTTGTGGAAATGCGCATCGGAAAGAATGGACATTGGTCTAACTCCTTGAATCACAACATGGACTCAAGGGGTATACTTGTCAAGTATATAATTCCCCTATTTAGCAGGGGCTGTTCGAAATAGGGCATCAACTGGGCTGGCCGTCTGGTCGCCGGCGGCCGCGATCATCGGGGTTGGAATGGCGCTGCTCTACCCGAACCTGATCGCCGTGATGTCCGATCGGGCGCCACCGTTGATCCGCGGCACCTATCGCTATTGGCGCGATACCGGCTACGCGATCGGGGCGCTTCTTCTCGGGGCGATCGCGCAGCTCGTCAACGGCGTGTCACCCGCGATCTGGATCACGGCGGCACTCGTCGCCGGCTCCGGCGCGTGGATCGCTGTCGCCGTGGAAGGCTGTGGTCCTCGTAGGCGATGATGGTAGCATGGCGCCCGGCGTCGTCGGGGCGAGACCAAGGAGAATAGCTCCCGCCCAAGCTGATCCTCGGTTTGGCGGATTGCTGCAACATCGGCGCCGGTAGTGACAACCGGCACGATCGATCCGGGCGGGGAATATTTTGCCGTGAGCGAAACAGAACCAAAGGGTGCCTGGCCGCGCCTGATCGTGTCGCTGGCGCTGGCGACAATCGGCGGCAGCGGATTCTGGTCGGTCGTCGTCGCGCTGCCGGCGATCGGGGCGACCTTCGCCGTCAATCGCGCGGACGCCTCGCTGGCCTATACCGCGACGATGGTCGGTTACGCCGCCGGCACCCTCGTCATGGCCAGGCTTGCCGACCGCTTCGGTATCACCCTTCCCGTCGCCGTCGGAACTGTCTTACTCGGCACCGGTTATATCGCCGACGGGTATGCACCGAGCCTCGGCTCTTTCATGCTAGCGCAAGCTCTGCTTGTCGGCGTGGGCAGTGCCGCCGTCAATACGCCGCTTATCGCCGACGTCTCGCACTGGTTCACGCGGCGGCGCGGCATGGCGATTTCGATCTGCGCCTCCGGCATTCCGCTGGCGGGCGCCGTCTGGCCGCCGGTGATGCAACATTTCTTCAACATGGTCGGCTGGCAGCACACCTTCGTCCTGCTTGGCATCTTCTGTTTCGCGACGATGCCACCGTTGATCGTGGCGCTGCGCCGGCCGGCGCCCATCCCGGATACCGGTCCCGCCGCGGTGGCAACACCGGAGCGCACCGCCGTTACGGCGTTCGGCCTGGCACCACGGCGGCTGCACGTGATCCTGGTCGTCGCCGGCGTCATGTGCTGTCTCGCGATGTCGGTGCCGCAGGTTCATCTGGTCGCCTATTGCCGCGGTCTTGGCTACGGCGCCACGAATGGCGCCGACATGCTGGCGCTGATGCTGGCGGCGAGCTTGTTGAGCCGCGTTGCCTTCGGCTGGGGCTCCGACCGCATCGGCGGGTTGGCGACTCTCCTGCTCGGCTCGATCATGCAGGCCGCGGCGCTGATCCTCTACGCATTCTTCGACAGCCTCGATGCGCTTTATGTGATCTCGGTGCTGTTTGGCTTCGTGCAGAGCGGGATCGTCCCGAGCTATGCGATGATCGTGCGGGAATATTTCCCGCCGCGGCAAGCGGCGACCCGGCTTGCCCCGATCTCCGTGGCGAATTTTATCGGGATGTCGGTCGGCGCCTGGATGGCGGGCGAAATTTTCGACCTGACCGGCTCTTATCACATGGCTTTTCTCAACGGCGTCCTGTGGAACGTCGTCAATATCGCGATCGTGGCATGGCTGCTGCTGCGGGTCCGGCGAGGAAACGCGGCGAAAGTCGCGCCTGCCGCAGCATGAGTCTCCCGCCGCGCCGACCGCCGCCGGAGCGTTGACGGTACGCGTGTCGGCTTTTCTACGGTTACCGAGGTTGCGGCACGGTACTGCGCCCCAAGGCTGGCGATTGTCGCGTGGTTCTGTTCCTACGGCGACGAACCGTACCCTTCGGTCTAACGGAGGCGGCGGCAAAGCGATTTGCGCGTGACCGCGAGTCACGGCAGAAGCTTCGGGTCAAGCGCCACAGCCGGAGTGGAACCGCCGCGTCTCGCCGGAACAGACCGCCTGGTGGGGGCCGCATGGCCACGTCGTACATTACTATGCAAGGCGCGGAGAGCTCCACAACTGGGTCGCCCACATCGAGACCGAGAGCTGGACTGAAGTGTCTTGGTCGACCTCGGGTGCCATGCCCGAGCTGCTTGCGACCTACCAACGTTGGAATGAGAGGCTGAGGCGGATAGCGGCGCTTGCAGGCGTTGCGGTGCAGCCGCTTCAAATTCGCCAGCACCAGGTCGTCGCGTTCGGTCGTGACATAGCGTGCGCGCAGCGGCTCGATGATCCCCTGCACGCGGACATCGTCCTCGTCGAGAAACGAGCGCAGCTTCGCGGTCGGGTCCTGGGGCGGCGTTTCGACGCTCATCTCACCTTTCCTTGGATTTCCAGGGGCGCCTCGACGGCCGGCCGGCCTTCGGTTCGGGAGGCTTCGGTTCGGAAGGAGCCTGATCGGCGGAGGAGGTTGCGACGGCCGGCACCGCCGGCGACGGCTCGTCCGCCGGTTGGCTACTGGCGGCCAACCAAGTCTGGGTCTGGTGCCCCATTTCGAGATCGTCCGGCGCTCCCGCGCCGCCCATCTTCGTCGGGACCCAGCCGGGATCGACGGCATTGCTCAATACTTCGGGCCAGTGCCGGGCGACCGAGAAGGCAAGCGCTGCGATGTAGAGCTTGCTTTCCGAGTAGGCGCGGCTCGAATCCCACCGCCGCTCGACCCAATCGATGTCGCGCAGGGAGCCGCCGCCACCCCGATGCATGCCGCTGCTAAGGTAAATCAGACGGTGGGGGCGCTCGATAAGCGCCGTCAGCATGTACGGGGCAAGAGCATTCACCGCGAGAATCGTGGCGTGCCCCTCGGCCGCCGCATTGCGGTTACGTTGGTTGTATGTGCCTGCATTGTGGATGACGGCATCCATGCGACCGATACGGTTGACTTCCTCGGCGATATTTCGGGTGTCAGCGGCACTGGCAAGGTCGCCGATGACCACGCCGGCGGCTCGCGAAGCGAGATCTGCAATTGCCTTCGCCCTTTCGCGCGAGCGTGCGTGCAGTACGACTTGATGGCCATCCCCCATCAAAGACTGCGCCGCTGCTCGACCGAGCCCATCGGTACTGCCCGTTATAAAAAACCGCGCCATTAGTTGCTCATTAATCTCGGGCAGATTCCAACCGGAATTACCAAGGTTGGTTTGCCGGCCCCACGGTGAACTCGTTGACGGTGGTGTCCTCGGGCTGATCGATGGCGAAGGCTATGAATCAGCACGGTCGCGGGACGCCAGCCCGCTATTTCGTGAATGCATTGATTTAACGTGCAAATCGGATTGATCGCTGGGGTCCCGATCGGCGCCGATCAGGACCCCACCCTGAACGAATTTTCTCCATGGTATTCAAAGCATTGCTGTTATTG
>JBOHME010000182.1:0-4206 GCA_050729795.1 Allostellaceae bacterium | reverse complement strand
GCATGCAAGAGCGCGGCGAGGACAGCCCGCACCGGCTCGCTTTCGAGGACAGCGTCTTGCCGGTGGTGCGCACCGGGCAGTCGCAGCTGGTCGGCGACGATTTCGCGCTCGAGGACGGGCTGTGGTTCGAGGCCGCACCCGGCCACACCCCGGGGAATGTCGTGATCCATGCCCGCTCGGGCGACGACCGCGCCGTCTTTATCGGCGACGTTTTGCATCATCAGCTGCAATTGGCAAAGCCCGAATGGTCGACCGCCGCCTGCACCGATCGCGACCTGTCGCGTCGCACCCGCATGCGGCTGATCGAAGAGCACGCCGAGAAGGGCACCCGCCTTTTGCCGGCGCATTTCCCGGCGCCGACGGTCGGCCGCATCCGTCGCCACGGCAGCGCTTATCGCTACCAGTTCGAGCCATGAGGCCGCACCCGAGACAACTGCCGGGCCGCGCTTGCCCCGGCCCGCTGGATGGGCCGGAGTAATCAGCGTAGGATGCACGCGCACTGGTCGGATAGGAGGATGGCCTGCCATGATCCGCCGATTCTCTGTGACAGTGGTGCTCGTGCTCTTCGCCGTTGGAGCGTTTTGCGGCGCCTCTCCGGCGCAGGCCGGACCGCTCAATCCCTTTGGGTGGCTATTCCTGGGTCTGGCTGCTTTGGTTTGGTTCAAATGGACGATAATTACTGGGACCTTCAGCCCGGCGCTGTTCGACGGGATGTGCGCCCGCGACGGCGGCACTTTCCGCGCCGCTGACGACCACTATCGTCGTGATGGGCAGCGAGACTATCGCGAAACCGAGTAGCGCTGGCGTGCTCGGCCGGGCCGCGCAGGCAAATGTCAGCTTTCCGACGATAATAATGCCCTCACCCGAGCCCTCTCCCGCAGTGTGGGAGAGGGAGGGATCGGCGCTGGCGCGAGGGTGAGGGCACTGCCGTTCACGGAGGAAAACGGATGAGCAAAATGACGGGTGGCGGGGCATTGGTCGAGATGCTGCGCCGCAATGGCGTGGACACAGTGTTCGCGCTTCCCGGCGTGCAGAACGATGCGCTCTTTGTCGCCTTCTACGATGCCGCCGAGGCGCTGCGCGTCGTCCATACGAGGCACGAGCAGGGTTCTGCCTATATGGCTTATGGCTACGCGCGGGCAAGCGGCAAGATCGGCACTTACGCCGTGGTGCCGGGGCCGGGCCTCTTGAACACCACAGCGGCGCTCGCTACGGCCTACGCCGCTAACGCGCCCGTCTTGTGCATCAGCGGCCAGGTCCCCTCCGACATGATCGGCCGCGGCTTTGGGCTGCTGCACGAGATCCCCGACCAGCTCGGCATCCTTAAGCGGCTGACCAAATGGGCGGCGCGCATCGAGCATCCGACCGAAGCCGGCAAGCGGGTCAACGAGGCGTTCCGGCAATTGCGCGATGGACGGCCGCGTCCGGTCGGGCTCGAAATCCCGCCCGATGTGCTGGCGCTCGCGACCGAGGTGGCGCTGCCCGAGGCTGCTCCGCCGCCGCCGGTCACCGAGCCCGATCCCGACCAGATCGACCAGGCCGCAGCACTCCTCGCCGCCGCCAAGAGGCCGCTGATCTTTGTCGGCAGCGGAGCGGTCGATGCCGGCAGCGAGGCGCTCGCCGTCGCTGAGATGCTGCAGGCTCCGGTGGTCAGCTTTGTTGGCGGCAAGGGTATCGTCAGCGACCGCCACTACCTCGCGCAGTCGGCGCTCGCGGGCCACGAATTGTGGCGCGATGCGGATGTCGTGCTGGCGGTCGGCACCCGCCTGCACCAGCCGCAATTGCGCTGGGGCACCGACCGCGATCTGAAGCTGATCCGCATCGATATCGATCCCGTCGAGATCACCCGCTACTTCAGGCCGGCGCTCGGCATCGTCGCCGACGCCAAGGCCGCGCTCGCCACCCTCCATACCGCGCTCGGGCGGCAGGCGCCAAAGCGGCCGTCGCGGCAGGACGAGCTCGAACGATTAAAATCCGCGACGCTCGCGCGGCTCGACCACCAACTTGGGCCACAATGTGAATATCTGCGCGCGATCCGCAGCGAGCTGCCCGATGATGGCATCTATGTCGAGGATCTGACCCAGGTCGGCTATGTCGGCCGGATGGCGTTTCCGGTTTACCAGCCGCGCACCTATATCCACAGCGGTTATCAGGGGACGTTGGGTTTCGGCTTTGCAACGGCGCTCGGCGCCAAGGTCGGGCGGCCCGACCGGCCGGTCGTCTCGGTCTCGGGCGATGGCGGGTTTATGTTCAACGTCCAGGAATTGTCGACCGCAATGCGCCACGGCATCGATATCGTCGCCATCGTTTTTGCCGATGGCGCTTATGGCAATGTGCGGCGCATGCAAAAGGAGGATTACGGCAACCGGCTGATCGGCGTCGATCTGTTGAACCCGAATTTCCCGAAGCTCGCCGAGAGCTTTGGTGCCGCCGGGGTGCGCACGACGAGCCCCGACGGGCTGCGCCGCGAGCTCGCCGCCGCGTTGAAGCGCCGCGGCACGAGCTTGATCGAGGTCGCGGTCGGTGAGATGCCCGACCCGTGGAAGGTGCTGATCCCGCCACGCATCCGCGGACTTCGCTAGGGCGCCGGGCGATGTTTGACAAAGAGAAGCTGGAAGCGTTGCGCCGCAAATATGAGGGTGCCAAGGAAACCGAGGTGGCGCCGGAGCGGTTCCGGCGGGCATTGTCGCTGGCGTTCGATAGCGAGTATCGCCGGACGATGCCTTACGCCGGCATCTCGACCCTGCTCGACCTGCCGTATCGACCGGACGCCGCCGATTTGCCCGACTTTGCTGGGCTCGATGTGGCGCTCATCGGCGTGCCGATGGATCTCGGGGTCACCAACCGGGCCGGCGCGCGCTTTGGTCCGCGGGCGGTGCGCGCGGTCGAGCGCATCGGTCCCTACAACCACGCGCTCGGGATTGCACCGCGCGGCGCCTGCATCGCCGCCGATATCGGTGATGTGCCGCTGCGCTCGCGCTACAGCCTCGACCAGTCGATCGAGGACATCGCCCTCTTTTATGCGCGCATCGCCGGGAGTGGGGTGCGGCCGATCTCGATCGGCGGCGACCACTCGGTGACCTATCCGATCCTCAAATCTTTGGGCGCCGAGCGGCCGTTAGGGCTTGTCCATATCGACGCGCATTGCGACACGATGGGCGAAGTCGATGGCTCGAAATTTCATCATGGCGGGCCGTTCCGCCAGGCGGTGCTGGCGGGCGCGCTCGACCCCGAGCGCACGGTGCAGATCGGCATCCGCGGCCCGGCCGAGATCCTGTGGGGCTTCTCCTATGAATCGGGGATGACCGTCCTGCACATCGAGGATGTGGACCGGCTCGGCATCGCCGGCGTCGTCGATAAGGCACGCCACGTGGTCGGCGACGGGCCGGCCTACATCTCGTTCGATGTCGATGGGCTCGACCCGGCCTATGCTCCCGGCACCGGCACTCCCGAGGCGGGCGGGCTCACACCGCGCGAGGCGCAGGCAATTTTGCACGGATTGAAGGGCCTCGACATCGTCGGCGGCGATGTTGTCGAGGTCGCGCCGCAATACGATGCCACCACCAACACCGCGATGGTCGGCGCGCAGATGCTGTTTGAGATTTTCTCGCTGATCGTGCTCGGATCGCGGTTTACCCGGCGCCGCCGCTGACCTCGGGCGGCTGGCGGCCCCGACCGGTATGCGCCGTGTCCGGTGCGGCCCCTGATCAGACCCGCCTGGCGCGGCAGGGCGGGTCCGTCCGGCGGTGCAGCAAGGCTCAGTTCGGGGTGGGACCGAAATGCGGCGTCGTGTATGGGTGACGCGCCGGGGTGTTATCGGATTGGGTCGGCTGGTAGTGCTGATCCTTCCACGACCCGCTGATCCCGGGGTTCGGATAGATCTTCGCGGTCGACAGCGGCGGCGCAGCGGTGACCGGTGGCGTCGCCTGGCTGGTCGGCGGCAGCGACGAGACCGACTGTGCCTGGGCGGTTATCGCGAGGCCGGCCAGCAGCGCGGCGCCCAACGCCGTCGATTTGAGCAGATTGTGCATGATGGGTCTCCTACCCTCGGACCGAGTTTTGAAGCGCCTTATTTGGCGCGTTTCCGCCATCGCGACACAAACGATAATTGTGCATCGCACTCATGCACCGCCTTCATTTTCAATGATCAGACCCGTCCAACCGGCCGCGCCGGATCGCGGCCGCCGCATCACCAGGACCTGGCGG
>JBOHME010000181.1:0-4241 GCA_050729795.1 Allostellaceae bacterium | reverse complement strand
GGGGTGGCGCGTCGCGAAGAGCTGAAGGCGCGGCGATCGGGGTCCGCCTTCACCCCGGCGATCCTCGGCATGATGGGCTTTTTCATCCTGCTCAGCCTGTCGACCAGCGGCATCAGCAATTTCTCGGTCCCGGCGCTGATGGGCGGCTACCACCTGCGGTTTGCCACCGCCAATCTGGCGCTGACCGCCTATCTGACCGCAAGCGCCTTTGGCGTGCTCGGCGGCGGGTTTATCGCCGATGTCACGCGCCATCATGGCGAGGTCGCGGCGATCGGCTTTGGGCTGAATGCGGTGCTGGTGGCGCTGATCGGGGTGATCGGCTTCGGCCCGGCGGTGCTGGTGATGGCGATGGCAATGGCCGGGTTCCTCTCCGGAATGATCATGCCGTCGCGCGACATGCTGGTGCGCGCCGCGGCCCCGGCCGGGGCGATCGGGCGTGCGTTCGGCATTGTCACGATCGGTTTCAGCGTCGGCGGGACGCTCGGCCCGATGCTGTTCGGCTGGATCATGGATCGCGGGATGCCGCACTGGATTTTCGGCAGCAGCGCGGTATTCATGCTATTGACCGTCATCGCGGCGCTGATCGGCGACCGGCGCCTGAGCGAGCGGCGTCCCGCTTCGCTCGGCTCCGCCGCCTGACGCGTCCGCCAACGAGGTCGATCACAATGCTGCCTTCCTGCGGGTTTCGATGCGTGGCAAGGCGCCGCTCTCGCATCGTCTGATCGGCATCCAGGCGCCACCGCCGGCCCGCCGCTGGTCCGAGCCGGCGCCGCCCCCGCGGCCGGCGAACCCGCTCGACCTCGTACGCCTGATCCTCGCGGTGCTGTTTGTCACCGGGCTGATCGTCACCTCGTTCTGGATCCTGTGGCCGTTTCTGCCGGCGACGATCTGGGCGGTGACGCTGGTGGTCGCGACCTGGCCGCTGATGCTGCAGGTGCAGCGCCGAGTGTTGCACCGTCGCTGGCTCGCAGTCACAGTCATGACGCTGGCGCTGCTGCTGGTGTTCATCGGGCCGTTCTGGCTGGCGATCGCGACGATCACCCAGAATTTCGAGCGGATCGTCGGCTGGGCCCATGCGCTCTCATCGTTCCGGCTGCCGCCGCCACCGGTGTGGGTGAACGGCATTCCGCTGTTCGGCAGCCAGATCATCCTGTTGTGGCATCGCATCCAGGCGAGCGGCATCGCCGAATTGGCGGCCAAGGCCGCGCCTTATGCCGGCAGTGCTGCCGGGTGGTTCGCCAGGCTGTTGAGCGGGTTCGGCATCGCCATCGTGCAGTTTGTGCTGACCCTGGTCATCGCTGCGGTGCTGTATTCGAGCGGCGAGCGCGCTGCCAGCCTGGCCGAGCGCTTCGGCCATCGCCTGGCCGGCGAGCGCGGCCGGCAATCGGTGCGGCTGGCGGGTCAGGCGATCCGCAGCGTGGCGCTCGGCGTCGTTGTCACGGCACTGCTGCAATCGGTGCTCGGCGGGATCGGGCTGGCGATTACCGGGACCCCGCTCGCCGCGGTGCTGACCGCGGTGATGTTTATGCTGTGCGTTGCCCAGCTCGGCCCGGGTCTGGTGCTGATCCCGGCGGTCGTCTGGTTCTATTGGAGTGGTGCGGCCGGCTGGGGCACCTTTCTATTGGTCTGGTCGATCATCGTCATCAGCCTCGACAATATCGTGCGCCCGCTCTTGATCAGAAAAGGCGCGCATCTCCCGCTCGTCCTGCTGTTGGCTGGAGTGATCGGCGGCCTCGTCGCCTTTGGCCTCGTCGGCATCTTTCTCGGTCCGGTGGTGCTTGCGGTCGGCTACACGCTGCTGCAGGCGTGGCTCGAAGAGGACCCCGAGCCGATCCCGGAGGACGAGAGCTAAACAGAAGACTTGGCGCGGCCGAGCCGGTTTGCAGTGTGTCCGGCGCAAACCGCCCTGCCACTCTCGTGTTCCCGCCGGGGCTGCGGCATAGTGCGGCGCGATGCGGCAGCAGATGCCAATCACTCAGGATCTCGTATTGGTCGGCGGCGGGCATGCCCATGTCCATGTGCTGAAGAGCTTTGGCATGCGGCCGATGCCCGGAACGCGGGTGACGCTCGTCGCCCGAGAGATCGAGACGCCCTATTCCGGCATGCTGCCGGGCTGGGTCGCCGGGCATTATCAATTCGACGAGTGCCACATCGATCTCGGCCGGCTCGCCCGGTTCGCCGCGGCACGGCTCATTCACGCCGAGGCGGTCGGGATCGACCGCATCCGGCGGCAGGTGATCTGCCGCGACCATCCGCCAATCCGCTACGATTTCTTGTCGCTCGATATCGGCTCGACCCCCCGCGCGCACGATGTTCCGGGTGCCGCTGACAACACGATCGCGGTCAAGCCGATCGCCCGGTTCGCAGCCCGCTGGCGGGCATTGCTGGAGCGTGTCCGGCAGCTGTCCCGGCTGCGCCTCGCGATCGTCGGCGGCGGAGCGGCCGGGGTCGAGCTGGCTCTGTGCGCGCAATCCCGGCTGACCGGGATCGGGGTGGGCTCCCTGGAGGTGACCCTCGTCACTCGCGACCAGCTGCTCCCGACACACAATCGCTGGGTTCGGCAGCGCTTCACGCGGCTTCTCGCCGCGCGCGAGATCGCGCTGCATACCGGGCGCACCGTGATCCGCGTCGAGCCGGGGCGGCTGTGGTGCACCGCTGGCAGCGGTATCGATTTCGACGAGGCGCTGTGGGTGACCCAAGCCGGGGCCGCGCCCTGGCTCGCCGAGACCGGGCTGCCTCTCGACACCGAGGGTTTTGTCGTGACCGACGAAACCCTGCGCTCACCGGCCGATCCGCAGATTTTTGCCGCCGGCGACATCGCGTCGATGATCGGATATCCGCGCGAGAAGGCCGGCGTCTATGCGGTCCGGCAGGGCCCGCCGCTCGCCGCCAATCTGCGCCTGGCGCTCGCCGGCAAAGAGCTGCGCCGCGCTGTGCCGCAACGCCGCGGCCTCGCGCTGATCGGCACCGGCGATCGGCGAGCGGTCGCCTCGCGCGGGCCATTTGTCGCCGGGGGCAGAGCATGGTGGCGGCTCAAAGACGGGATCGACCGGCGCTGGATGCGGCGCTATCGCGAATTGCCCCTGATGGCGCCGGGGCCGGGCGAGGATCCTATGCGCTGTGGTGGCTGCGCGGCAAAGGTGCCAGCCGCGGTGCTGGCTCGGGTCATCGACCGGCTGCGGCCAGCGGCGAGCGATGTCGTGACGATCGGCCTCGATCATGCCGACGACGCCGCGCTGATCGCGTTCCCCGGCGCTCCGCCATTATTGCAGACCGTCGATTTTTTTCGCGCCATGGTCGGTGACCCGTACCTGTTTGGCCGGATCGCCGCGACCCATGCGCTCAACGACATCCATGCGATGGGCGGTCAGCCGGAGACGGCGCTGGCGATTGCCACGTTGCCCCCGGCTCGGCCGGCGATTGTCGAGCACGATTTGTACCAGATGCTGCGTGGCGGGCTCGACGTGCTCGAACCGGCAGGGGCCGTTCTGGTCGGCGGCCACAGCGCCGAAGGCGCCGAGCTGGCGCTCGGTTTTGCGGTGACCGGCCGGGCACGTCCCGACCGACTGCTGCGCAAAGGCGGCCTGCGCCCCGGCGACGTGCTGATCCTCTCGAAGCCGCTCGGCACCGGGATCATCCTGGCCGCCGACGGGCGCGGGCTGACGCCGGCACCGGTCGTCGCCGGCGCGATCGCGACGATGCTGCAATCGGCCGGCCCGGCTGCCGATTGCTTCGCCACTCATGGCGCCGGCGCCTGCACCGACGTGACCGGGTTCGGGCTTTTGGGTCATCTCGTCGAGATGCTGCGCGCCTCGGCCTGCGACGCGACGCTCGACCCGGAGGCGATCCCGGTGCTCGACGGCGCTCTCGATTTGCTCGCCCGCGGCATTACCAGTTCGCTGCACAGCGACAACCTCGCCGCCTTGCAGGCGCTCGAGACCGGCACCGACCATCCGCTCGCGGCGTTGCTGATCGACCCGCAGACCGCCGGCGGGCTGCTCGCCGGCATCCCCACGGCGCGGGCCCGGTCCTGCCTCTCCCAGCTGGCGGCGCTCGGCTACCGGGCGGCAATGATCGGCAGGGTGCTGCCGGCGGGTGGTGCGGAACCGCGCGTCCGCCTCGAACCGGCCGCGCCCGAACTGATCCCGCAGCAAGCCGCAGTTTCATGAGCACCTCCGAGCGAGACGGCCGCGCCCTGTTGCCGGCGGTGGACCTCGTGCTGCGCGCGCCCGGCGGGTGTG
>JBOHME010000180.1:0-4249 GCA_050729795.1 Allostellaceae bacterium | reverse complement strand
GTGCTGACTCCCCCATATCGTTGAATTAATTTAAATATCGCAGGTGTTTCGGAAAGTTCATCTATGCGGAAACCCACACGTGGATTGTCAACACGGCTCAGGTTTAGAAGTCCATCGCTAGTGATGTTTATCAGCGCCTTAATGTCCGACATCCTATTCAGAATTTCCAATACTTCGCGCACATAGATGAGCGTTGGACGAAGCAATTCTTCGCCTAAAGGAATGCCAGTTTCCGGTATCTGATAATCCAAGGAAAGAGGCTTTTCTCGCTTGAAGAGCGCCCTGCGGGCAAGGGACAATCCATTGCTATGAATCCCGTTGCTTTCAATGCCGATAATCCGATCTCCCGGTTCCAGATGACGGCCTGTTAGGATCTTATCGAGAGGCACCATTCCCACGGCAGTTCCCGCCAAATCGAAGCCGTGGACGACATCTCCGAGCTGAGCAATCTCGCCGCCGGAAATCGAGATGCGTGCCTGTTCGGCACCATTAGCGAGCCCCACCCCTATAGCGTCAAGGATCTCGGCACTGGCCCGCTCGACTGCGATGTAATCGACCAAGGAGAGAGGTTGGGCTCCCACACAGATCAGATCGTTCACATTCATTGCGATGCAATCGATCCCAATCGTGTCATAACGGTTCATGAGCTGTGCAATGATTGCTTTGGACCCTACTCCATCGGTGCAGATTGCCAGCCCCATACCGCCACCGATATTGATGACGTTGGCAAAGTACCCATTTCGAAGCTGAACGCCACCGGACTTGTCGGGAGGCGGCCACGTATGAGTGATTCGTTTGACGAGGCGCTTCAGACCGATATCCGCTTCGTCAGTATCGACTCCGGAGTCCCGGTAGGCGGCGTGGGAGGTGAAAGAGCAATCTGTCGTCATCGTGGCGCTCTCGTGCGGTGCGCTGGTATCGCTTGGACAGGGCGAGCGTTATGGGCGTTGTTGTAGCAGGAGCGATCGCGCCACGGCGTTTGAGCCCCGGGAGTGGCTTTCGAGGAGACCTCCGAGCGCGCAGCCTATAATACGAGAGATATGCGTATTTCCAGCTTGACGCAACGTCATTAGCTGCTCGCACGTCTGGTTCTCGATGGAAGCCGATACTCCATGAGTCCTCCTTCCTGGCCTTGCTCTTGGCATTTCGTGCCGCGCATCCGAGCAAACTCCTTAAGATTCCTCTAATTTAGGCGATAGGGGTGCCAGTTGGAAGGGCGAGAGACGCCGACAGGCTCTTCATGCGCGCCCCCTTGATCAATCTGCGGTTTCGACATGCGGTTGTTGATTGCGTTTTGGCTGGAACTCATGTTGTTTCGAGAATGGCAAGCGAATCGATGATTTTAAGGCCTTTAGCGTTTACGTTTCGTGCCCCCACAGATGCCACATCCGTCGTGGCCTCCTAGCGGGCTAAGCGCAGCAGGCAAGCATCCAATCTGAGCCGCCACCTCTGAGCTGCCACCGTGCCGCCGTCTCGATGCTGACGCGGATCGGGTGCGTAAACCGAAATCGCTCGCCGTGACAGGCCTCTCACCGCGACTATAGCGGCCATCGGATGTTGCCCGCCTGGAGAAGCGCCGGGATGCGAAATACCGCCGGATGATTCCGATTCCGGCGCTCGCCCGCGGCCTTATCATCTAACCCCTTGAAAATAATGGTGGGCGCGACTGGGATTGAACCAGTGACCCCTACGATGTCAACGTAGTGCTCTCCCGCTGAGCTACGCGCCCCGAGACCGGCGGCCGGCATTTGGCCTCGGGCCTAGTCCGGGGATGTAGCGGGTTTGCCCCGCCGTGGCAAGTCTTGCCCCGCGGACGAACCTGCGCGGGCCCGACCGTCTACCATTGCATCGGACGCCGGCACACCGAGTACCAGAGGCCGAGATTCTCGTTCTTCCACTGGGGATTGGCGCAGTCCTTGGCAAGCGTCGCAGCCGACATCTCCGATCCCGGCGGCGGCCGCACCGTATCATGCGAGCACCCCGCCAGCAGGACGACCACGACGGCGAGAAGAGCCCATCTCACCAGCGCCTCCCTGGCAACACCATCACGGCGCGATCATCGGCCGGAGCCGCCGCCCTGACAAGGCGAGCCCGCATCACCGGGGTCCCGCGCGACGAAGCCGCACGGGGCGGCCTTTATGCTTGCCCTTGCCCCGCAGCGATGAAAGCGGTGTAAGGTCGCACCCGACAACCAGGGGGTGAACCCGCGATGAAGAACGACGACAGACCGCGCCACTATCGCGCGGACACCCTCCTCTCCCATCTCGGGCGCCACCCCGAGGCGCAATCGGGCGCCGTCAACCCGCCCGTCTATCACGCCTCGACGATCCTGTCGGCCAACATGGCCGAGTGGGAAGCGAAGCGCGATCCGGCAAAGCGCTTTGACATCGTCCGCTACGGTCTCCTCGGCACGCCCACCACCTTCGCCCTCGAAGAGGCGCTGGCGGCGATCGAGGGCGGCTATCGCGCGATGCTGATGTCTTCCGGGCTGGCGGCGATCACCGCCCCGCTGCAAGCCTGCCTCAAATGCGGCGACCATCTGTTGATGACCGATTCGTGCTACGGGCCGGCGCGCAATTTCTGCGACAGGGTTCTGACCCGCTGCGGCATCGAGACGACCTATTACGATCCCTTGATCGGCGGCGACATTGACCGGCTGATCCGGCCCAACACCCGCGTCGTCTATACCGAGTCTCCGGGATCGCTGACTTTTGAGGTGCAGGACATCCCGGCGATCGCCACGGTAGCCCATGCCGCCGGGGCCACGGTGCTGATGGACAACACCTGGGCCTCGCCCCTCCTGTTTCCCTCCTTCGCCCGCGGCGTCGATGTGTCGATCCACGCGGCGACCAAATACATCGTCGGCCATTCCGACGTGATGCTGGGGGCGGTCATCACCACCGAGGAGGCGTATCTGCCGGTGCGCACAATGGCAGCCGATCTCGGCCATTGCGCGGCCCCCGACGACGCCTATTTCGCGCTGCGCGGTCTGCGCACCCTGTCGGTGCGGTTGGAGCGGCACCAGAAGAATGCGCTCACCGTCGCGCGCTGGCTGCAAACCCGGCCGGAGGTGGCGCGCGTGCTCTACCCCGCGCTCCCCGAGGACCCCGGCCACGCCCTGTGGAAGCGCGATTTTGTCGGCGCCAGCGGTCTTTTTGGCGTCGTCTTGAAGCCGGCGCCGCAGACGGCCGTCCATGCCCTGATCGATGCGCTCGATCTCTTTGGCATCGGCGCCAGTTGGGGCGGGTTTGAGAGCCTCATCCAGCCGACCACTCCCGCGCGCATCCGCAGCGCGACGCGCTGGCAGGCGGAGGGTCCGACCCTGCGGCTGCACATCGGCCTCGAAGACCCGCAGGACCTGATCGCCGATCTCGAAGGCGGGTTTCACGCCTTGCGCCGTGTCATGGCGGCGTGAGCAGGGGTCAGGTGAGACCGTAGCGGGCGATCGCATCCTCGTCGAATTTGAGACCGAGGCCCGGCGCACTCGGCAGGACGAGCTCGCCGTTCTGCGTTTTTGGCACCTCCTCAAACAGGCGGAAGAGCCGCGGCATGTATTCGACGGTCAGCCCGTTTGGCACCGCGCCGACGAGATGGACATGGATCTCCGGCACCCCGTGACTGACCACCGGCAGGTTGAAGGCTTCGGCCATGCCGGCGATCTTCAGCCAGGGTGTGATGCCGCCGGCGCGCACCTGATCGATCATCACGATATCGACCGAGCGCGCCTCCATCATGTGACGGAACGGCGCGATCCCCCACAGATATTCGCCGCCGGCAACCGGCGTGTCGAGCGCCGCAGCGACGCGCGCGAGGCCGGGATAATCGTCAGCCGCGGTCACATCTTCGAGCCAGAAGAGGCCGACCCCGGCCGCCTCGACCCGGCGGCCGAGATCGATCGCCTGCTCCGGCCGCCAGCGCTGGTTGATGTCGCACATCAGCACCATCTCGGGTCCGACCGCCTCGCGGACGACGCGCGCACGCTCGATCTCCTGTGCCGGCGAGGTGGCGCCCGGCAGGGCCAGTTGCATCTTGGCCTGGCGCCAGCCCTGCTCCTTGAGGCGCTGGCCGGCCGCGGCGGCGTCTTCGAGCGCGATCCCGCGCCTGAGCGCGCCGCTGGCATAAGTCGCGATGCGCTCGCGCTCGCCGCCCAGGAGCTTCCACAGCGGCAGACCGAGCGCCTTGCCCTTGATGTCCCACAGCGCCACGTCGAGCGCCGAGAGCGCCATCGTGAAGATCCCGTCGGGACCCG
>JBOHME010000179.1:0-4280 GCA_050729795.1 Allostellaceae bacterium | reverse complement strand
GAGTGCAAGGAGTGCTATCGCGCAGCAATGAATGCGCGGCGCGATCCAATCGATAACCGGCGTCGGGTAAAGGCGTGGCAGCAAGCCAACCCTGATAAGCGGCGGGCACAGAGCAGGAAAATTTATGAAGCAAAAAGAAGCAATTTGCGTCGTTCTGTTGCAAGCACGCTGAAAACGACCAGGGCATCATGCAGGCGGCGCGGCATCGTAATGGAGATCACCGCTGAAGGCTTATCCCTCTGCGTCCGGCGATACCATCCGTAGCGGGCATGGCAGTTGACCCCGCGCCCTTTCCCTACAACATCTTGATCGCACCGGAAGCAACGGAATAAGCCTCCACCGCTGATGACGTGGTTGCCCTGTTTGAGGCTCAATCCAGCCGCTGTGTCCTGACTGGCCGAACATTCTCTGGGGCACCAAGGACGTTCAGCGGGACACGCTCTCCATCGATTGCATTGACCAATCCCGCAGATACGTGCTCGGCAACGTCCGACTCGTGACCTATCAGGCGAACTTCGCGAGAAACCGCTTCTCCGATGAGGAGCTATTCGAGTTCTGCAAAGCAGTCCTCGCATGGCGTGACCGCTGATATTACCCTTTATGAAAGAGAGTGGCCGATGGCGTTTGGCGATCTGACCACATTGGTCGATGTCAAGGCGTGGCTGCAGACTGCGCCGGGCCTCTTTCCGTCAAGCGACGACACCCTGCTCGCGCGCCTTATCACCGCTGCGAGCCAGTTCATCATCGAGAGACTGGGGCGCCCGATCCTCTCGGCCGATTACATTGAGGTCCGCGATGGGACGACCGGCTTCTGGGGACAGAGCGATGCGCGCTTTCCATTCGCGGTGACGCCCTGCACCGCCGTCCTGTCGGTTGTCGTGGACAACCTCACGATCCCGCCGGTCCCGACGCTGACGCCGAGCGCGCCCGGCATTGTGACCTCTCTGCCGCAGGGTTCTCAGGCCGGATATCTGTTCTCGCCGACGCAACTGATCATCCGCGGCTATCACGTGCCATGCCGGGCGCAGTGCGTAACGATGATCTACACCGCCGGCTATCCGGTCGTGCCGCCCGATCTCGTGCAGGCCTGCATCGAGCTTGTGGCGCTGCGCTATCGCGAGCGGACGCGCATCGGCGAAGTGTCAAAGCGCCTTGGTGGCAAGACCGACGGCGAGGTCGTCACCTATCTGCAAAAGGACATGAGCGCTTCGACGCTGTCGGCAATCCAGCGCTACCGCAGGGTAGCGCCGGTCGGGAGTTCCCTCCCTCCTCTGGCGCCGACCCAGATGGACGCCGCGCTGGTGGTCGCGGCGCTGTGATCGCACCCCGGTTCATCGGTGCGCGCGATGCTGCCGGCCCCCATGCTCCTGTCGGGATCAGGGCCGATCTGCGCCACCATGGCCACCCCGTGGCGCCTGCCCGGCACGCATTCCCGCGCGCGGCGGCGGACAATCTCAAACCCGCCAGTCGCGCCGGTCTTGAGGACACATTGTCCGGGACGGCGCGGTGACGATCGAACGCGAGACGATCTACGCGGCCTTGTGGGCGTTGGCATCGAGCGCCGCTCGGTTCGCCAGCGCAAACCGGCGGCTGCGGCATTGGAGCGATGTTTCCCCGGCGGAGCAGCCGGCGCTTTTCATGTCCGAAAAGGGCGGTGAGGGACGGATCAAGGCGCTCGGCGCCCCTGTTGTTTGGACGCTGCGAGCCGATTTCCATATCTACGCGCATTCGACCAATCCGCACATCTCGCCGGCTCAGATTCTCAATCCCCTGATCGATGCGCTCGAAGCCGCGCTCGCGCCCATGCCGGTGACAGGGCTGCAAAACCTGGGGCTACCGGGAATGGTTCAGCACGCCCTCGTCGTTGGCAAGATCGAGATCGACGAAGGTGTTCTCGGTGATCAGGCGGTCGCGATCGTGCCGGTCGAGATCCTCTGCGTCGCATGATAGGGGAACACATAAAAGACCGGGTCTTGGCCACCGGGGCGAAGCCGAACCTGGCTGAGGATTGGGGCAAAGCCATCTCCCCGCGAGCTCCGATGGGGGCGCCGAGCCCGTGGTGGTCGAAATGTATTTCCCTCGGCTCCGCCGCCGTCCGGAACACGCCTTTCTGCAATTGTGTGCACCGCGCTGCGGGGAAGCCGAGAGCGCTATCGAGAGGGATCTGACATGCAACTTGCATTCGGCTCTGGCGCGCTGTGGGGCGAGCGCACCGATATCACCGGCTCCGGCATCGGGCCGCGTCAGTTCGGTGTGCTTCAGGACGTGACGATCGATTTCGATTGGACCGAGAAGGAACTGTACGGCCAGTATCAGTTCCCGGTGGCGATCGCGCGCGGACAGGGCAAGATTACCGGCAAGGCGAAATTCGCCCAAATCGCGGGGCTGCTCTATTCGGATATCTTTTTTGGTGAGCTTCCGGTAACCGGCCAGTTCGCGATCGCGCAATCGGAAGCCGCGGTGGTTCCGGCAACGGCGCCCTTTGCAACAATGGCCGCCAACGCGGCATCTTATAATGACGACCTGGGGGTCGTCTATGCTGCAACCGGCGGGCGGTTCAACCGGGTCGCTACACCTTCAGTCGCTGGACAATATTCCGTCGATTTCGCGACCGGCGTTTATACATTCTCGGCCGCTGATGCCGGTGCCGCGTTGCTGATCTCGTATACCTACAGCGTGACCGCAAGCGGCAGCAAGGTGACGCTGGTCAATCAACTCATGGGAACGACGCCGATCTTCAAGGGAACTTTCTATACGACCTATGACGGCAACGGCACCGCTCTGCGCCTCAACGCCTGCACGGCCAGCAAGCTGTCTCTGCCAACCAGGGTTGATGATTGGACGATCCAGGATCTGGATTTCACGGCTTTTGCCGACGCCTCCGGCACAATCGGTTATCTGTCGACGGTGGAATGATGAAAGCATCGGCAAAGAGACTGCCCGGCCGCAACACCATGATTGATGGTGTCACCGTGCGCATGGGTGGCCGGGATTGGATTGTGGCGCCGTTGACCTTGGGGCAGCTGCGACGCCTGTGGCCGCATGTCCAGCACCTCGGCGAGAGCGGCGCCGGCATGGGCGAGAAAGAGGTTTCGGTCGTGGTCGAAATCGTCACTGCCGCCTTGCAACGCACTTACCCCGGCATGACGCCGGCCAAGGTCGAGGAGTTGCTCGATCTCGGCAACGCCGGCGCGGTGCTGAACGCGGTGCTGACCGGTTCCGGATTGCGGCCAGCGCTGGGGGAAGCGGCAGCCCTCGGGGCTTTGCCGGCGGGCGGCGGCCCGTCCGAGCCGAACCCGGGGGCCGATGCCAAGGATTCCAATGGGCCGAGATCTATGGCCTCCTCGCTACAGCCTGCGGGTACAGCTATCCCGTCATAGATTCGATGACGCTCCACGAGGTCGCAGAGCTGATGGTGTATTGGGAAGTGAATCCACCAGCTTATATTCTGCTCGCGGCGCTCCTCGGCTTTGCCGGGAACGCGCGGAAATCCGCCTCGGCCGCAATACCGCAGCAGACGCTCGGTGAACTTGGCCCGGGCTTTTACACCGGCGATGTCCATGCCGGCCTAGGTACGGCAGTGATCGATATTGCCAGGCTTCGGCAACGCAGTCAGTCGGCGGAGATCTGAAGAAGAGCGATTTTGAGGGAGAGGCGACGGCATGGCCGAAATTGAATCCCGCATGACCATTGGTGCTGATGCGAGCGCTCTCGCTGCTGCAATGGAAACGATACGGGGGGTACTCCAAGAGATGCGTACGCAGTTTGCCGGACTCGGTACGGCTCGCAAGGCGCAGTCCCAGATCAGCAATGCGATGACGCACATCGTCGCCGTAATGAAGTCGGTTGAACGGTCATGGCGCCAATTCGCCTCCCCGATCGAGCACAAGATTTCCGACGCGCTGACCGACGCGATGCTCGGCATCCGCCAGAAGGGCGGGCTGCGCGAGATCATGCTCAGGATCGAGAAATCGGCTGTCGGCGGGATGATGGGCAATGTCGTGAAGGGTCTCGGCAACAGCCTCGTCAAACCGCTCTTCACCTCGATGCTGGGCGCGGGCGGGATTGGCGGCGGGATCGCCAATCTCCTTTTCAATAGCGGAACCGAGACGACCAAAATCTCGCTGCTGTCGCTCATCGCCGCCAACACCGGCGCGACGGCCGCGGCAGCCGGCGTCTCGGCGGCCTCGACCAGCACCTCGGCGGTCGGCACCGGGTTCAGCGCGATCGGCGCCTTCTCCGGCATCAAGAGCGCTTTCAGTTGGATCGGCGGCCTCTTT
>JBOHME010000178.1:0-4300 GCA_050729795.1 Allostellaceae bacterium | reverse complement strand
GTAGCAGGTAAGGTCTCTTTGCCAGTAGTATATAGCATCTCTTCTCGGATGCAAGAACTTCGTCAACGGACTGCTTCGCTTTGATGGGTCAGATGTATTGCCGAGCCGGCCTTGACTTGCCCGAATGCTGCTTCCTCCCAGCGGCATGATCACCAAAAGCTGCCAAGAATCCAGACAGCGTGCGTCCGACCGCCGCTTCAGTCTCAGCTAATCTGCGCCGAAAACCGCCCTCGATTGCGCGTCGGCACGGTTATGATTGCGCGCCGCTACACATAACGTTGATCCCGCCGCCGTGAGCCGCCGCTACCATCGACAGTTGAGTTGGTTCGCGCCGCGCGCCGACTTTTTCATGATCTTCGACAACAGCGACAGGCAGATGGGCACGCCGCCGATGTTGCTGGCGCACCATTATCCGGGCAGGCCCTTCCGGCATGTGCGGCCCGGCGTGAACCGCGCTGTTGATCGGGCGATTGCCGCCTTTGCCCCGAGCGCGCCGGAGCCGTGATCGAACAGCACGCCCCCGTCCCCGGCCATGTCCATAAATCAAGCAGACCGTGTGAAAACTGAACCGCAAGGGATCCCAGCGCGCGGCGCGGCGCAGTAGAATTGCTGTATGACGCACCTCACCGGCCATGATCGCTCGCAAACGCTTCTCCTGCCGGAATCACTGGACGACTACGTCGGTCCGGACAACCCAGTGCGGTTCATCGAGGCTTTTGTCGATGGGCTCGATCTCGCGGCGGCGGGGTTCGCCCGGGTTCAGGCGAAGCGGACCGGCCGTCCCGGCTATGCCCCCGCGGACCTGCTGAAGCTCTACATCTACGGTTATCTGAACCGGGTCCGATCGAGCCGCCGGCTGGAAGCCGAGACCCACCGCAACGTCGAGGCGATCTGGCTGCTGCGGCACCTGAAGCCCGACTTCAAGACCATTGCCGACTTTCGCCGCGACAACCGCCACGCCTTCCGCCCGGTATTCCGCCAATTCGTGCTGTTGTGCCGCCAGTTGGACCTGTTCGGCCGGGAGCTGCTGGCAGTGGGTGGCACGCGGATCAAGGCGGTGAACAACAAGAGCCTGTCCCGGCGAAGGCCGGGAACCGCAATTTCACGCGGGCCTCGCTCGCCACCTTCCTCAAGCTGGCTGATGCCAGGCTCGACGACTACCTGCGGCGTCTCGACACGAGCGATGCCGCCGAGCAGACCGCGGGGGCTCGCGGGTCAAGGATCTGGCCGAGAAGATCGCCGCGCTTCGCGCGCGCCGCACCCGATGTCAGGCGATGCTGGCGGAACTCGAGCGGACCGGTGAGGACCAGATTTCGCTCACCGACCCCGACAGCCGGGCGATGGCGGCGCACACGCATGTTGCGGTCGGCTACAACGCACAGATTGCGGTCGATGCCAAGCACAAGCTGATTGTGGAGCAGCAGGTCACCAACCAGGTCCTCGACCTGGGATTGCTCACGTCCGCGGCCGAACCGGCCAAGGAGGTTCTCGGGGTCGAGCAGATCGCGGTGGTCGCCGATCGCGGGTCTTTCAAGAGCGAGGACATCGAGGTCTGCGAGAAGGCCGGGATGCGGCCGTATGTGCCGCGTCCCCAGCGCGGTTCCTCGGTCAAAGCGGGCCTGTATCGCAAGGATGAGTTCCCCTACGACCCGGACAGCGACACCCGGCTCTGTCCGGCGGGCCAGCGGCTGCCACACGGGACATCGGTTGCAAAACCACGGGGCGGGTCAGCATAGAGGTCCGACTGCGTGGCTGGCGGCCCCCGCATGGCGCTATTGGCGCGGCGGAACGGCGTCCGCACCGTCAACGAGCGCGTTTTCACACGGTCTGCAAGATTAATGGAAGTAACAGCTTGGCCTTTGGCGCGCGAGAACGATGCAGAAACCACATCTTCATTTATCCATTAAGGCTTATTCCGTTGCTTCCGGTGCGATCAAGATCCTGTAAGGGAAAGGTGCAGGAGCGACCGCCATGCTCCTACCCATGGTGTCGCCGGACGTAAAGGGATAAGCCTTTACCCATTTTGTGCTACAATGTCCGATATGAACACCGAGCCAGAAAAACCGGAGGATTTCGCGAGCCTCTACCGTCGCGCCTTTGCCGAGTACGGCACCCACGCGCTATGGAACAAGCGCGAACTTGAGACGCCAACCCCGGCGGATGCTCTGGTGATCGCGCACGCTTTGCGCGTGGAGGGCAACCGTGAGGCCCGGCGGCTGGCAGAACAGATTGAGCGGGCCTGCCGTGCCGCTATCTAAGTTCAAACTGACGTTCTCCGGCTCCTCGCCGCGCACCGCGACCCTGAAAGCTGTGTCGCCGGGGCCTCGCCCTTGAACCGGGACGCGCCGCGCATCTCCGGCGACATCGGCGTATTCCACGACCGCGAGGAGCGCGTTGCGGCGGCGGCAATGACCGACACGCAAACGCTCGCGGCGGCGGGCTACGGCGTTTCATGGCTTCGGCAACTGCCGTTGATCTACACCGCCGAGGTGACGAAAGGCGACGCCAGCACCCGGCTTGAATGGGTTGTTGACAGCGATTATCGGTTTTCCCCGACCATGCAGGACGAGACCTTCGGCTATGTCCTGCATCCGGTTGACCTTGCCATGAACAAAGTCATGGCCGCCGCCGGTCGGCGCGAGCTTCGCGACCTCGTTGACCTTGTGACCGTTCACGAAACCATCCTGCCACTCGGTGCCGTGATCTGGGCGGCGGTTGAAAAATCGCCCGGCTTCACGCCGGAGGGGCTGATTGCTGAAATCCGGCGAAACTCGAATGACCCGGAAGCCGAATGGCGGGCTTTGCAAAGCAGTGAACCACGCGACCCGAAGGACATCACGGCGCGTCTCCGCGCGGCGCTTGACGAAGCCGAAGCCTTTACCGCGCGGATGCCCACGGACAAAATCGGCCTGCTATTTTTGCAAGCCGGTGAAGTCGTGCAGCCCGACCCCGACCGCCTCGACACCTATCAGACCCATGCCGGGCAGCGGCATGGGCAATGGCCGGACAGTCCCGAAATCCGAGCGGCCATGTTCGAGCGTTACAACAAGAAACCAAGCCCATAGCTATAACGGACCGCAATCATCGGCGCTCGGGATCGCAATCATCGCCGTGTCGGGACCACACTGATTGCAACCGGCCGAGCGCGCAGGGTGCGGAGGGGTCGGGGCGCTGGATCAAGTCGCCACTTGAGCGTTTGCGGAACGTAGACAAAGTGACGGGTCTCGTGACAGATTTCCCGCGGCGGACCGGGTCTCTTGCCGGCGTCATGTAATCGGGCGTTTGCGTGACATGCTGATCGGCTATATGCGGGTTGTTTAATCGCGCCTCCTCAGTCAAGCTTATTTTGCTTTTTCTTTCTCGCTTTTCGACGCTCTGCCGGTTCAGGGTTGTCTTTGCGGTCAGGGGCGTGCCGCTGCCGCACGATGGTGTCCGGTGGGGGGACCTCACAATGTCTCCAAACGCGGTCTGTTCGCCGCGGCGCATATCTCGTGATGGTCCTGACCACGTCCCGGCAGGGACGCCTCTCCGCCAGGGCAGGCGGAACTGGTGATCGCGCCCACCCCCGGCGTTGTCATCAGCAGCCGGCAGCGCGGGTCACGCCGCGCCGCGGCGCCCGCCGCCTTGTCGAGCACAACGGCCCGCTGGCGTACGGCGCGCCCTGCTTCCAGCAGCGGCAATACGATCAGGCTCAGCCCGGGACGCATCGGTGCGCGCACGGCCGCCTCGAACCGACGTCCGCCGCCGCTGCCCGGCGGCAACGCCAGCCCGAATGTCCGCAGGATGCCGCGGAGCTGATTGGCAAGGTCCACCTGCGTACGCACGAGCTGGCGGCGCGCGGTGATGAGGTTGCGCAGCAGCAGGCTGTCCCACGATTTCACCCGGACCTCGCAAAAGAAGCCGGCGCGCAGCAACTGCGCCAAGCCCTCGGCATCGTTGGCAGCGGTCTTGTTGGGCCGGACCGACAGCACCGCTTTGGCCTGGCGTGCGTCCCTGCACACGACCGGCAGGCCGGCTTCGGCCAGTGCGTGGCAGAGCCAGGTCGAAAGAAACCCGGTCTCCAGGCCGACGCGCACGATTGCAGGCGCGCGCTTACGTACGACAGCAGCGAGCGCTTCGGGCTCGGTGGCGCACTTGCCGCGCCAAAGGCATTTGCCCTCCTCGTCTACTACGTGGACACTGGTGGAGCGGAGCGAGACGTCGAATGCCACATACGAGCCCATGGCTGTCCTCCGCGGTCGAGACCGGGGCCGATCTCAGCAGGTGTATCGGCCGGAGGGAAAGGGGCGGGCACCCAAGC
>JBOHME010000177.1:0-4312 GCA_050729795.1 Allostellaceae bacterium | reverse complement strand
GTAACCGCTAATAGCGATCTGTAGCCGTGGGTACACCTAACAGAGACAAACTTCCCGGTTGCATCGCGCGTGGCGCTGGCTGGACGGTGCGGCTGCATGAGAAAGGCAGCAAGCAGCACACGGTGCCTTGTCGTCACGCGCTCGCCGAGGCGCTGCGCGCCTACATCGGCGCGGCCGGCAGCGTCGATGGCTGCAAGGACTGGCTGTTCCGTTTGCCGTTGGCCAAGCCGGTCAAAGGCGCGATCCCGTCCTCGAAGCCGCCGGGAATCTGGCGCATGTCGGTTGAGTTCCTCCGCTCGTGCTGCCAAGCTGCAGGAGAGGTGCCGCCTCGGCGCGCCTCGGGCAAATCTCTTGCGGAGGAGAGGGGCATGGCCATGCAACTCGGGCACGTCCACATCAAGACCAGAGAGGATCCGCAGAGGGTCGCAAAGTTCTACATCGACAATTTTGGCGCGACCGTGAAGCGGGAAATTCCCGGCCGCGGCTGCCAGCTCGACCTGCACGGCATGCAGATCAATGTGACGATCATCAACGCCGAGCAGAACCATGAGCAGCATGTCGGCATCGAGCACATCGCGATCGAGACCGACGATTACGCCGGCGCCCTCGCGAACTTCAAGAAGAATGGCGCGCAGATCCTCGAAGAGCGCGTCAACAACGGTCGGCATATATGCTGGGTTGCCGCACCCGACGGCGCGCAGATGGAGCTGATCGAGAAGGTCTGAGGACGGCGCCGCCCCCACAGCTATACCCCCGCCGGCGGGCGTATAGCTTAAAGGCGCGGTTGAGCGATCTGCGACCTCAGCCGATTTGCCGATAGCCTGTTTCGCCGATCCTTGGATCGGGCTTGCCGGGCCGACGCACCGGCGTTGGCCCGGACCCGTTTCTCAGGAATTGACGACGGCGACGGCCTCGATCTCGATCATGAAATCGGGTCCGGCGAGACGGGTGACGCCGACGGTCGTGCTGGTCGGGGTCGCCACCCCGAGATAGCGCATGCGGATGTCGGCGCACTTCTGGAACGCGTCAAAGTCGGTGACAAAGGTGTTGGTCTTGACGACGTCGGCCCAGGTGGCGCCGGCCGCCTTGAGACAGCGGTCGAGGTTCTGGAACGTCTGTTCCATCTGCGCCCGCATGTCGCCTTTGCCGACGCAGTTGCCCTCGCTGTCGCGGGCCAATTGGCCGGCGGTATAGACGATCTTGCCGCTGCCGCTCACCGTCACGACATGCGAATAGGAGGGTTTTCCGCCCGATATTCTGACATTCATGCCTTCCGGCTGAAACCGCTCGATCTTGAGAACCATTCCGCTCTCCTGGTCAGGTTTGGCATGATGCGGCCGGCATTGGCGCACAAGACGCCCGGCGGGATAGCGGCCTGGTTCAGGCAAAGCGCGACGGGCGCGGCGGATTACTCGGCGGCCATCGGACGCTGAGCGGTCCGGAAGCGGCCGAGCAGCGCCGCCGCATTGCCGCGCAGGATGTGCTCGCGCGCGTCCTCGCCGATGTCCGCTTCCGCGAGCGCCTTGCGGGTCCAGTCAACGCCGAATGCGGTGCCGTCGGTGCCGCACACGATGCGCTCGGCGCCGTAAAGGCGCACCGCCGCCTCGATCGCGCGCGGGCCGAACGAATTGCAATCGACATAGACGCCGGCTTTGCGGAAGCGTGCCGACGGCAGCTCCTCCTCGGGCGTGTCCAGCAGGCAGCGGTGGTCCATGCGCTCGACCTCAAAGGCGATGTTGCCGCCGAGGTTGTGGACGACGACCGCGACGTCGGGATAGGGCGCGAGGAGGTCGGTGAGGCACAGCGTCACCATCACCGAAGAGAGGCTCGCCTGCATGTCGAGCGTGCCGTTGCGGCGGCGCGCATTATCCGTGTCGGCCGCGATCTTGGGATAGACTTCGCCCGGCCGCGGGCCGTTATGGATGAAGAGGGCTGCGCGGCCGCGGTTCGCGACCTCGAAGAGCGGGCGCGCCGCTTCGGCGTCCTTGCGGCTGAGAAAGTAGTTGCCCGGTATCTGCGCACCGATCACGCCCGGCAGCCCGAGCGCCCGCTCGAGCTCGGCCGCCGCGGCCGACATGTCGCTGAGCGGCAGCGCGGCGAAAGCAGTGAAGCGGCCGGGATGCTTGCGGCAAATCTCGGACAGTCCGTCGTTGACGCGCCGACACAGCGGCCCCGACACCTCCGCCGGCTGCGCCTCGATCCAGCAGAACGAGCCGAGCAGCGACAAGACGCTCGTCTTCACCCCTTGGCGGTTCATCCGCGCGAGATGGACATCGACGTCGTCAAAGGCCTCGGCGAGCGGTGCCTCGCCCATCCGCGAGGCCTTCAGCACCTCGACGCCGTCCGGGTTGCGGACGATGCGCGGTTCGCGGGTGCGGGCGCGCAGGGCGTCGGCGACTTCGGCGGGCCGCCAATGAGCGTGCATGTCGATCATGGTCATGGCTGCTGCTTCCTCCATGGGCTGGCCGGCAGCTTAATCCACGCGGCGGCGCGCCGCAAAGCAGGACGACCGTCCCGATCGATCGGAGGTACACTCCGGCGAGCTGAAGAGGACATTATCCGATGCTGATCGTCGATGCGCAGATCCATCTCTGGGAAAAGGGCGCGCCGTCCGCGCACCATCGTCAGACACCCTATTCGGCTGAGGAGGCGATCGCGGGCATGGACGCCGCCGGTGTCGATCGGGCGCTGATCCACCCGGTGCTGTGGGACCCGGATTCGAACGAGTTGGCGCTCGCGGCGGTGCGCCGATACCCCGACCGCTTTGCCGTCATGGGCTGGTTCTACCTCGACGACTCGCAGGCGCGCGACCGCGTCGCGCACTGGAAGGAGCAAAAGGGCATGCTCGGTCTGCGCTTTTATACCAACGAGCGGCACCCGCAATCCTGGTTCACCGACGGCACGCTCGACTGGCTGTGGCCCGCCGCCGAGCGCGCTCAAGTGCCGGTGGCGCTCGGCGCAGCGCTGTTTCTGCCGACGATCGGCCGGATCGCCGCGCGCCACCCTGGCCTGAAATTGATTGTCGACCACATGGGCGTGCCGCGTGCCAGCATGGGCGAAGCGGCCTATCGCTTGCAGACGGAACTGCTGGCCCTGGCCAGATACCCGAATGTGGCGGTCAAGGCGACCGGGCAGGCCGGCTATGCCGAGGACCAATACCCGTTCCACAGCCTGCATCCGCACCTCCAGCGCTGCTTTGACGCCTTTGGTCCTGAGCGGATGTTCTGGGGCACGGACATCACCCGGATGCCGTGCTCGTGGCGGCAATGCGTGACCCTGTTTACCGAGGAATTGCCGTGGCTGAAGGGCCGCGACCTCGACCTCGTCATGGGCGAGGCCCTGTGCCGCTGGCTCGGCTGGCCACTTCCCGCCGGCGTGGCATAACCGTAATAGGCCCGGGTACACGGTCGGTCGATTTTCGGCCAAAATTTCGAACGTAGCATGAACGCTCGGTGCGATTGGCTGTTGCCTTTTAGTCCGGCACGGCCGGCCGTGCATCGGGTCATGGAAGCTGCCGGGCTGGAGGGTCCGCAGGCTTCGCCCAAGGGGCTGCGGCATGGCCTCGGGGTGACCGCGGTCTCGGCCGGCATTCCGCTCGACCTGGTGCAGAAATGGCTCGGGCACGCCCAGCTCACCACCACGGCGATCTGCGCCGATGCCGTCGGCGCCGAGGAGCAGGACATCGCCGCGCGGATGTGGTGAGTGGCCCGACCCGAGCCGGGACAAAAGGGTTCCCTTTTGTCCGGTCCCTCATATACAAATTAGCGAAATAGAACATGCTGGATAAATCAGGTTTGCACACTCATTCCATGACTGCCTTCAGCAGCGAATTCCGCGAACAACTCCTGACGTTGTTTAAGTTGCGACGCGACGTGCGTCACTTTCGCTCAGAGCCTGTGCCATCGCATATACTAGAGGAATTGCTGGAGGTTGCGGCTCTCGCCCCCTCTGTGGGCCTCAGTCAGCCTTGGCGGTTCGTCATGGTCGAGGATACAGCTCGCCGGGCTGCCGTGCGAGTGAACTTCAAGTTATGTAACGCACAGGCACTTTCTAGCCAGTACGACAACCGGGCCGCCCTCTATGCGCGTCTCAAACTGGCCGGATTGGACGAAGCCCCTTGCCATTTTGCTGTGTTCGCCGAGCCTAATCCAGACCAAGGGCACGGTCTGGGACGCCAGACGATGCCGGAGACGACAGCTTATTCGGCAGTTATGGCAGTACATACGCTCTGGCTTGCCGCTCGGGCGGCAGGCCTAGGCCTAGGTTGGGTGTCCATTCTCGATCCGGCGGCCGTCATTGCAGCCCTGAATGT
>JBOHME010000176.1:0-4317 GCA_050729795.1 Allostellaceae bacterium | reverse complement strand
GACCAGTTTCATGCTGAGTTCATTATCTTCGACGACAAGAATTTTCTTGCGCGCGACCTGCGAAGCGCCGCTCTCGTTTGCCGTCATCGCCACCGTCCGCCACGGCACGCCAACAACGGTCGATGGAAACGGCAGATATACCTTGAAGGGATATTTCTGCTGAAGCATTTTATGAAAATAAATTATTAAACCTGTATTGTCACTTAAATAAATGGTTAATGCGACTGTCGAGGAATTAAGGAAAACAAGGTATGAGATGCCCGTCTTCCGACGTGATCAGTCATCCTGCCTCAAAGCGGCCCGAAACAAACGGCGACAAAACGGGACAGGACCGCAATCTGTTCAAATGCGCTTTTGACAAACCATTTGGCAGATTGGGGCGGGCACTCACAGCCCGAGGTAGACCTTGCGGACGAGCTCGTTGTTGTTGAGTTCCTCGGCCGAGTTTCCGGCAAAGGCAATCCTGCCGTGGACAATGACATAGCCGCGATCGGCGATGCGGACGGCCTGGTTGAAATTCTGCTCGGCCATCAGAACGCTGAGCTGATGGCGCTCCTTCAATTCCTTGATCTTGTCGATCGTGCGCCGCACCAGGAGCGGCGAGAGACCGACTGAGGGCTCGTCGATCAGCAGGATCTTTGGCGCCGACATCAGGGCCCGCGCCAGCGCCAGCATCTGCTGCTCACCGCCGGACATGCTGCCCGACAACTGCCGCCGCCGCTCGCGCAGGACCGGAAAGGTTTCATAGGCGGAGGCGAGATTGTCGGCGATCGCGGCGCGCGCGGTCGGCCGATAGGCGCCGAGGAGCAGGTTCTCCTCGACCGTCAGTTTTGGGAACAGGCGGCGCCCTTCGGGCACCAGCGCGATGCCGAGATCGACGATCTGCTGCGGCGAGCGGCCAATGAGATTGTGGCGCGTGCCGTCGATCTCGGCGACGATCCGCCCCGCGCTCGCCGGCACCAGACCCATCACGCATTTCATCAGCGTGCTTTTGCCGTTGCCGTTTGTGCCGAGAAGGGCCACGGTCTCGCCTGGGGCGAGCCGGAGCGTGACGGCTTCGAGCACCCGCACCCGGCCGTAGCCGGCATCGAGATCGGCGATTTCGAGACTACTCGCCAAGATAGGCGCGCTCCACCGCGGGGTTGCGGATCGCCTCCTGCGGGCTGCCGTCGGCGATCTTCTGCCCGGCCACCAGGACGACCAGCCGGGTCGAAAAGCGCATCACCGCGCTCATGATATGCTCAATCAGAACGATCGTGATGCCGGTCTCGTTGAGGCGGAGCAGCACATCGAGAATTTCTTCCACCTCGGAGGGCGACAACCCCGCCATCGTCTCATCGGCAAACAGGAGGCGCGGCTGACTGGCGACGGCGCGGGCGAGTTCGAGCTTGCGCATCTCGACCTGGGTCAGATCGCGCGGCAGATGGTCCGCCTTGTCGGCGAGGCCGACCTCGGCAAGGATCGCCCGCGCCCGCTCATCGATCTCGGTCTGCGCGAGATGCCGCCCGGGCCGGGCATTGACCGTGTAGACGAGCGGGATGCGCAGATTGTCCACGAGGGTCATCGTGCGGAACGGTCTTGGCAGCTGAAAGCTGCGCGCAAGGCCAAGGCGCGTGCGCCGATGCGCCGCCAGCCGGTCGATCCGGCGCCCTTCAAACGCGAGGGTGCCGCTGTCGTGGCGCAGGGTTCCGCACAGACAATTGACGAGCGTCGATTTGCCCGAGCCGTTCGGCCCGATCAGACCGACGCGCTCGCCGCCCATGATCGCGAGCGCGATCCCGTCGAGCGCGACAAAGCCGCCAAAACGCTTGCCGAGCCCCCGCGCCTCCAGGATCGGCCGATCCATCACCGGCTCCGGCGCCGGCGGCGCGCCGTCACCAGCCCGACAATGCCATTGGGCGCGATGACCACAAACGCGATCAGCAGCAGACCGACGATCATCAGGTTGAGCGCCGAGGAGATCGTCACGGTGGCGACCTGCTGGACCGTCCCCAACAGCACCGCACCGATGATCGGCCCGACCCAACTCGTCGTGCCACCGATCACCGGCATCGCCACGCTGTTGATGGCATAGGCGAGGCTGAAACTCGAATCGGGATCGAGATAGGTGACGTAATACGGCAGCGGCGCGCCGGCCATGCCCATCAGCGCCCCCGACAGCACCGTCGCGATCAGCTTGAGGCGCAGGGTCGGCACGCCCCCCGCCTCGGCCGCCGCCTCGTCGTCGCGGATCGCGGCAAAGCCGAGGCCAAGCCGCGAGCGCTCGATGGTGCGCGCGATCGCCACCGCGACGACCGCCAGGATCAGCATCAGAAAGAACAGGTATTGGACATAGCTGCCGAGGATCGGCCCGTGTTCCGGCCGGATCACATAAACGCCGCGCGAGCCGCCGACATAGTCCCAGTTGACGATAAAGGTCCGCAGGACGATCGCCAGGGCCAGGGTGGCGATGGCAAAAAAGATGCCGCGCAGCCGCATGGTCAGACCGCCCATGCCAAGGCCGATCAGACCGGAGACAAGACCGCCGACCAGCATCATCACCGGCAGCGGCAGGTGGGTCGTCTGGTGCAGCACAACCGTGCTGTAGGCGCCGCAGGCAAAGAACGCACCGACCCCGAAATTGACGTAGCCGGTATAGCCGCCGAGAATGTTCCAGGCGGTGGCCAGCACGACATATTGCAGGACGACATAACCGGCGAAAAAGAAGTATTCGTTGGCGATCGCCCGCGCGGCAAAGAGCACCGCGGCACCGGCGAGCGCCGCCAGGACCCAGAACCGGAGCGTGTCCCACAGGGCGCCGGAGGCCGCGGACCGCGCCTTGAGCCGGAGCGGGATGGTCGTCATCCGGCGCGTCCCAACAATCCGGAGGGCCGCACCGCCAGCGCCAGCAGCAGAAAGCCGAAGGCGACAGCGGGCGACCAGGACGGTCCGAAAAAGGTCGCGGTCAGGCTCTCGACGACACCGATCAGGACCGCCCCGGCGAGCATGCCGGGAAAGCTCGTCATCCCGCCAAGCACGCAGATGGCAAAGATGCGGCCGAGATAATCGTCGCCGACCGAGGGCTGGACCGGCTGGATGATGATCAGAAAGGCGCCGGCGAGCGAGGCGGTGGCGATCGACAGGCCAAAGGCAATGCGTTTTATGCGCACCGGATCAATGGCCATCAGCCGCAGCGCTTCCCGGTCCTGCGAGACGGCCATGATCGCCCGGCCGACAAAGCTGCGCGACAGGTAGAGCTGCAACAGCCCGACCATGACGAGCGAGCAGCAAAACGGAACGAGCATGCGCAAGGGCAGCTCGAAAGCGCCAAAATGCAGGCTCGGCCCGATATAAGGCGCCGCGACAAAGCGGTAATCAACGCCAAAGACCAGGAGCAGGGCGATTTCGGTGACAAACAACAGCCCAAAGAAAAAGGCGAGGCCCTGCATCGATTCCTCGCCGCGCCGCTCAAAGCAGAAATAATAGACCTGATACACCACCATGCCGAGCAGAAAGAATAGAGGTGTCGCCAGCGCCCCGATCAGGATCGGGTCAAGGCCGAGATCGCGGGCGCCGAGATAGGCGATATAGGAGCCGAGCACGATAAAGGCCGGATGGGCGATGTTGACGATGTCAAGCATGCCAAATGCGATCGTGATGCCGACGGTCACGGCGGCGTAAAAGCCGCCGAGCAGCACGCCGGCGATCAGCGCATTGATCGCCAGATCGAGGGAAACCGGCATCGTCGCGGCCGCGGATCGCTAGCTGGCGGCAAGCGGTGCGCATCGGGTCGGCGCACCCTGCAATCGCGGCATCTCTTCCTCCCTGGGGCCGTCATCCGGCGCGGCTCGCTCCGGGACGCATTAGAACAGCATCGCTCCCCGCTGTTAAGAGGCTCGCCCGATGGGATTCGCCGCCGGCACCGCGCGCTTTGTCGCAGAAAAGCCCTTGAGCGCGCGGCAACCCGGCGCGGTTCGGTCGGCGCACTCCCGGCCAGAAAAAATCCCCCGCCCGCGGGGTGAGCCGCGCGACGGGGGTCGGCATCGTCATCATGCGCTCCGCGGGCGATGCCGCGGAGCGCATAACGGGAGAATGTCCTCTTATTCGCCTTCGACTTCGTTCTTCGGATGGTTCGACTTGTAGACCAGGATGCAGCCGACGCTGTCGTCGCCGCCGACCGCGGAGCAGGCTGCCGCCCCGGCGGTTGAAGGAATCGGCACAAAGACCTTGAGCGTCACCGGATCGGCCGCCACTGAATGGGCGCCGCCCTTGCCCGGAAGGCCGGTCACCGGGCTGTTATCGCCGGCGCCGATCAGCGCATCGACGATGCCGAGATGC
>JBOHME010000175.1:0-4364 GCA_050729795.1 Allostellaceae bacterium | reverse complement strand
TTGGCGCCGAGCTGCCGCACCGTCGCGGCGGCGCCAAGCGCTGCGACCGTCGCCCGGATCGGGTCGAGCGGATCGGGCGCGGCCAGATCCGGCGGGGCGGGGAGGGATTCGGCGTAGGCCATCACGAACCCGTCGCCGAGGCCAGTGCTGCATAGCGGCCCGCTTGGGCCATCAGGCTGTCATGCGTCCCGCGTTCGATGATCCGGCCGCGATCGAGGACGAGGATCTCGTCGCAGTCGCGGATCGTGCTGAGCCTGTGCGCCACCAGAATGCAGGTGCAGCCGCGCCGGCGCAGGTTGTCGTCGATCCGCTGTTCGGTCAGCGAATCGAGCGCCGAGGTAGCCTCATCGAGAACGAGGATGGTCGGGTCGCGCGTCAGGGCCCGCGCGATCTCGACCCGCTGGCGCTGGCCGCCGCTGAAATTGGCGCCGGCCTCGGCCATGTCGCTGCCATAGCCGCCGGCCCGCGCGGCGATGTCATCATGGATGCAGGCATCGCGCGCGGCGCGCACGATCGCATCCCGCGTGACTGTCGTATCCCACATGCTCAGATTGTCGGCGATGGTGCCTTGAAACGTATAGCTCTCCTGCGTCACCGCCGTCAGCGATGCCGTGAAGATCGGGCGCGGGATCTGATCGAGACGCATGCCGTCCATCAGGATCTCCCCCGCAGTCGGCTGATAGAGGCCGAGGATCAGCTTGGCAACCGTCGACTTGCCGCTCCCGCTGGAGCCGACCAGCGCCACCCGTTGCCCAGGCTCGATCGTCAGATTGAAGTCCTTGATCAAGGGCGGATCGAGCGGGCTGTAGGCAAAGGCGATGTCGCGCAGCTCGATATGGCCGCTGAGTTTGCGGATAGCGTGCCCTTCGGTCGGCACGGCCAATTGCTCGGTGGCGAGCATCGGGTCCTCGCCCTGCTTCATGATGTCATCGAGGCGGTTGAGATCGCCTTCGACCTCCTGAAGCTGGCCGCCAAAATTGACGAGCTGCGACACCGGCGAGCTGAACTGCCCCATCAGCCCCTGAAACGCGACCAGCCCGCCGATCGTCAGATAGCCCTTGATGATCAGATACCCGCCATAACCCAGCACCAGCGCCGATGTCATCGAGTTGAGAAAGGCCGGCATCGCGCTGAGCGCGGCCGAATAGACGCCCAGTTCCTGCGTGCTGTTGAGGGCGCGCGTCTGGTAGCCGGACCACAGATTGAAGAAGTCATTCTCGGTTCCGGTCGCCTTCAGCGTCTCGATCGCCTGCAGCCCGGCGATCGAGGCGCCGTTGACGCGCGCCATCTGATTGAGCGAGACGCGGTTGAGATCGCTGCGCTTGCGGCGGACGAGGCGGACCACGCCGAGATTGATCCCCATGACCAGCACCGAGACCACGGTCAACGGCACGCTGTAGAACAGCATGATCAGCGCATAGAAAACGACTGTCATGCAGTTGACCAGATTTGTCGGCAACGGTCCCGACAGCAGTTGCGAGACCCGCTGGACGGACTGGACGCGCGAGGCGATGTCGCCGATAAAGCGCTGCGCGTAGAAATCGACCGGGACCCGCAGCACGCGCCAGAAGAACTGCGAGGCGGCGGCGATCGAGAAGCGGTTTTGCAGCTTGAGCAAGGTGCGCTGCTGCAACAGGGTGAAGAGGCCGTTGAACACCGCGGTGAGCAGGACCGCCAGGGTCAGCGGCAGGAGCCAGTCGTTAAAGCCGCGGGTCAGGATGTCGTCGATAAAGGTCTTGGTGAACGCCGGCGCGAGAAACCCCGGCACCACCAGCAGCAACGTGACCAGCATCAGATAGCCGATCGCCGTCCGGGTGCCGCCGAGGCGGCCGGACAGCGCCCGCGTCAGACGGTTGCGCTCGCCGCCCTTTTTGAAATCGGGGCCCGGCCGGAAATCGAGGACGACGCCGGTAAAGCTGCCACGAAATTCCGCCATCGTCACCGCGCGCGGGCCGGCGGCCGGATCGTTCAAAAATACGCGGCGCCGGGTTGCCCCTTCGACCACGACATAATGGTTGAAGTTCCAGAAGGCGATAAAAGGGCGGCGCAGCATAAAGGCTTCATCGAGATCGGCGCGGATCCCTTTGGCTTCCATGCCAAAAGAGCGGGCCGCCTTGATGATGTTCGCCGCCTTGGCGCCGTCGCGCGAGACGCCGCAGGTGTGGCGCAACTCTTCGAGCGCCACCCACCGGCCGTAATATCCCAGGATCATCGCGAGCGAAGCCGCGCCGCACTCGACCGCCTCGATCTGCAGGACGCTCGGGGTGCGCCGCCGCGGGAAGCGCGGACGGGGCTGGCCCTCGCTCTTCCGCTTGAAGAGCGAGCGCACTCTAGGGACCGGCAATCCACGTTTCATAGATCGGAACCACGAGATCGATTGGCCGGTCGCGCATGACGGTGACGCTGACCGAGGCAAGGCTGCCGGCGCTGACCCGGAACGGCGGCCCGGAGGACGAGGTCCAGGCGAGACCGCTGGTTGTCACCGGATCGAGATCGAGGCTGACCTGGGCGGCGATCACCGGGCCGTTTGAGAGCATCTGCGAGACAACCGTGTCGTTGGCGAGGACATCCTCGACCGCGGCCTTGCTGCTCGGCAGATCGCTGACCGAGACGATGCGGCCGCGGATCGAGCCGTAGATGCTGCTCTCCACCGTTGTCGGGCTGACCAGCGCGAGCATGCCGGGTTCGACCGTCTTGCTGGTCGTCACCGGCAGATAGGCGGCGACCTGGAGGTGTTCACCGGCTTCCTTGATCTGCACCAGTTCGTCGCCGGTGTTGACCGCGGCGCCGAGCTTGGTCGAGACCTCGATCACCGTGCCGGTGACCGGCGCGGTGACAATCTGGTTCGTGTTGATCGTGACCGTGAGGTTGTTGAGCGTATTCTCGGCCGAGATGATCTGCGACTGGATCTGGGCGAGCGACTTGGCCTGACCGTCCTCAAAGTCGATCTGCGAGGTCTGCGCCTGGGAGATCTGGTCCGAGGAATTGCGGATCGTCTGCAGCGCCGAACTGATCTGGGTCTGCGTCTGTTCCGCCTGCTGGGTGGTCACAAAACCGACCTGCAACTCGCTCTGCTGGACGCGATAGTAGTTCTGCAAAAAGGCGAGGTGCTGCCGGGTCTCGGCGATCTGCTTCTGGAGCGTGACGATCTGCTCGCGGGTCGCCTGGCGCCGCAGTGCGATTTCCTTGGTCGCGATCGCCGACTGGTCCTTGTAGAGCTGGCGCAGGTTGTCGAGCGAGCGCTGCGCGCCCTCGCGCTGCGCCACCTGGCTGGGCAGGCTCAGCTCTGCGATCTTGCCATCCTTCTTGATCGTGTCGCCGACCTTGACAAAGAGCCGGTCGATATTCCCCATGGTCGGCGCCGGCACACTGTAAAGCTTGCCGCCCTGTTGCAGCACCATGCCCATGCCGTAAACCTGAAACGGCAATTCGCCAAAAAACCCCCAGAGGATCAGCGCCGCGACGATGATCACCGCGACGATCGCGCACACCCACCCGATCGGCGAGGTCAGTGAGAACAGTGTGTCGAGCTGATCCGGACTCTGCAGCCGCTTCAGCGCCTCGGCGCGAAACCCGGTCGGCGTCATCTGGTCGGGCATGACGCGACCCTTTCCTTACGGTGACTTGTCGTGCAGAAAGAAGACCAGCCCGGTCAGGACCGAAACGATCCTGGTGTCATTGAGCGCGTGCGCGCTGTTGAGGGTGACGGACAGGCAGTAGGGCGGGCCGGAGGCGGGGGTGAGGCGCGTGGTCACATTAAAGACGCCGTGATCGGAGCCGCCCTTGAAGGCGATCTCGGACCAGTCGGAAGGCGCCGCGACGCCGGGGTTGATCTGCATCACCGGCAAGGCATGGACGCGCTCGATCAGTGTGCACAACTGCCGCGCCGTATAGTGCCATTCAAGCGGCGAGGGGCTGACGCCGCCGATCTCTCCGACCTGCGGCACGGGATCGGCGGCGATCGATTTGAGAATCGTTGTTCGCTCGGCCGGAGCGGCGGCGAGAAAGCGCTGCCGCACGGCCGCCTCCTGGTCGCTGCTCAGCACAAAATATTCGCCCGGCGTCAGGATGGGCGTGTTGCCGTAAGCGTATTTCTCGATCGCCGGGCGGCCGACGAGATCCATCACCGCATCCGCCGCCGTATTGTCGCTGAGCGAGATCATCAGACCCGCCAGCGTCTCGACCGTCACCGGAACATTGGCCGGCCAGGTCTGCAGAATGCCGGTCGGCAGGGTCCGCCATTTCGCCTGCAGCGGCACCACCTGCGACCAGGACAGCCGCCCTGCGCGCACCGCGTCGGCCAGGGCGTTGACGACGGAAAGCTTGAAGGCGGAGCCGACGGCGAGCGGCGTATCCGCCCCGAC
>JBOHME010000174.1:0-4533 GCA_050729795.1 Allostellaceae bacterium | reverse complement strand
AGGATGACCAGCCGCCAAGCGGCGGCGGCGAGCACCGGCAGGCGCAGCAACGTGCCGTAGCTGGTGATCGCCAGATCCAATTCGGCTGCCTCTTCCGGCGTGAATGCTTTCAGTTCTTCGACCGTCATCGCCGAGGGGTGCACGATCCGCGCGCGCAGATCGGGCGCAAAGCGCGCGATCTCCGCCGCCCAGTTGGCCAAGAGCGAGGCCGGCGCCACCAGCAAAGAGGGCGGCAGCCGTGCGCCGCCGCGCTGCTGCCGCTGCACCAGCAGCAAGGCCAGGACCTGGATGGTCTTGCCGAGCCCCATGTCGTCGGCGAGGCAGGCTCCGAGCCTGAGACCCGACAAGAGATGGAGCCATTTGACGCCGGCCTTCTGATAGGGCCGGAGCGTGCCGCGCAGGGCCGGACCCGGATCGATGCCGGCGCCATCCGGCGCGCGCAGAGACTTCAGCGTCTCGGCGAGCCACGGTCCGGCCACGACGCGTGACCAGTCGGCCGCGTCGATCTCGGCTTCGGGTTCGGTGACCGCCGCCCCCGCCAGCAGCCGCATGGCCTCGGCGAAGCTCAGACCTTGCCGGCGCGCCAGGTCTTCCACCGCGCGGAACTGCTGCAGGGTGTGTTCGAGCCGGTCGCGATCGACCTCGACCCAGCGGCCGCGCAACAGCACCAGGCTGTCGGTGCCGGAGAGCAGCGCCCGGATCTCGGCCTCGCTCAGCGCCTCGCCATCCAGCGTCGTTTCCACGGAGAAATCCATCAACCCGTCCGGACCGAGCCTGGACGGTGGGCGGGTGCCGACCGTCGCCGTCACCTGCGGCCGCGCCGGGCGCCCGGACGGCCAGCCGGCGGGCATGCGCACGACCACACCGGCGTTTTCGAGATCGGCCGCGCTCGCCAAGAGGCGCGCGGCGTCCTGCGGGGTCCAGCGCAACGGGTGAAAGATCTCGCCGCTGTCGATCATCGCTTGCAGCCAGGGGCAGGCTTCGGCGGCGCGCTGCACCGGCAGCAGCAGCGACAGCAGCTTATTGCGGTTGGCGGCGCCCGCATAGTCGCGCAAGGCTTGACCGAGCGGCAGATGCTGCGCCCGGGCCTGGGCCGAGAGCCGCGTCGTGTAGGTGGCCATAAAGGCGAACGGCGCGTCCGGGTCATGGCGGTTCTCGGCCAGATTGAAATGCACCCGCCCGACCAGGTTCCAGGCCGGGTTCATCCCCTTGAGAAAAGCTTGCAGGTCGGTCCCGGCTTCGATCAGGGCGGCAGACAGCACCGCCGCCATCGCCGCCCACAGGGCGCGCAGCACCTCCGGCGTCAGATATTCGGCCCCTGGCATCAGCGGCGCCGTCAATACCAGCGCCGCGAGTTCCGCCTCAGTCGGGGCCGGAACCTCGGGCACGACCGCCGGCGCCGTTCGCTGTCCTTCCGGGTCGGCGGCATGGCATAGCGCCGTCACGTGGCGCGCCGCAAAGTCGCGCCACCAGACAAAGACCGGCGGCAGGGCTTGGCCGATCTCGCCGGCGCCGAGCCGCAGCAGCCCGTGGCCGCTGCCGCGGGCGAACGCCGTGCCGAGACGGGCCGCGACGGCGTCGTCCACGCCCGGCATCTGCGCGGCCGTGTCGCAGACCAGATGGCCCTGCGGCGTCAGGCGCAGCCCGAAAGGGGTCATGGCCTCAAGACTCGGCGCCTTTTGCAGATCACCTGACGCGACGATCTTCCGGTAACGGCGCGCAGGCCCGGATCACTGTCAGGAATCTGGCCTTGGCCTCGGGACCGCGCGCATAGGGGCTGAGGATCGGCAGGTCGATCCCCGATCGGCGATAGGCCGCAACGCGTTCCCGGCACTGTTGCGGCGTGCCGGCGACACTGGTCGCGTCGATCAGCCCGTCGCTGACCGCCCGCTCGGCCCCCGCCCGGTCGCCGCGCGCCCAGGCGTCCCGAACGGCCGCCGCCTCCGCGGCAAAGCCGTGCTCGGCCATCATGCGGTTGTAGCGCGGGAAAAAGCCGGCATAAAAGGCAAGGCCCGGCCGCAACAGGGCGAGCGCTTCCTCTCGGGTCTCGCCGACGGCGGCGGGCAATAGCGCGGCGATGGTGATTTGGCCCGGGTCGCGCCCGGCCCGCCGCGCGCCTTCGCGCAATCCGTCCCGGACCGCGGCCGCGGTGGCGAGCGTGCTGCGCGTCAGCAGAACGCCATCTGCGATCTCGCCGCACAGCGCGATCATCTTCGGGAACACGGCGGAGAGATAGATCGGGATCTCGGACCGCCGCGGTGTGAACCACAGATCAAAATGCGCGATGCGGACGGTCTCGCCGGCAAAACGGACATGGCCCTCGCGCAGCAGCGCGCGGAGGGCGGCGACGGTTTCGCGCACGCGCGTCAGCGGCTTGCCGTAGGGGACGCCGTGCTCCGGTTCGACCTGCACCTTGTGGCTTGATCCGAGACCGAGAATGAAGCGCCCGGCCGAGAGGTCGTCAACGGTGGCCGCGGCCATCGCGAGGGTCGGCATGGTGCGGACAAAGACGCTGCTGATCCCGGTGCCGAGCCGAATCCGCGAGGTCTCGCCGGCGCAGGCGGCGAGCACGGCAAACTGGTCGCCGCCATGCCCTTCGGCCACCCACGCCGATTCATAACCGAGCGTTTCCGCCAGCTTGACGCAATCGACGATCTCGCGCGGACCGGGTCCGCCGGAAAATGCGATGCCGATCCTCTGCATGGCTCCTCCTCCAGCGTGGCGCGCTGATGCGGATGATCATGTAAAATTATGCGCTCGCTTCCAGCAACTGAACCGCCCCGGGATTTTCGGAGGCGATTTGGTTTGAGTCAGGCGGCCATGGTCTGACCGGCGATTTGGGCATAGTAGCGCGCCTCGGCTTCGGCGGGAGGAATGTTGCCGATGGGCTCCAGAAGGCGCCGATGGTTGAACCAGTCCACCCATTCGAGCGTGGCGAACTCGACCACCCCGGAGACGCCCTTCTGTTTGTCAAGCAGCAATTCGGGACTGGTTGATCTCGTGCTGGCGGCGTGTGATCGCCGAACACCTCACGGGCGATGTAGCGCTTCAGGGCGCGCAGCATATCCCGCAAGCCATTGCGCAGACGATCGTGTTCTGGATCATCTGCAGGGCCACCCGTCGTGCCGCCACGGCTGTCTTGCGGCACGCCGTGAGGACGCGCAGGGATTCCACCATTCCGTCACAGCTTCGGGGTGTGAGGGTACGCTTGCCGGTGAAGGCCGCATGCGCGGCATTTCGATGCCGACACGCTCGAGCGCCCCGAACGATCGCATCCAGGCGAGCATCTGCCGATATCCCTGGCGGGTTGCGGCAAAGCATTGCGTTCCGAGAACACGGTCGCGGTCATCAACGACCGCCGCGACATGCAAGTCCTTGTGGGTGTCCACGCCGCCGCCGACACGGCGAATTCCCTCTTCCTCGATCACGGCAAGAGCCCCCTGGTTCGACCGCGCTTCGACGGCTTCGCCAAGACCGAGTGCTTGGACAGGACAGTCACGAGACCAGATGGTCAGGCCCTTCTCGGGTCACAGGCATCGGCGAGGCAAAACCTCACCGCAGGCGTTCCCGGGCGGCCGACAGGTCCGGGGAAAGACACGGATGGTCGATCTGAGTGTGGGTCAGGCCACACCGGGGCGCCTTGCAGCGCCAGCATACCAAACGGTCCATCGCTGTGAGAGTCAGGCCGCCCGGAAACTGGCCGCCATTTATTGACTATCGCTATGATGGATGACGCTGCGCGGCCGGCGCTGGCTGATGGCCATGTCCAGAGCGTCCAGGACCAACTCTGTGCCCAGATGGCTGGCCATCGCCCAGCCGACCACCTTGCGGCTCCGGGCATCCAAAACGATCGCCAGATAGAGAAATCCGGCCGCAGTCGACACAAACGTAAGATACTGTCGGCAAATTCAGGCTGGCATTCAGCATGGGGGTGATCCATGAGCCTGCGTCCGGAACCGGTCGGCGAGATCCCCGCCGAGACCGCACGTGTTTGCCCGAGCTGCCTTTCCCAAGGGCACCGTGGTCATGCGGTTGCGCGACGAGTTCGGCGCGCTCTACCAGGATGAGGACTTCCGCACCCTCTACCCCACCCGCGGCCAGCCCGCTCTGCCGGCATGGCGTCTGGCCCTGGTCACGGTCTTCCAGTTCCTCGAGCACCTCAGTGACCGCCAGGCTGCCGATGCCGTGCGCGACCGGATTGACTGGAAATACGCGCTTGGGCTCGAGCTGACCGACCCCGGCTTTCACTTCAGCGTGCTTGCCGAGTTCCGCGCTCGTCTTGTCGCGGGCGGGGCGGAGCACCGGTTGCTGGACACCATGCTTGAGCGCTTCAAGGCGTGGGATCTGGTCAGGACCCGTGGCAAGCAGCGCACCGACAGCACGCATGTGCTGGCTGCCGTGCACGATCTGCACCTGCTGGAACTGGTGGCCGAGACGCTCCGCGCCGCGCTGAACGACCTGGCCGCGGTCGTTCCGGACTGGCTGCGTGGGATCGCCCCGCCCGTCTGGTTTGAGCGGTACGGGCGCCGGGTC
>JBOHME010000173.1:0-4577 GCA_050729795.1 Allostellaceae bacterium | reverse complement strand
CCCGCTCGACGAGGAGAGCTGGCGCCAGCTCGTCCGCGCCGCAGCCGAGCGTGGCGTCGCGGCCATCAAGGAGTCGGGAGAACGGCGATGACGCCAAGCATGCGCCAGAATGCGGTCCGGGCGAAATTGCGCGCCGGCGGCACCGTCTACGGCACGATGGCTTTCGAGTTCTTCACGCCCGGTCTCATGGCCGTGCTCACTGCCGCCGGCGCCGATTTCGTCATTCTCGACCTGGAACATAGCGGCGTCGGCGTCGAGACGGTGAAGCAGCAGATCGCCGCGGCTCGCGGTCTCTCCATCGTGCCGATCGTCCGTGTTTCCGGCTGCCACTACCACCTGATCGCTCCGGTTCTGGACGCGGGAGCCATGGGAATCATGGTGCCGATGGTTGAGACGGCGGCACAGGCCGAGCAGATCGCCGGATCGTGCCGCTACCGGCCCGAAGGCGTGCGGGGGCTCGGTTTCTCGGTCGGGCATGACGACTATACCGGCGGCGATGTTATCGAAAAGATGCGAGAGGCGAACGAGCGCACCCTCGTCATCGCCTTGATCGAGACGGCGACCGGCATCGCCAATGCCGACGCGATCATGGCCGTTCCCGGAATCGATGTCGGCTGGCTCGGTCATTACGACCTCACCAACACGATGGGGATCACGGCTGAGTTCGAGCATCCCGAGTTCCTTGCCGGCGCCCGCCGGCTCGCTGAAGCGGCCGTGCGTCATGGCAAGGCCGCAGGCTTTCTCGCCACCTCCGTCGCCATGGCACGGGAGTGGCGTTCGCGTGGCTTCCGCTGCCTCGGCTTCGGCACCGATGTCGGGCTGCTCGCAACCGCGCTCTCTGCCGGCATCGGCGCACTGCGAGGCGGCTGACGGATAGTCGAGGCGCCCTGCCGGCCGGAGGCGCCATCGGCCAGAGCATCCGGCCGCGAAGGAGATGTGACGTGGAGAGAAGGTTGATGTGGACCCTGCCTGCGACCGCCGCAATTCTTGGGCTCGCGGCGCCCGGCAGAGCTTCGGCGCGAGCACCAGACTCGGTGCAACTGCTCGACCGGATCTTGAAGCGAGGGGTCATTCGCATTACCGCGGAGGTGACCTCGCCGCCTTTCGGCTTCATGAACAAGGCGAATGAGCCCGACGGGCTTGAGATCTCGGCGGCGCGGCAGATGGCGAAGGACCTCGGCGTCAAGATCGATCTGGTCCAGGTCACCGGACCGGACCGCATCCCGGCATTGCTGTCCGGCCGGGCCGATGTCGCGATCTCCTCGCTCAGCATCACCCTTGCCCGCGCCAAGACCATCGCGTTCGCCAACCCGCATGGTGCGCTCAGCATCGTCATCGCGGCGCCTGCCGGCACGAAGATCACCGGGCCCGCCGATCTCGTCGGCAAGCGCATCGGGCTGACACGTGCCACACTCGAAGAGGCGACCGTTCCAAAAGAGGCGCCCAAAGGAACCAGGCTCGTCTATTTCGACGATATGGCAGCGACCATGCAGGCCCTTATCTCGGGCCAGATCGATGCCGCCGGGATGTCCGGGTTTGCCGCCAAATCCGTCAGCGATCGGGACCCCGCCAAACACATCGTGCCGCATTTCACGGTGACGACCGCGTATTACGCGGCGGCCGTCAAGCCAGGCGACTGGGATCTGCTGCACTGGATCAACGCCTGGGTCTTCATCAAGAAGCAGGATGGATTTCTCGCCGACATCTACAAAAAATACACCGGCCTGACCCTGCCTGAACTGCCAGTCGTGAGCTGATTGGGCGAGAAGGGGCCGCCCTCAGCGGCCCCTTCTGAGGAGGCGCGGTGCATTACGTCTTCCAGTTCGGTGTCGTCTTCGACAATTTGCCGCGCCTCTTCCATGGCGCATTGCTCACGATCGAGATGTCAGCAGCGGCAATGGCGCTGGGGCTCACATTGGCCATCCTCCTCGCGCTGCTCCGAACCGTCGGTCCGCGCCCGATCGAGTGGCCGATCCGCGCCTATATCGAGGTGATCCGAAATACGCCCTTCCTCATCCAGCTCTTCATCATCTATTTCTCGCTGCCGGCGATCGGTGTGCGAATGGACGCGGGCGAAGCCGCCGTCATCGGCATGGCAATCAACCTCGCCGCCTACGCCGCGGAGATCCTCCGCGCCGGCATCGAGGCGATTCCCCGCGGGCAGATCGAAGCCGGCCACGCCCTTGGCCTCAAGCGCATCCTGATCTTCCGGTTCGTCATCCTGGTGCCGGCGCTGCGCATCGTCTACCCGGCCCTCAGCAGCCAGTTCATCCTGCTGATGCTCGGATCGAGCGTGGTCTCGACGATCTCCGCCGTCGAGCTGACGGCGATCACCAACACGCTGCAATCGACGACCTTCCGTGCGTTCGAGTTCTATTTCGCCGCGACGGCGATCTATCTTGCCATGGCGCTGATGTTCCGTTTCGTCCTCGACGGGCTCGGGGTCCTCGCCTTCGGGCGATGGCGGGCCGGCTAGGTCCGCCTGCGATGCGCAGCTTCGGATGGCCCGAACTTCTCTTCCTCGTCGAGGCACTGCGGTGGACGCTCGTGCTCTCGGCCGCAGCCTTCGTCGGCGGCGGCATCGTCGGGTTGCTCGTCGCGGTCCTGCGTACCGCGCCGGTGGCGTGGCTGCGCTGGTTGACGCGCTGCTACATCGAGCTGTTCCAGGGCACCCCGGTGCTGATGCAGCTTTTCATCGCCTATTACGGGATCCCGGTGATCACCGGCGTTCAGATTGCTCCCTGGCCAGCGGTCACAATGGCCTTGACGCTGTACGCCGCCGCCTTTCTCGGCGAGATCTGGCGTGGCACGATCGAGTCGATCCCGCGCGGTCAATGGGAGGCCGCGAAGTCCCTCGGACTCCGCTACCGCATGCAGCTCTGGCTCATTATCCTGCCGCAGGCGATGCGCATAGCTATCCCGCCGACCGTCGGTTTCCTCGTCCAGCTCATCAAGAGCACCGCCATCGCCTCGATCATCGGCTTCATCGAGTTGATGCGCGAGGGCCAGATCATCACCAACGTCACCTTCCAGCCGATGGTCGTCTATCCCGTCGTCGCCGCCCTCTATTTCGTCCTGTGTTGGCCCTTGTCGGCACTTGGCCAACACCTGGAGAAGCGAATCGGCGCCGGGCGTATCGACCTCAACGCCGGGTTCGGGGTTTAGCCATCCCGGGGTCACCGGACGATTTGTTCAATACCGCACGCCAGGCCAGGCGATTGCCGCGGCACGTTCCGCGACCTCGGCTGCACGCGCCGGCGCATCAGGCCGCTGACCGCCCGCCGCCGCCGCACACCCTCACCGTGTTCCGCATCCAAAACGTCATTGCGAGGAGCGGCGGCGCGCGCGGCGCGACGACGCAATCTCGTGCCCACGGAGGCATCGGCGCGCCCGCGGCGTGGCGTAGTCGCCCTCCGCGTGGCCCGCATCCACCGCGAACAGGTCAGCCGCGAACTCGGCCTCCTTGAAGCGGTTGGCGAGAACGTCCGGATGCGGCAGCGCGACTTCGCTCCACAGGCGGAGCACGCGGCCGGTTGTCTCACCCGCCTCCTCGGGCCGATCTGCCGGCGGCGGGGCGGAAGAGGACAGGATCCCCTGGTGGCGCTGCTACTCGTAGAGCCGCCTCGCTTCCGCGGTCTCCGCCTCGGCGAAGACCTCGCTCCAGTTGCCGAGGATCGCCTTGAGCAGGCCTTACTTGTCGAGCGCGCCACGTGGATCGCCGCCGGCCGCGCGGCTCGCGTACGCCGGCCCCTGCGCGCCGTGCCGCTTTCTCATGCGCGCTTCGACCAAGGGGGAGAGGCCGCGACGGCGGTGGTAAAGAGCCCCCTGGACGCGGCTCAAAGTCTCCTTTTCCGCATTCATGGCGTGAACCAGCGCGCCCTGTCGCAACCGCAGACGAACGCGGCGCGGATTCCGTGCTTCGCCAGTACGGTGAAATGCAGGAGCCAATCCGAATCCGACGCATTCGCGACCGGTGCGTGCGCGCGGCGTGCGTGCGCGCGGCGTGCGAGCGCCGCGAACTTCCGATCCGCGGGATCGAATGTCCTGAGCGTCGCGTCGCCGGGAAAGTCCTCTTAGGTGCCGTCGGCCCGCCGGGGAAGATCGACCCGCTCGATCCGTCCGAGCAGATCGACCTTCAGGGGTGTCAGCGCGGAGGCACCGCACTCCATGTCGGAGAAGTAGAGCTTGACGTTGTCGGCGCCGATCTCCCGCTCGGCGATGCGCCGCTGCAGGCGGAGCAGCATTTGCTCGGAATGGCTTTCCAGAATCACCTGCACGCGGCGGTGCGTGGCGGCGTAGATCAGGACGTCCGCGAGCCCGGCCTGGGCGAGGGGATGCAGATGGATCTCCGGCTGCTCGAGAATGACGGTCGATCCCTCGGGAACGTAGAGCAGCAGGGTGATGACCGGCAGGACCTGGGAAACGCCGAAGCCGACATCGGTCAGCAAGACCTCGGTGCCATACTCGCCCGTGCGTATCTTCGCCTGCCACCGGTTCGAACCTGTGGCAATCTCCTCGACCTTGAAGCTGTGGATGAGGCCGAGATGTCTCAGCCAATGAGCCACCATGGCCTGGAA
>JBOHME010000172.1:0-4620 GCA_050729795.1 Allostellaceae bacterium | reverse complement strand
GCGGCCGACGATCACGCCGTGTTCCCGGCAAAAATCGACGATGCGGGTGATCTGCGCCGCCGCGACCGGCTCCTTTGTGGTGCGGTCCTTAACCAGCTCGACACCGATCAGCAGCCCCTTGCCGCGAACGTCACCGACGGCTTTGTGGCTCATCAATCCGCGCACTGCGTCGAGCAGATAGGCTCCCGTTGCCGCTGCGCGGTCGGCGAGATGCTCGGCCTCCATGATTTCGATGTTGCGCAAGGCGACCGCAGCCGCCGCCGGGTGGCCGCCATAGGTGTTGACCTGGGCCACCTGCCGGTTGTCCGCCGGATCGCCATAAAAACTGTCGAATACCGTGTTCTTCACGACCGTCGCAGCGATCGGCAGATACGCGCTGGAGATACCCTTGGCGACGGCGACGATATCCGGCGACACCCCGTAATGCTGATGTGCGAACATCTTGCCGGTGCGGCCGAACCCGTTGATGACCTCGTCGATGTGCAAGAGGATGCCGTATTTGCGGCACAGGCTCTCGACCTCGGGCAGATATTCGTCGGGCGGCACCGCGACACCGACGCCGCTCATGATCGGCTCGACGATGATTTCGGCCACCGTTTCGGGCCCCTCGCCAAGGATCGCATGCTCCATGTTCTTGACGCAGGCGAGGCCGCAGCTCGGATAGCTCAAACCGAACGGGCAGCGATAGCAATAGGGCGGGGCGACATGCACAAAGTCTCCCGAAAACGGCTCGAATTTCGCCTTGCGCTCGCCCATTCCGCCGGCATCGAGGGTGGCAAGCGTGGTGCCGTGATAGGAGAAGTAGCGGCTGACGGTCTTGAAGCGATATTCGCCGGGGTATTCATGCTTCATGTATTGCCGGGCGATCTTGAAGCCGGCTTCGTTCGCCTCGGAACCGGAGTTGACGAAATAGGTGTGGTAGCCGCCGCCCATCAATCCGTTGATCTTTTCGGCCAAGCCGGCGGCGGGCACATTCATCGCGGTGTGCGGGAAGTAGGCGAGATCCCGCATCTGCCGAGCTGCGACTTCGGCAAGCTCGGTGCGGCCATAGCCGATGTTGACGCACCACAGTCCGGCCATCGCATCGAGATACTCGGTGCCGTCGGCATCGACGATCGTCGAGCCTTCACCACCGGCGACCACCATCTGCTTCGATTCCAACACTTTGTGCTGGACGATCGGATGCAGGACATTGCCAAGATCCTGCCGCACCACGCGATCGCGCAGCGCGGGGTCCGGAGTGTTGGAAAGCGACATGAGTGCCCTCGCGAGGTTGGCCGGTCAGCGCAGGACCGTGCCGGAAGGATATTGTTGCCGCTCGCCGCGCGGCTCACAAGCCGCGTGACCCGACCGCTGCAATGAGGCTGGCCGGGTCGAGCCGGATCGCCGATAAATCACTCAATCAGCCAAAAGGGGAAACGCGATGTTGGCCTGGCTGCGCGACCTGACCCCGCGCGAGCGGCGCACGATGGGCGCCTGCTGGGGCGGCTGGACCTTGGATGGGTTCGACCAGGGGCTCTACAGCTACGTCGTGCCGACGATCATTGCCGTGTGGGGCATCTCGACCGGAGCCGCCGGCACAATCGGCACCGTCACCGTCATCACCTCGTCGTTTGGCGGCTGGTTTGCAGGCGCGCTCGCCGACCGTTTCGGCCGGGTGCGCATGCTGCAATTTACAATTCTGTGGTATGCGGTCTTCACATTCTTATGCGGGTTTGCGCAGAACTTCGAGCAGCTGTTCATTTTGCGCGGGTTGCACGGGCTCGGCTTTGGCGGCGAGTGGGCGACCGGTGCGGTCCTAATGGGTGAGGTGATCCGCGACAAGTATCGCGGCCGCGGTGTCGGCTTTGTGCAGACCGGCGCCGCATTCGGACCGGGCCTCGCGGCCCTCGTCTATGCGGGCCTCTTTGCTGTGCTGCCCGCCGCGACCGCCTGGCGGGCATTGTTCTGGGTCGGCATCCTGCCCGGCCTTTTCGTGCTGTGGATCCGGCGCAGCATTCCGGAATCGGAAGCGTTCGAGGAGCGTCGGCGCGACAGTGGCGCAAAGCCCGGGATCGCGCATCTGCTCTCGGCGTTTCACGGGCCCTATCTGTGGCTGACGGTCAAAGTCGCGCTGATGGTGATGGGCGCGCAGGGCGGGGTGTGGGCGGTCGGGTTCTGGATGCCGACCTATCTGCGCACGGTGCGCCATTTGACCAACACCCACACCGGGCTCTATGTCGCGGTGCTGGCGTTCGGGTCGCTGATCGGCTTTTTGTGCGGCGCCTATCTCGCCGACGCGATCGGACGCAAGACGACATTCATGATTTCGGCGGTCGCCTCGATCGTCATGGTGCTGATCTATCTTTACGTGCCGGTCGGCAACACCGGTCTGCTCTTTCTCGGGATCCCGCTCAACACCGCGATCCTGATGAAGTTCGCGCCGATGGGCCCGTTTATGACCGAGCTCTACCCGACCAGCATCCGCGGCACCGGGCAAGGCTTTTGCTACAACGCCGGCCGAGCGATCGGCTCAGTGTTTATGACCGCGATCGGCTTTGCCGCGGCGGTGATGCCGCTCGGCACGGCGATCGCGTTATTCTCGACGATCGCTCATGTGCTGATGATCGTGATGCTGCTGCTGCTGCCGGAGACGCGGGGCCGGGCCATCGCCAGCCTCGACGCCGAGACACCGGCAGCCTCCTCTCCGGCCCGCTCGGTCGCGGAGCACAGCTAGGCGAGGTGAATGCGAAACTCGGGCGCCCGCCGAGCAGTGTTTTCGGCGCAACCCGGCGCATCCGGCGCGCACAACGAGCGCGAAAGAACCGACGCGACCCGTCCGTCCGATCCGCCCGCGGCGCCCGACCCCTCGCGGAGCCGAGGGCGGGTTTTGCTGTGCTCCACCCGCCCTGCAGCGCCGCTCGCGCGGTTCAGCCGCCGCCGGCCAGGTTCGGTGTGACCTCGAGCGGCAGTCCGGGGTGCCCGGTCAACGCTTCGCCCTCAGCCTGCATCGCGCGCGCCTGCTTTTTCACCACCGGCAGGATCGACGCGATTTTTTCGAGATCGAGATCGGCGGCGACCCCTGGATAGCCGGCCCGCTCGATCATCGCCCCGAGCTTTCGGTTGTCGAACTGCTCGAAAACCCAGCCGAGCGGATCATCGACCAGTGTCTTGTCCCAATAGATGCGATGGTTCTTGTTGCGCGGACCGTAGTGGTAATGCGGCAGCTGCCAGAAGCAGTCGAAGGCCAGGATTTCGGTCTCTTCGACATAGGGTCTACCAGTCGAACCGCCGATATCGGTCAGAACATGGACGGCAAGACCGCCGTCGCCGCCGGCTTGCCGCCGCATCTCGAGCCCCAACCGGATATTGCCGGCGTCGAAGATGTGAGTGCCGCGATTGTGCTTGACGGTGTTGCGTTTGGCGGCAAACAGCGCCCTGGCGCAGGCCTCGACTTCCGGCAGGACACGGGCGACCCCGGCCATGTCGGCCGCTGCCGCGAGCTGCGGATAGCCCGCCCGCTCAAGCATCTTCGGGAGCTTGGTTGCGAGCGTCTTGACGGTCCAGCCGATCGGATTGCCATCGGCGATCGGATCCATGCGGTAGACCTTGACCGAGTCAGCAATCGTCTCGGACGCGTAATCCCCGCCGGTCGATGCGGCGGCCTGCGGACCGTGGTTTTCCGGCCCGTACGCGTAGCTTTTTTCCTGGTCGAAGCAGTTGAACCGCAACAGCGCCGTCTCCCTGCCGTCGACCTCGGCCGTCACCGCGATCGAGACACCCTGGTCGGCATGGTCATGAATGTTGCCGTCCCACAACTCGTGCCGGACGCTGAAGGTCAGCGGCGCGGCGGTGAATCTTGTCTGTACGTCTTGTGCCATGTTCCTCAAAGTCCTTCTGCAAGGTTGGTGAAAGTTTCTACGACCCTGCGATCATTGCACGATTTTGGGCCCTTGTTGCAGGGCCGAGGCGTGCAATGCTGCCCACGGCCGGCCGGCCGGCCGGATTCCGGTCCCGACCTGTGGGAGATTGGGCTCAGCTCGCCGCCGCGGCCAGCTTGTCCTCGGTCTTGGTCTCGAAGTCGCTCGCGTCGTGGCGCTCGTGCAGCTGGCTCGACGGCTCGCCAGAGAGGCGATTGACCATGCGCCCGCGTCTGACCGCCGGCCGTTCGAGCAGCTGGTCGGCCCAGCGCTGCACGTTTTTGTACTCCTGGACCGCGAGGAACTCGGCCGCCCCGTACTGGTTGAATTTCGCCAGCCCGCCATACCACGGGAAAATCGCGATGTCGGCGATCGTGTAGGCGGGGCCGGCGACATATTGGCTTTCGCCGAGACGGCGATCGAGCACGTCGAGCAGGCGCTTTGTCTCCATCGCAAACCGATCGATCGCATACTCGATCTTGATGGGCGCGTAGGCATAGAAATGGCCAAAGCCGCCGCCGACATAGGGCGTGCTGCCCATCTGCCAAAACAGCCACGACAGGCATTCGGCGCGTGCGGCGGGCTCGGTTGGCACCAATTCGCCGAACTTCTCCGCCAGGTACAGCAGGATGGCACCGGTCTCGAAGACCCGGATCGGCGTCGGACCGCTGCGGTCGAGCAGCGCCGGGATTTTGGAGTTGGGGTTGATCTTGACAAAGCC
>JBOHME010000171.1:0-4663 GCA_050729795.1 Allostellaceae bacterium | reverse complement strand
GCGGTGGCGAGATCAAGGCACGGTTCAGCGTGCACCAGATCAACAGTGGCTATGCGCTCAAGGGCGAGCCGCTCGACCCGGTGGGCGAGGCTGCGCTCTCGACACTGCTCGACATCTTCGAGGAAGACGATCTGTCGATCGATTTCGATCTCGAACCGGGGCAGATTCAGTTTGTCGATAACCGGGCCCTGGGGCACAGCCGCACCGCCTTTGTCGATTATCCCGAGCCGGAGGCCCGGCGCCATCTGGTCCGGCTGTGGCTGCGCGATGGCGGCCGCCGCGCCTATCCCGGATGATCCGCCCGGCAATGGTTCCGAACGCAGCGAAGGAGCCCGGATGACAGCCGCCCATCGCGCCAACATCGATCTCACCGCGGCGCTCGCCGAGGCCGAGGAGCGCTACCGCGCCGACAACCCGAAGAGCCTCGCTCAGCACCGTGCGGCGTGCGCGGTGATGCCCGGCGGCAACACCCGCGCCTCGATCCATGTCGATCCGTTCCCGCTGACGATGGCGCGCGGCCAAGGGGCACGGCTGTGGGACCTCGATGGACACGAATACGCGGATTTCCTCAGCGAATTCACCGCCGGCATCTATGGCCATTCGCATCCGGCGATCCGCCACGCGGTGATGACGGCGCTCGCGGGCGGGCTCAATTTCGGAGCGCATGGCGAGGCTGAGGCCCGCTTCGCCGCCGCGTTGTGCGCACGCTTCCCGTCGATCGAGCTGGTGCGCTTCACCAATTCCGGGACCGAGGCCAATCTGATGGCGGTCTCCGCCGCGCGGGCGATCACCGCGCGGACCAAGGTTCTGGTGTTCGCCGGCGGTTATCATGGCGGCGTGTTCTATTTCCGCGGGCATGGCAGCCCGCTCAACGCGCCGTTCGAATTTTTGATTGGCCGCTACAACGATCTCGCCGCGGCGGAGGAGCTGGTCGCCCAGCATCGTGGCGAGCTCGCGGCGATCCTCGTCGAGCCGATGCAGGGCACGACCGGATGCATCCCGGCCGAGCCCGAGTTTCTCGCGGGGCTGCGGCGGCTGGCGAGCGACACCGGGGCGCTCCTGATCTTCGACGAGGTCATGACCTCGCGGCTGGCGCCGGGCGGGTTGCAGGAGGTGCATGGCATTTTCTCCGACCTGACGACCCTCGGGAAATATGTCGGCGGCGGCATGAGCTTTGGTGCGTTTGGCGGCCGTGCCGAAATCATGGAGCGCTTCGACCCGCGCCGAGCCGACGCGTTTGAGCACGCCGGCACCTTCAACAATAATCTCTTAACGATGCACGCCGGTTATGTGGGCATGACGGAAATCTACACGCCGGAGCGCGCCCGCGCGCTGAACGAATGGGGTGACGAGCTGCGCCGGCGGCTCGGCGCCATTGTGCATCGGCACGGGCTGCCGATGCAGTTCACCGGCATCGGCTCGATGATGTCGGTGCACATGACCGACCGGCCGATCCGCTGCGAAGAAGATGCGGCAGAGGGCAATGGCACGCTGCGCGACCTGTTCTGGTTCGATCTCGTTACCGCCGGGATCTGGTTTGCCAAGCGCGGCATGTTCGCGTTGTCGATTGCTCTCGATGGCCGCGACGCCGATAGGCTTGCCGCTGCGGTCGAAGAGTTCGCGCAGACCCGGGCGCCGCTGTTCGATCGCTCGCGGCCGGGCTAGATCGCGGTTTCGAGCGAAGTTTCTCACACCGCCAGCTCGACCACCTCGGCCGGGCTCGCCCGTTGCGCCATGGCCAAGGCCGGCAAACCGCCTCGCCCACCCACAACACGCCACCTGCTGCAGCACAAGGCGGCCTGGGACGGGTGCCCCGGGGTCTGCTTTGCTCGCGGGCGAGTTGACCTTACCGGTTCGCGTGACCAAATCTCGCCCGCGCGGCACCCGGTCTCCGACGGGCCGGTCCCGTCGGCGGCGGGCTCTGCCAGGCGAGGTCTGCCGGAGACCGCCAACAAGCCGGTGCCACAAAACGAGATTTTGGATTTCGCATGCCGCGATCGACCGGAACCTCGCCGATCATCGAGCTGACCGAGCGCAGCCGAGAGATTTTTCGCTTGATCGTCGACGGTTTTGTCGCGACCGGCGAGCCGATCGGCTCACGCACCTTGTCACGGTTGCTCGGCCAGAACCTGTCATCGGCAACGATCCGCAATGTGATGGCCGATCTCGAACAGGCGGGGCTGTTATACGCGCCGCACACCTCGGCCGGGCGGCTGCCAACCGAGGCGGGGCTGCGCCTGTTTGTAAATGGCCTGCTCGAAGTCGGGCGGCTTGCCGAGGAGGAGCGCCGCAACATCGAGAGCCTGTGCATGGCCCGCGGCAAGAGCCTGCCGCAGGCGCTCGAAGAAGCAACCAGCGCGCTGTCCGGGTTGTCGCATTGCGTCGGGGTCGTGGTGGCGCCCAAGCAGCAGGATCGGCCGCTGAAGCACCTCGAATTCGTCCATCTCGGCGTCGGGCGCGCGCTCGTCGTGCTGGTGACCGAGGACGGGCTGGTCGAAAACCGGGTCATCGAGCTGCCGCTTGGCCTGCCGGCAGCCGCGCTCGCCGCCGCGACCAACTATCTGAACGCCCGGCTGGTCGGCCGGACCATCGAGGAAGCGCGCTCCGAGATCGAGGCGGAAATCGCCTCGCATCAGGCCCAGCTCGACGAATTGACCTCGAAGCTGGTTTCGGCCGGGCTGGCGAGCTGGGCCGGCGAGCACGAGGGCAGCGTCCTGATCGTGCGCGGCCAGGCGAACCTGCTCGACGACGTGACGGCGCTCGCCGATCTTGAAAGGCTGCGCACGCTGTTCGAGATGCTGGAGACTCGCGACACGGTGCTTCGCCTGCTCGACGCCAGCAAGCAGGGCGAAGGCGTGCAGATCTTCATCGGCGCCGAGAACCGCCTGTTCGGGGTCGCCGGCTGCTCGATGGTGATTGCTCCTTACCAGAACAGCCGCGAGCAGATCGTTGGTGCCATCGGGGTCATCGGCCCCACCCGGATCAACTATGCCCGGATCATTCCGATGGTGGATTACACCGCGAAGATCATCGGGCGACTTCTCGGATAGGACGGATCATGGACGAACGAGACGACGAGCCGGTGGTCGAGGCGGCCGGTGCGGCTGCCAACCGCAACGCCGCCGCCGCCGAGGCTCTTCCCGAGGAGCGCATCGCGCTGCTCGAGGCCGAGCTCGCCGATCACAAGGACCGGCTGCTGCGCGCCCTTGCCGAGACCGAAAACACCCGGCGACGGGCGAGGCGCGAGCACGAGGACGCGGTCAAATACGCGATCACCGGCTTTGCCAAGGATCTGCTGTCGGCCGCGGACAATCTGCGCCGCGCGCTCGACAGCCTGCCCGAGGCCGAAGTCAGCGACGAGCGCACCCGCAGCCTGCTCGCCGGGGTGGCGGCTACCGAGCGCGAGCTGTTGTCGGTGTTCGAACGCCACGGCATCCGCCGCATCGATCCGCTGGCCGAGCCATTCGACCACAATTTCCACCAGGCGATCTTCGAGGCCGAACGCGCTGACCAGCCCGCCGGCACGATCGTCGAAGTGCTGCAGCCGGGCTATGTGCTGCACGATCGCCTCTTACGCCCGGCCATGGTCGGCGTTGCGAAAGGCGGCCCGAGAGCGACCGAAACCGCCGCCAGTGAGGCATGAAATGGGGTGATTTCCCGCCGGCCAAGTCTGGTTGGCGAAACCAGCCAGGCCGTTGCAGCGCTCAGACTGCTCACTTATATACCTTTTCAACAGTCAGGGGATGACTGACCAACCACTTCCCGGGGGATCGGGCTGGTGCTTCCCCGGGCCGCCCGGTCCTGCTTTTGCAAAGAGGTGTCCATGAGCAAGGTCATCGGTATCGATCTCGGCACGACCAATTCCTGCGTCGCCGTGATGGAAGGCAGCAACGCCAAGGTGATCGAAAACAGCGAGGGCATGCGCACGACGCCGTCGATGGTGGCGTTCACCGAATCGGGCGAGCGTCTCGTCGGCCAGGCGGCGAAACGCCAGGCGGTGACCAATCCCGAGAACACATTCTTCGCGATCAAGCGGCTGATCGGCCGGCGCTTTACCGACCCGATGGTCTCAAAGGATGTCGATCTCGTCCCCTACAAGATCATCGCCGGCGACAATGGCGACGCCTGGGTCGAGAGCCGCGGCAAGAAATATGCACCCTCGCAGATCAGCGCCTTCATCCTGCAAAAAATGAAGGAGACCGCCGAAGCCTATCTTGGCGAGCACGTCACCGAGGCGGTGATCACGGTGCCGGCCTATTTCAATGATTCGCAACGCCAAGCGACCAAGGATGCCGGCAAGATTGCCGGGCTCGAAGTGCTGCGCATCATCAACGAGCCGACCGCCGCCGCACTCGCCTATGGCATGGAGCGGAAGGGCAGCGGCACGATCGCGGTCTACGATCTCGGCGGCGGCACCTTTGACATCTCGGTCCTCGAGATCGGCGACGGCGTGTTCGAAGTCAAATCGACAAACGGCGACACCTTTCTCGGCGGCGAGGATTTCGACAAGAACATCATCGACTATCTGGCCGACGAATTCAAAAAGGAGCAGGGGATCGACCTGCGCAACGACCGACTCGCCTTGCAGCGCCTAAAGGAGGCGGCGGAGAAAGCCAAGATCGAGCTGTCCTCGTCGATGCAGACCGACGTCAATCTGCCATTC
>JBOHME010000170.1:0-4941 GCA_050729795.1 Allostellaceae bacterium | reverse complement strand
GTATTACCGCGGCTGCTGGCACGAAGTTAGCCGGGGCTTCTTCTCCCGCTACCGTCATCATCGTCGCGGGCGAAAGAGCTTTACAACCCGAAGGCCTTCATCACTCACGCGGCATTGCTGGATCAGGGTTGCCCCCATTGTCCAATATTCCCCACTGCTGCCTCCCGTAGGAGTCTGGGCCGTGTCTCAGTCCCAGTGTGGCTGATCATCCTCTCAGACCAGCTACGGATCGCTGCCTTGGTAGGCCGTTACCCCACCAACAAGCTAATCCGACGCGGGCCCCTCTCTCAGCGATCAATCTTTCCCCGGTGCCAAATCCGAAGATCAAGCACCGGGCGCATGCGGTATTAGCCGAAGTTTCCCTCGGTTATCCCCCACTGAAAGGCAGGTTCCCACGCGCTACTCACCCGTGCGCCACTCCTGCCGAAACCGAAGCCTCGACAAGCGTTCGACTTGCATGTGTTAGGCATGCCGCCAGCGTTCGTTCTGAGCCAGGATCAAACTCTCAAGTTCATCCCAGGACCAGCGGGTCCTCGACATCGCCACCAGCTCGCGCCGCCAGCCATGCCCAACTGTTCCGCCAGCCCCGCTACAGGGCCTCAAAAACGCTCGCACTCGACGCGCGAACATCCAGCGACCCGCGCCGCCGTCCGCGCATCCCTTCCCAAATCCACAATCTCAATCAACATCCCCGCCCCAGCCCGTCTCGCCCGGGCCCCGGCGGGGGCGCTGCTTATACCAACCCCCATATTCCCGCGTCAACCCTCTTCCATAAAACCGCCGCCGATCCATCAACGTCAGACCGCATCGGCTCCGTAATAGAGGGTGACCGTGTGCCGCGCCTCGGCAAAAAACAACCAGCGCTCAACGACAAGGCCGAGCGCCACGGACGCCATTCCGACACCCGCTGCGATGGCACCAGCCGGCCCGGCGAGGATGAGCGCGGCAAGGCTCGCCAGCGCAGGCAATGCGAAGCCGGTGAGCCGGGCGATACGGCGCAGCCGGTGCGAATGCTTGCGCGCGATCTGGAACCCCATCTCGTGCAGCAGAAAATTCTCCTCGGTGTGCGGCGCCTCGAACAGCCGCACCTTGCCGCGGCGGCCGAGCCCGGTCGCGCCGGCAACGGTGCTGCGCGCCGAATTCGTATCGATGAAGCGCCAATAGCCTTCCTTGACGATCCAGGCGAGCAGCACGATGACCAGCGTCAGGAGCGCGAAACCGCCGGCGCGGCGCCCCCAGAGCCGCAGCAGGAAGTCGAGCACCAGGCAGCCGCTCATCAGCCCGAGCAGCAAATACACCGGCACGACCCAGGCGTTGTGCCATTGATGAACCGGCTTCAGCGATGCGTAGATCATCCCGGTGCAGGTGATCGTCGCCGCCGCGAGCACCGCCGCGATGATCCCGCAGAGACCGACGATCCCCCTGGTCTCGCCAAAAAACACCCAGCCGATGCCGAAGATCGCGAGCGGCACAAAAGTCAGCACCGCAAGGACCCCTTCGCGCGACAGCCAGGACGAGCGCCATTGCGAGAAGGCACGCCAAGCCCGCTCGGGCCGGCCGAGATGAAACACCGAGGAGGCGAGGCCGGCCGCGGCGAGAATCACCCCGATGGCGAGCCCGACAAAGGCGAACGCGGCGCTCCGCGGCAGCAACCCCAAGGGCGCGCCGAGCCCGAGCAGCAGCAGCAGCGCGAACCCGGCGCCAGACGCGGTCGTGAACAGCACAATCGAGAATGACGGCCGCATGACGACTTCACCGCGAGCGGTGGCTAACGCGACAGCAGCCGGTCGACCCAGCGCCACAGCCTGTCGGGCGGGGACGCGGCGGGCGGCGGCATGGCGGGCGGAAGCCCATCGGGCGGAAGCCCATCGGGCGGAAGCCCATCGGGCGGAAGCCCATCAGATGGCCGCGGCGCCATTCGCTCGGGCCGCGGCGGCAGATATTTGTTGACCGGCCGATAACCGAGCTCGGGCATCAGATCGACACCGCGCCGCGCCGCCACCAGCGCCGACACTGCCGAATCGGGGTCGCCAAGGTCGCCGAAATGCCGGGCATTGACCGGGCACACCATGACGCAGGCAGGCTGACGATCGGCTTCCGGCAGGTGATGGTTGTAGATTCGGTCGATGCACAGCGTGCATTTTTTCATGACACCCGCATCGGTATCGAATTCGCGCGCGCCATAGGGACATGCCCAGGAGCATAGCTTGCAGCCGATGCAGATTGCCTCGTTGACCAGCACGATCCCGTCTTCGGCGCGCTTGTAGGAGGCACCGGTCGGGCACACGCTGACGCAGGCGGGCTCGTCGCAATGCAGGCAGGATTTCGGGAAGTGCACGGTCCGGGCACCCTCTTCGTCGCCCTCCTCGAAGGAATGGATCCGGTTGAACCACACCCCCCAGGCAGCCGCACCGTAAGGATCGAAATCGGGCAGCGGCCCCATATGACCGCCGGTGTTCCATTCCTTGCAGGCGGTGGCGCAGGCGTGGCAGCCGACGCAGATGTCGAGATCAATGACGAGGCCGAGCTTTTTGCGGTCGGAGGACGGCCGCGGCAGCGATGTCATGGCACCCCCCGTTCGCGCGACCGCGGCGCAGCATAGCGCAGCACTTGCGGCAACTTCGGCCAGGAGGGGGGGTGCCCGACCGGGGCGAAGGCCGGCGCGCTCGACCCGGCTTCGAGCGGTGCGGCGCGCTCGATCCGGACCCGCAGATCGTACCACGCCGCCTGGCCGGTGACCGGATCGGCATTGGCGTGACGATCGCCTCCGTCGGCCGGCAGCAATTCCGAGATCAGATGGTTGAGCAAAAAACCTTTGGCGAACTCGGGGGCATCGGCGGCGAGGTTCCACGCACCGGCCCGCTTGCCAATACCGTTCCAGGTCCACACCGTATCGGGGTTGACCCCGTCCATCAGCTTGACCGGAACACGGATCCGGCCGTGATGGCTCGACACCCATACCCAGTCCTCTTCGGCGAGGCCCAGTCCGCGGCCGGTGATCCGGTTCACGTAAAGGCGGTTGTAGCCAAGGATCTGGCGGAGCCAAGCATTCTGCGAGTGCCAGGAATGGTACATCTGCATCGGCCGCTGGGTCAGCGCGTGGAGCGGAAATTCCTCACGGTCGATCCGCGCCTCCTCAAATGGCATGTACCAGAACGGCAGCGGGTCGAAATAGGTGGCGATGCGCTGGCGATCGGCCGCGGGCGGCACCACCGCGCCGTGCCCTTGGGCCGCCAGCCGGAAGCGCTGCAACGGCTCGACATAGAGCTGCAGCACGATCGGGGCGGCTTGGTCGATAAAGCCCATTTCCACCGCGGTTTCGAGGTAGGCCTTGTTGGCGTGCTTGAAATAGAGCTGGTCGGCCGGCAGGTGGTGACGCCAAAAGCAGCCATTGGCAATATAGCGTTCCAGCTGGCCCGGGTTCGGCGCCCCTCGCCCGGCCCGGCTGCCATCGGCACCACGCCATCCGCCCAGCGGACCGACACCCGGCCGGCGCTCGTGGTTGACGATATAGTCGGGGTAGCCGCCGGGATAGCGCGGCTCGCCCTCGGCGGTGACAAAGCCGGGCAGACCGAGCCGGGCGCCGAGATCGATCAGCACATCCTGAAACGGCCGAACATCGCGGTCGGGAGCGAGCACCGGCTGGCGGATCGCATCCCCTGGCCCCTCGACCCCGCCGATCGGGCGATCGAGCAGCGAAATGCAGTCCCAGCGCTCGAGATAGGTCGTATCGGGCAGGACGAGATCGGCATAGGCCACGGTTTCGGCGTAATAGGCGTCGGCATAGATGATCCGCGGGATCCGGTACTCGCCGCTCGCCGCATCCTTCTCGGTCAGCATCGCCATCGTCCCGGCGCTGTTCATTGCCGAGTTCCAGGCCGCGTTCGCCATATACATAAAGAGCGTGTCGATTGGGTAGGGGTCGCCCTTGACGGCGTTGCGGATGACCATCTGCATCATCCCGTGAGCGGCGATCGGCGCCTCCCACGAAAACGCCTTGTCGATCCGCGCCGGCCCGCCCGCGGCGTCGAGGATCAGATCCTCGGGCGACATCGGGTAGCCGAGAGGGATGCCCGGCAAGGGCTGGCCCGGAACGACCTGCGCCGACTTGCCGGCCGGTTTGGGTCCGGGCGGGCACGGCTTGGGGTGCGGCGACTTGTAGCGCCAGCCACCCGGCACATCGACGGTGCCGAGCAGGAGCTGCAGCAGGTGGAGCGCGCGGCAGGTCTGGAACCCGTTAGAATGCGCCGAGATGCCGCGCATTGCGTGCACAGACACCGGGCGACCGCGCATGGTTTTGTGATGGCGGCCGGCCCAGTCGGTCCACGGCACCGGTAGCTCGATCACTTCCTCAAACGCGGTGTGGGCGATCTCGGTGGCAAGTCGCCGGATCGTCGCCGCCGAAATGCCGCAGCGCTCGGCCACGGCTTCGGGCGCGTAGCCCGGATCGAGGTAGCGCTCGGCGATCAGCTGAAACACCGGTATCGCACGCCTGCCGTCGGACAGCACCGCGTCACCGACGAGCCGGGCGGCGACCCCGGCTTCCATGCCGCTCGCCAGCGAGCCCGAGGCTTCGAGAACCAGCGGCTCGCCCTGCGCATTGCGGGCGAAAAGGCCGTCATCGGGTGCGCCCGGCGCCTGGATCACGAGCCAGGCGGCGTTGGTGTAGCGGGCGAGATAGTCGAGATCGATCCGGTCGGATGCGAGCAGCACGTGGATCAGCGCCAGCACGAACAGGCCGTCGGTCCCCGGCCGGATCCCGATCCACTCGTCGGCGATCGCTGAGTAGCCGGTGCGCACCGGGTTGACCGAGATGAATTTGGCGCCGCGCCGGCGCAGCCCGGAGAGCGCGATCTTGATCGGGTTCGAATCGTGGTCCTCGGCGACGCCGAACATCAGAAAAAGCCGCGTGCGCTCCCAATCGGGCTCGCCGAATTCCCA
>JBOHME010000169.1:0-4969 GCA_050729795.1 Allostellaceae bacterium | reverse complement strand
CCGCCATCACGACCTGGACCTTGTGCCGATTTCGAATATGGCACAGGCGCTCGCCGAAATGCGCCGCGTGCTGAGACCGGGCGGTGCACTGCTTTTCGTCGAGCATGGACGCGCGCCCGAGCCCGGTGTCGCGCGTTGGCAGGACCGGCTCGATCCATTGTGGTCGCGTCTCGCTGGCGGCTGCCATCTGAATCGAAAAATGGACGACTTAATCAGCGGCAACGGTTTTCAAATCGAGGCGCTGGAGAACTCCAGGCTGCCCGGACCTCGCACGCATACGTATCTCTACCAAGGGCTGGCGAAGCCGGCATGAGAGCGCTGCGGGTCATACGTTGGATCGCGTTTGCTGGCATAGCGCTGTTGCTGGCCGCCATCGCTGTATTCGAATTTGTTCCGGGCGTGCGCGAGCTGGTCTTGCCGCGGGGTGACGGTGAGTGTCCCCGCGGGTGTGCCGATCGGCGGTCCGTTCGAGCTCAACGACGAGAAAGGGCATCCTGTTACCGACGCCGATTATCGCGGCCGCTGGATGCTCGTCTTCTTCGGTTACACGAACTGCCCGGACGAATGTCCGCTGACGCTCCAGAAGATGGCGACCACACTGCAAGATCTGGGGCCGCTCGCGGATCGCATCGCGCCGCTCTTCATCACGGTTGATCCCAAGCGCGACACGCCCGAACGGCTCGGGAGCTATCTCGGGAATTTTGATACGCGCATCACCGGGCTGACTGGAGGCGATCAACAGATTGCGGCGGTCGCCAAAGCGTACTGGGTCTATTATGAGCCGCGCCAGAACGATCAATCCGGCGCCGATCTCGTCAAGCGGAAAGCTGAATGCGCTCTTTTCGCAGGATGTGACGCCGGAGAAGCTGACCGCAGCCTTGCGCACATGCGTGTCGTCGCCGAATCAAGCGGCGCAAGCCACTTCAAGGGAGGAACCGGCGCGACGATGCACGACATGGGAAGCACGGTGTGGGGCATGGGTCTGGTTTGACTCATTGTCATCGTCGTGCTCGTGCTGGCAGTCGCGGTGCTGGTGAAGTATCTGTTATTCTGGTGAAGCATTGCACCGGCACGAAGCTCGCGTGCCCTACATCCCGCTCTTCACGCCCCATCTGACGAGCAGCCAGTTCGCCGGATAGGTCGTCAGGTATCTGAGCACCATGCCGATCTGCATCATGAGCCAGAACACGATATTCGAAGCGTCCGGCCGATGCGACGGCATCAGCAGGAACCAGATCACCGCCATCCAGGCAAACATGCCGACCTCGAAAGCGGTCAGCGACAAGGTTTCCGCCTTCACCGCGTCGACGATTGCCTCGCCGGGCGCGACCTGGCGCAGCGCGCGGATCGAAAATACTGAAAGGCGATCCCGAACAGGTACGCGAGGACGAACTCTACCACATATTCGGAATAGAGCCCACGCGGCGGCGATCGACCTGCGCTCCTCGGCACATCGATGGTGCCGATCGCTGCGTTCGCTGCTCTGGACGCAATCGAATACGTTTCGGCGGGCGACGTGAGGCTTGCTCAGAGTGGCGTCATGATTGTAGCCGGGATCGCGGGCGGGGCGCTCGGCATCATCCTTGCCAACCGGCTGCGCCCTTCACGTTATGCAGCGGATATTCGCGGTGTACATGATCACCCAGCAGGCCTGATGCCAGGACCGTCGGCCGGCCATGGACGACTAATGCTGGCCGACAGCCGCTGAGCCAGCCCACAACCGAGAGATCTCCAAGAGGACAAGGCTGACATGTGGCTGCTCGATCTCCAACGTACACCGCGTCTGATCCTGATCTGCGTCGTGCTCGGGGTGATCGGGGCGCTGGGGGCGCAGCTGTTTCTGTTTTTGCTGCATTTCTTCGAAACTTATGTGTTGGCCACCGTCGGCGGATACAACACCATTCGCGTCGCCACCGCCCATACGATGACCAGAGCACCTCAGCCGTTCACACACTTGTACTGGTGGATGCCGGTTTCGACCACGCTGGGCGGGCTCGCAGCCGGTCTGCTGATCTATGGTTTGGCGCCCGAGACCGAGGGCCACGGCACCGACGCCACGCTGATCGGCTTTCACCGCAACAACGGGCGGATGCGGACGCGGGTCCCTTTCGTCAAGACACTGGTCAGCGCGATTACCATCGGCACCGGCGGTTCGGGCGGGCGCGAGGGGCCGACGGCGCAGATCGCCTCGGGCGTGGGCGCGATCATCGGGCACCTGTTCAGGCTGCCCGATGAAGAGCGCCGGATCGTGCTCCTGATCGGCATGGCCGCCGGGCTGTCGGCAATCTTCAAAAGCCCGCTGGGCACCGCCATCTTCTCAGTCGAGATCCTCTATTCGCAGATGGCCTTCGAGGGCGGCGCGCTGATCTTCACGCTGATCTCGGCCTCGATCGCCTATTCCATCACCGGCGTGTTCTCGGGCTATACTCCGCTGTTCCTGTTGCCCAAGAGCCCCCGGGCCCTGATACCGCTGGACCTGCTGTGGTTCAGCCTGCTCGGCGTCATGGCGGGCGGGGTGGGCGCGCTGATGCCGCGGATCTACTACGGAATCCGCGACTGGTTCGTAGCGCTGAAGGTGCCGCGCGCGCTCAAACCGGCGATCGGGGGCCTGGCCGTCGGTCTGATCGGTATTGCCGTTCCGCCAATCACCGGCGGCGGTTATGGCTACATGCAATTCGTGCTGCAAGGCGAATCGGGGCTGGTCGTCTGGGTCTTGCTGCTGCTCACCTTCGGCAAGATCCTGACACTATCGCTCACTGTCGGCTCGGGCGGGTCCGGCGGGGTATTCGGACCGACGCTCTACGTCGGGGTCATGTTGGGCGGTACCTTTGCCGGTCTGCTGCACATGCTTCACGTCGATATCGATGGCGTCTGGCTGGCTGTCGTCGGGATGGCGGCGGTCTTTGCCGGGACCGCCCGGGTACCCATCGCCGCGATGGTGATGGTGATCGAGATGACGGGCGGTTTCACGCTGATCATGCCGACGATGCTGGCCGTCGCTATCGCCTTTCTGGTGCAGCTGCTGTTGTCCCGGAATGCCAAGTACACGACGATCTACGAATGCCAGGCCCGCACCCCCGCGGACAGCCCGGTCTATCGCGACCTGTTCTACCAGACGGCGGCCGATCTGCTGCGCCGTCAGCAGGTCCGCCTCGACCGCGACATCCTGGACAGCGAGTTGAAGGCGGCTCTGGACCGCGGCGAAGGCGTCGCCGTGCGCATGCGCCAGGAGCAGCTCTACCACCTCTCGATGCCGGCCGGTTCCCCGGTGGCCGGTAGAGAGGTGCGCAGCCTGGGCTTGGCCGACATGGGCGTGGTCATCGTCGGCGTGATCCGCGGTGAACGCGAGATCATCCCCCACGGCGGCACGCGATTGCAGGTCCGTGATGGCCTACTGGTGGCCGCGACCAACGAGTCGATCCAGAAGTTTCGCGCCCTGATCGGCTCGCCGCAGGTCGAAGAGCCTCAAGACGGAGCTGCGGCGCGGCCCGCAAGCGGCACGTCCCAGGGCTGATGATCCACAAGCCCAAGCAGAAGCAGCGGGGAAACTGGCCGCTGCCGGTCGAGGAGAATCTGTCCTCAAGGGCGGGTGGCGAGTGGGGAAGCTCTTCCGCAAACGCTCGGGTAGTGTGCGTTGTAATCGACCGGTGCGAGCGAGGCGGCGCGCTTTTGCGGCTCACGGACTTCGGCGCGCAAAGGAGTCAACTCGTGGGAGAACGGGAAGAATGGTGGCCGGCCGCGCTTGCGCAGATCGTCCTGACTTCGACGTTCCCATAAATGGCCGAGATTGGGAGTGTAGCGGTGGGAATAAGTTTGTTCTGTCGTCAGATCAGCGCGCCTTTCTTTCGTCCTCTGCCGTCCATTACAAGGCATCGGATATATCGACCTGACTGCATGGCCTTCACGGCGGAACGAGGCGTCCCAACGTGGCGCTTTCCGGCTCGGCTTGGCGTGCGGCGACACGCCACGCGGCGTTTTTTGCTCGGGACGCTTTGCTGGTGGCAAAGGTCGTGGTAAGCGCCGGTCAGAGGTAAGCGAGCCCGGCACGCCGGCAACGCAACCTCATCGCCGGATCACCCATCACGGCTCCAGCGTGCACTGCGCGCCTTTCAGACCGGCGCAGGTGTGGTCGTGCAGCATGTCTCTGCCCGCGCTGATGGCGTGACGAGCCGCCAACCCTCGATTTGTCACCTCGCGCGGGCAAGGAACCAGCCATGTTCCATCAACTGTTGACCATTGCCGCCTTAATCAGCGGTACCTGGGCCGTCGGCGGCCTTTTCATTTACGGCTATCTGAAATTATGAACGAGCCCCCCGACACAGCGGAAGCGGCATGCCGAAACCTTAAATAATACCCAGTGGGGAAATGCATTTTTCAAATAGGAAAGGGGAATGATGATAGGTACAATAGGGGTACGCCTGATTTGTACCTTTCAGACAACATCCCTGACGAAAACTCCCCGCAACTCCTCGCTATTCGCCCCCGCTTTGTCGGGCGCAGCCGCCCGACCCCGCGCCGCCACTTTGCCAATCGATTGCTATCAACAATTATGCATCTGGCAAAGCTGGCGGCCTGCGCTCCTCGCGTATGCTCCGGTGCTCGGCTGTCGGCACGGGGTCGGCCGGCGTCGCCGGACGCTCACGCGCCCCATTTGGGAATGGGGTATCCTTGGCGGATAGATAACGCATGCAAACAGTTCTCATCCCGCCTCGGCGCGCTCCCTCCGACAAAGCGGGGGCGAAAAGCACAGGTGGGATAGAACTCGTCGCAGGCGAGCGCACGTGATCGACCCGCAGAGGCGATCGGCGATGCTCACGGGAACTCCCGAGCCGATACGCTGCAGGTAATCGCGCGCCCTCCTCATGCGCCCGTCACGGCAACCCACTTTGTAAAACGGCGCGGCCGCGTGACCCCTCCGGCTCGACGCCGATCGGCGTCCGGACCCCGCGCCGATTCACAGTAGCTGCGC